>NZ_AYXY01000018.1:0-10888 GCF_000511935.2 Zhouia amylolytica AD3 | reverse complement strand
AAATCTGGACTTGCAACAAAAAACTGGACAATTAGTTGAATGACTAAGCTGCTAGATTAAGGTTATACATGTCTAATTCAAATTCTCTTATAGTTTTATTCCCTAAAAAGGAATGTCTTCTTCTATTATTGTACCAGGTTTCTATCCATCCAAAGATCGATAACTCAGCTTCAGATCTTAACTTATAATTGTGCCTATAAACCCATTCTACTTTTAATGACTTAAAGAACGATTCTGCAACAGCATTATCCCAGCAATTACCTTTACGACTCATAGATTGATTTACTAAGCCATTGTAACTTTTAATTAAAGAGGTAAACTTATGGCTGGCATATTGTATGCCTCGGTCGGAATGAAATATTAAAGGCTGGGTTAAAGCTGTTTTCTTTATGGCCATATGCCAAGCTTTCATAATAGTATCCTCTGCGCTTAGATTGTCGCTTAGTGCCCACCCAACAACTTTACGGTTAAACAAATCAATAATGACAGTTAGGTATAGCCAACCTTGTTTGGTTTTGATATAGGTAATATCACTTACCCAAACTTGATTTTGTCTGCTTACTCCAAAGCATTGGTTTAATAAATTAGGCGCTATTGGGTAATTATGTTTACTATCTGTGGTTGCTTTAAACTTACGTTTCCGTTTTGCAAACAAGTAATTAGCACTCATAATACGAGCTACTCTGGGCTTTGATATTTTATAGCCTAATGTCTCCAGTTCTGTTTTTATTCTGGGTGAACCATAGCTCTGAAAACTATCTTTAAATATAGATTTAATAAGCGTGGTTAACTTTTGATTTTCCAACCATAATTTACTTGGTCCTGATTGCAACCAATGGTAATAGCCGCTTTTACTTACCTTTAATATTTGACACATCATCTCGACAGGAAATCTCATAAGGTGCTGCTTTATAAACCTGAATTTTTCTTGTCGCTCGAGGAGAAGATGCTGATGGCCTTTTTTAAGATGTCACGTTCCATTTCGGCATCTTTTAATGCCTTTTTTAATCGAGCTATCTCTTTTTCTTGATCTGTCATTTTAGGGTTACCCCGACCTGGAAAACTGTTTTTACCGTAATCTTTTAACTCCCTACGCCAACGGTAAAGTACTGATGGAAATATATCCAGATCCTCGCATACTTGTTTTACATTGCCTTTGGCATAACTTAACTCGACTGCTTTTTGTTTAAATTCTAAGGTGTAATGTTTAGATTTTCTTCTCATAAGTGCTAAGATTCAAACTAACTAACATATTCTCTCATCTTTATGTCCAGTCTAATATAGGAAGTCCAAAATTTGGTGGCTTACTATTTGCATTTCGAGAATGGAATAAATGATATAAAGGATAGTTAGCCCTATAAACATCAAAACCGGCATTTCTCAGGCGATAATAGCGCTCTTTATCATCAGGCCCCCAACCATAAATATTTTCGTTTTCTAAAGATTTATCTGGAAAATCCACGATTCTACCTCCAAAAATACCTCCAAGAGAATATTTAAACCATAATTTAAATGAAGATTCACTATTTTCTAAATCTGTAAAGTTTTCTTTAGTTTCATATTTTTTTCTGAACTCTAAAGGAACGTCAAAAAAATGTCCATTATATGGATAAACTAATATTGGATTTTTAGATTGACTCATATGTTGTAAGCAATCAATTATTCCCATTGGATTAACAAGAATATCTGCATCGCAAATAAAAAAATATGGTGATTTGCACTGTTTTAGTAAAAGGTTTCTATATTTAGTGGTGTGAAACACTTCACCAACATCCTTTATAAATTGATAATCAACTTCATAACTCATTACAAATTCATCTGATAAATACCTATTCGAACTGGCTTCAATAATAATTATATTCGTTTCAAAATATCTTGTTAGATGATTTAAAACAAGTTTTAAATTATCCTTTCTATCTTGAGAATCTATCTGAACATAAAAAAGAAAAGTAACATTATAAAGATTAAATAGTTTCATAAATATTTATTGTTGATTAACACTAGATAACAAACTCAAAGACTAATATTGATAGTTTAATAACCTCACCTTCGATTAAGGCATAAAATTGAATACCTGACATTAAGGGACCTTATTTCAAGAGTTAGCCTTACTATTATATTGCTCCTAAAAGAACTTCATTAGACTGATTCCGTAATAGTTCATTAATCATATTTAATACATAAATTATCTTACCATCCTTCTCCTTTATTAGTAACATATTACTCAATAGTACTAATTCTATTAATTTACTTTTTACATCATTTCCCTTGCCTGAATAAATCGAATTAATTCTTTGTGGAATTAGACCTTCAATTTCTACAAGTAATTCCTCTGAACTTAATTTTTCATTCTCTTGTATAATTTCCAGATCAATAAGCAAATTTTTATAAGTATAAGTCAGGGATCTTGGATCTGAGATCAATACTTTATGGCATTTTTTAGAAAAATGACCTACATATGGATGCAACGTTGTTTTTTCAAATAATTCGAAACATAAAATCCTTACATACTTATTTACCTCCATTAGGCGTTCAGATGCATTGTATAATTCAAAGAAAACAATTTGTAAGTGCTCTTTAAGTCTTAAATGAACCTCATTATTATTAGCGTATTTTAACCGGGACAGGTAATAAAAACCTAAAAGAGCTAGATCCGGAATGTAGGAATCAATAAAATTTGTTCTAGAAAGCCTTTCTGTTTCAGATATTGCATAGTGATCTATAATAGAAAGTATTTCATCGATATCATCTGACTCAAAAAATCCGTTATCCATAAAATCCATTATACAATAACCAATATTAATAACCCCTAAGTGATCTACTGGAGATGAGACAGACAACTCCTCCACCAATATAAACTCTAAAGTTTCAAAAGCATAATTGGCATACTGCGGCTTATTGTATTTCTTAGCATAACAGAACAGATAATTTAGGAAGGTTAAATTTCCATTTTTGGAATTACTAATGATAGGTTCCGAATTCAACAGCAATATTTGTGTTGCGTTATGTATCATTGATCGTATTTAAATATGTCCTTTAATTTAAAAAATATCCTTTCAGCCACACTTAAATCTTCCGTTATAATCTCCGCATTTCCAATAAGCTCCTGATTAAATTCAATCTGTTTTTGGTAGGAAGTCATAACCCCATTTGGTAATGAAATAAAAACAATATAGTTGCTATTTTCATCCGGAGAAACAGAAATATTCTTAACCTTTCCTATTAACAAACCATATTGCTGATAAGGATAATTATCAAGTTTGACAAACACCTTCTGGTCAAGCTTCACCTTACCTGAATTTTGCGATGGAATCGTAAGCTTACCAATAAGGTCGTCTCTGTTCTTAGGAAGTATTGTAAAGATATTTTCCCCTGATTTAATATATTGGTTGACACCCCAAAAATTTTGAAAGCTAACATTCCCTTCTATAGAAGCCGAAAGCACATATTTATATTCCCAGTCGGTTATAGCTCTTTTCAATGAATTGTATGATTGTAATAGGTTTTTCAATAATTTTGTATCGTCTTCATTCTTATTTATAAAGGTGCTTTTAAGTGTTTGGTTTGCGTTGGATATGGCTTCTCTCATTTGTGAAATTGAGATGGTCATATTATTGACACTTTTCTGAATTTGTAAAAACTCTGCTTCTTTAGATTCATATTCCTGCTGGGAGATTACACCTTTGGAATGTAATTGCCTATAGCGTTTAACTTCCGCCTCTTTTAGTATTACTTCTTTCTCAAGAAGTTCTCTTTGATCAATCTGGCTATTTAACCGAGTAGTAACCTCCTTTAATGAAGCTCTATTACCAGTCAGGTCATTATCATAAGGCCTTAAATCTTTTAAAAGTTTAAAATTTATATAATGCTTCTCAAAATCTATATAGGCAGGTTCTATTTCTCCCAGCACCAATTTCGTCATAGATTCAATGGGGAAATTAAAGTTTCTTAGATCGATTCTTATAGTATCAATGACTGACTTCAAATAACTGACATCTGAATAATGAGCAGTATTTTCAATTACTGCTAATACTTGTCCCGCTTTAACTTGCTCCTTATTGTTTACCATCAATTTTTCAAGTTGACCAGTCGATCTGGCTACAACTTTTTCTGTAGCTTGCTTGGTTGTCACCAACACTTTAGCACTAACAAAATCAGGATATTTAATCAGAAATGATAAAAAAAGAATAATTATTGTTAGAACAAATATAATGGTAATACCCCATCTAACAATCCAGGACGGAGGAGTTGTCAATATTTCTTGAACTTCTTCTGACCTAAGCTGTATTTTTTCTTCCTTAATAGTATCGGACATTTTAATTGGCGCTTACTTTTTCTAATTCCAACTGATTCTTCACAAGATGATAATAATTTCCTTTATTAAATAAAAGTTGCTCATGTGTTCCCGTTTCTACAATATTTCCTTCATCTATAACGACAATTTGATCTGCATTTTTTACAGTACTTAATCTATGGGCTATAATCACAACCGTCCTGTTTTCAAAAAATGTATTTAAGTTCTCCATAATGATCCTTTCATTTTTTGCATCCAATGCTGAAGTCGCCTCATCAAAAAACAAAATACCTGGGTTTTTATAAACTGCCCTTGCGATAAAAATTCGTTGTTTCTGTCCAGTACTAATACCTACACCTTCATTTCCGATTTTCGTATTGAAACCAAGAGGAAGGTTTTGAATAAAATCATAAATATTCGCTGTTTTACATGCCTCAATAAGTCTTGACTGATCGATAACATCTTCTCCTACAGCAATATTATATGCTATGGTATCATTAAAAATATAGCCTTCCTGCATTACAACACCACAATTGTCTCTCCATACCTTATGTGATATCGAATTCAAATTATGTCCCCCATGGTTTATATATCCCTTTTGGGGTTCATAAAACTTTAATAAAAGTTTCATTAAGGTAGTTTTACCACTACCGCTTGCGCCTACAATAGCAGTGATTTTATTTGATGGAACCAACAAGCTTAAATTGTGTAATACAAACTCCTCGCTCCCTATATACCGAAAAGAGATCTCATTAATTTCTATATTTTCGTTTAAATCTATTTTGGTTATATATTGCTTTTCTCTCGTTTCTTCGTCATCCTTATCATGTATTTCAGCCAATCGTTCCATACTTATTTTAGCATCCTGATACGATCTTATAAATCCTACCAATTGATAAATAGGTCCATTTAACTGGCCTATGATATATTGAATGGAAAGCATCATACCTAAAGTTATATCTCCTTGAATGACCAATACTGCCGAGGTAAAAGTGATAATTATATTTTTTAACTCGTTAATAAAAGAAGAACCAACACCCTGTGTTTGTTCAAGACCAAGACTTTCTACTGAGACCTTAAATAACCTGGCTTGCGCAAATTCCCATTTCCAACGCATTTGTTTCTCCGCATTGTTCATCTTTATCTCCTGCATTCCATTAATGAGCTCAATAACGGTACTCTGCTCCTGACTTAATTGTGAAAATCGTTTATAATCGATCTCTTTTCGTTTCTTAAGGAAATAGAGAATCCATAATACATACAAAACACTACCTCCCATAAATATCATGAAAATGGAAGGACTGTAATAAATTAATACAGCTCCAAAAACAAAAAGATTAAAAAGAGAAAAAAGTGTACTTAAAGTTGAACCTGTTAGCAATCTTTCAATCCGGTTATGATCATTGATACGTTGTAATATATCTCCGGTCATTCTAGTATCAAAATAAGAAATTGGTAAGTTCATTAATTTGATGAAAAAGTCAGACACCAATGATATGTTTATCCGGGTGCTTAAATGCAACAAGATCCAACTTCTAAAAACATCTACACTTGACCTACCAATAAACAGCATGATTTGAGCAACTAGTATTACGTAAATGAAATTGATATCCTGATTTTGTATACCAATATCAACAATACTCTGTGTTAAAAATGGAAATAATAGTTGTAATATACTTCCAACCAGCAGGCCTACACAAAGTTGAATTATCAACTTTTTATACTTAAAAATATACTTAAAAAGAAATTTAAGTGACTTCTTATCGGTATCCTCCCATTTAAGGCTTTTGAATTTAGGGGTTACCTCTAAAAGTAAAGCTATACCTTCCTTGGTTTTCTCTGTTGCATTGTTTCCAATCCACCGCGAAATAAATTCTTCTTTTGAATATGAAATTAAGCCATAGGCCGGATCAGAGATAAATATTTCATCTTTATATATTTTGTAAACAACAACAAAATGTCTTTTATTCCAGTGAATAATTAAAGGTAAGGGTGCTTCTTTTAATTTATTATATTCAATTTTAACGCCTAAAGATTTAAAACCTATGGCTTCTGCTGCTTCACTCAATTTTAATAGGTTACTCCCTACTCTTGTTGTTTCAGATAGTTCACGTACTTCTTGTAAAGATATAAGTTTCCCATAGTGCTTGGCAATAATACGTAAGCATGTTGGCCCACAATCTTTACTATCAGGTTGTTTATAATAAGGAAAACTTTTTGTCAAATTAAATCAGTTTTTTAATCATTCACCATTTAAAAAAAATATTGAAAAATTTAGTCTTTTTTGGTAATGCAATAAAACCTCAGGTTATATAGTAAAAGGCGAAATGTTTCGCCTTTTACTTATTCTCCACAAAATATTTAATCTAATTCACGTGAACTATCATTCATAGTAGTGGAGTCTATTTCCCATGTAGTAACATCTGAACCTCCCATGGTAATATCAGCTCCACCATTAGACACATCACTTGACTGGTCTGTAGGAGGCTCATATCCACCAATAATAGAACTTAAGTTACTCACCTGTTCCCTTTCAAATTTTTTAAATAGCGTACTATTTAAATTATTTCTTTTTTTCATCATATTTCATTTAGAATAAGAGGACACTATGTATGCAGTATCCTCTTACATAGTTTTTAATCTGCTTCTCTTGAACTGTCACTACTATCATCAGAATCCTCATTCCAATCTGATGAATCACAATTAGGCTCGGTACAATCGGCAGTTGAAGAAGACACATCATCTTTTTGCTCTGTAGGAGGATCCACATAACCACCCATTATAGAACTTAGGTTGCTTACTTGTTCCTTTTCAAATTTTCTAAACAAGCTACTGTTTAGATTGTTTACTTTTTTCATTTTAAAAAGATTATAAAAATAATTTAAAAATCCCTGAACGTTTAAAGACACTCAGGATTGTGTCTATTCTTCGCGAAAGAATATTATTAAGAATAAGTTCAATTTTTATTCATCATTTTAAAGAGTCTATCATTTTAGGGACCATAACTCTTTTGAGGTTCATTAAATGAATTAAGTGTATTTCAAGTTTAGTTCAGAAATTCTAGAAACATCTAAATTTTATAATAACCTTAATTAATCTTCCCACAGCTTATGATTTATAGACTCTATTAAACCTGTATTTTCTACAAAGTCAAGATTTTGATCTAAAACACCTAAATCAAACACGGAAACAAAACCTTCTTCACCTCTCCATTTACTGATATATGGATTGTAATTACATTCAGATCCATAAAACCATGTTCCGTCTAATTTTTGAGATGGTATTCTATTATCTGTGCACATATTTCTATATTCACATACTTTACATATTTCGCATTGATCCTTACATGAATACCAATATTTCTGAAAATCTTTTGATCCTATAATGTTTCTAAAATCATCAATGTTTTCAACGTAATTGATGTTCCCAAAAGATTCTCTCAGGTTTGGTGCATTTTTTATTGTACCATCTTTTTCAATGGTACACTTCCTGTTAAAATATACATTATGGTTTAACGATTCGGTAAAATGTGTAATGTTAATATTAAATAGTGAAAAATCTATTTCGCCATAATCGAAATCTAGATTACTAGTCGATTTGACCACATACCCCATGCGATATTTACCTTTTTTAAGAAAAATATTTTCATTAGCACCAAATAAAATAATGTTCTGAATATTTGAATATTTATCAGCTAGCTCAACTAAAAATTTACTATTGGAGGATTTATATTGTAAAAAGAAATTAATTGATGATATTAATTCTCCTTCGAGCAACTTCATGATATTTTCTACAATATCTGAATCAACTTCTTCAAAAGAATAAAACACAAAATGATCACAACCTACCCCTTCTAAATATGAAACCTCTTTTTTAACATTATTAGTTGTCTCATTCGTAATCTCGATGAATCCGTTTGAGATCAATGATGGATAATCCCAATCATCTGATGTTTCCGGTAACAAATCGATTTCATCTTTACTACAAAAAAAGATAAATTCCTTTTGGAGCAAAAAAGAAATATAACTTTCATATTGTTCATAAACTTTTTGTTTGATGTGGCTATTATTAAATTGATCAACAAAATCAATTAAAGAATTAGGAACATAAACGAAATCATTTCGCATAAAGTCTAAAATGATTCCCCTATTATACCCTTTGATATATTTGATATTAGATATTTTTTTTAAAAAATTCTTATTCTCCATCATTCTAAAGTTTTAGAGGTTGTAGTGGCCTATAAAAAGGACGTACCTTATATTTTGTAGTATTATGCTTTTCAACATGAATTACTTCTATTCTGTTATCGTTTTTTTCTTTAAATTGGATGTATCTCATGTATAAAGGCAAGTTTTCCAATTTATTTTCAAAAAATTCATTCAAATCTTTTTCCATATTTTCACTTATTACATAAATATTCGGCAATTCTCTTTTCTAAGTAATAGTTACAAGGATAGCTTACCTGCCAAAACAATCCTACCGGGTTAACTTCCAAAAATACATACTCATTATCAGGTGTTACAATTATATCTATAGAACCCGAATTCATATCCAATTCATCCATTAAGGTTTTAATTTTAGCGCTGATATTTTTTGGTAATAGATATGGAGGGGTTCTATTTGGTTTTTCCCAGTTGTAATTTCTAAAATCAACCTTCGTTTGTTCATCCCATTGTGAAAAAATAACAGAAGAAAAGCACTGCCCATTAAGGTAAAATATTCTTAACTCATATAGTTTTTCAACATATCCTTGTACCAAAGTAGGCATAAATTTATCTGGCAAGCCATTTATCTCATTCTCTCCTAACAGAACAGAGAGCCCAGAAGTTTTGGTGTTTTCATCTTCATACAAAAATCCTGCCTGGTAAATTGGTTTAATTAAAACTTTTTGGGTTTTATTTTTAAACTCTAAAAGATGCTCTTTGGATGAGGTTATAATAGTTTCAGGAATTTTCAACCCTACGTTACGTGCTTTTAAGAGGTTTGTGACCTTATTGGTTTGATTATCATAAATACTCCCAATTGTTGGTATATCTTTTTTCTTTTCAAAATAATTATATATATAATTATTTATATAGGTATATTCTCTATCTAAACTATTACTCACTTCTTTTTGCAGTTTTTGGTTCTGAAATTCCGGAGTTTTAGGATAGGTGAAATTTAGGCGACCTCTTCTATACCAATAAGCCGTAAAGTCAGATAACCTATACGCTTTTTCCTCATAATAAAACGTAACATCCTCCCCTTCATTACCTAAATGAACATGGTCTAAATATAATTTGCTGGTATTATTTAATCTTAAAAAATTACCACCATAATATTTTATCCATTTTAACACCGTATCTGTAGTATTATCTCCTTCCTCCGATACTACTAAAACATTAATTTTATCCACACCAGTAAAATAGTTTAATATAATTATACTTTTTTTCTTTCCTAATTTTTCTACAGATTCCTTGCCCTCTCCTGTACTTTGATTTCTTTTCTTCTAAAGATTCCAGACCTAACTTTTTCCTTCGACTGTTTATTTGACTAAATAAAGATGTATCTCTGGTAACAGTTTTTTCATTATAAATTTCAGAATTGCATGAATGGTCTGTACCGTGTCTTGCCTGAAAATCCATGATAGAAGCATACTGGTCTGGGGGCATATTTCCCTTTTTAACTTCATTGAAAAATATATCATTGTATGAACATGTTTTAGGCAAGCGGTAATAATGCCACAAAATAATTTTCGCTGTTTCCTGTCCAAAAGAATACCTATATGCTTGTCTTCCATTTTTAGCAGGACCTATATTCCGTTCACCGGGATACCCATATTGCTTTATTAATGGAATAAGTTTATTTTCAACTATATCACTAACAATACTATCATAAGTAATGTTATATTTTTTAGAATTATTGGGATCTATTTTTGATAGAGAATCGATATAATATATTTTCCACTTTTGATCTAATTTACTAAGCTTATACAAAGAATCTTTTAATATTTTATCGACCTTATTTTTAAAGACTTTACTGTATCTTTTATACTTTTTTTGTATCACCTCGTAAAGCTTTTTATCACTGATATAATTATTCAACAAAGAGTCATTCGTAATATCCTTTACGGTTAAACCACATTTAAAAGTTTCAATTACAAAATCTTCAAATACATCAATTTCATCTAAATATGCGCTTGTTTGCATAGCAGTAAAAGAATGTCCCGCCAAAGGTTTGTCTACATTTTTGAAGGCCAATTTATACATAACCAAGGCACTATCAAATTGCTCTTTTAATATATAGCTCTCAGCTTTATTTATTGTTCGCATATAGGCTATATAGTCTATTGATTTTTTCTTTGTGCTCGTTGGACTTAAGTTGTAACTTGACATAGCCACAACCAAGAGTACACCGAGCACCAAAAACATTAATTTTTTGTTGATTTTGCTTAGTATCTGTAAGACTTGAGTCATTTTAAATTCAATTATTTTAAGTTATCTTTATCTCGGACAATTAGAGACACCCAAGATTTGTGTCTAATCTTCGCGAAAGAATATTTTTGTCTTAAGCCTAAAGGACATATGTTTCTTTAGGCTTTAATTTTATGTTGCT
>NZ_AYXY01000017.1:0-1291 GCF_000511935.2 Zhouia amylolytica AD3 | reverse complement strand
AAATCTGGACTTGCAACAAAAAACTGGACAATTAGTTGAATGACTAAGCTGCTAGATTAAGGTTATACATGTCTAATTCAAATTCTCTTATAGTTTTATTCCCTAAAAAGGAATGTCTTCTTCTATTATTGTACCAGGTTTCTATCCATCCAAAGATCGATAACTCAGCTTCAGATCTTAACTTATAATTGTGCCTATAAACCCATTCTACTTTTAATGACTTAAAGAACGATTCTGCAACAGCATTATCCCAGCAATTACCTTTACGACTCATAGATTGATTTACTAAGCCATTGTAACTTTTAATTAAAGAGGTAAACTTATGGCTGGCATATTGTATGCCTCGGTCGGAATGAAATATTAAAGGCTGGGTTAAAGCTGTTTTCTTTATGGCCATATGCCAAGCTTTCATAATAGTATCCTCTGCGCTTAGATTGTCGCTTAGTGCCCACCCAACAACTTTACGGTTAAACAAATCAATAATGACAGTTAGGTATAGCCAACCTTGTTTGGTTTTGATATAGGTAATATCACTTACCCAAACTTGATTTTGTCTGCTTACTCCAAAGCATTGGTTTAATAAATTAGGCGCTATTGGGTAATTATGTTTACTATCTGTGGTTGCTTTAAACTTACGTTTCCGTTTTGCAAACAAGTAATTAGCACTCATAATACGAGCTACTCTGGGCTTTGATATTTTATAGCCTAATGTCTCCAGTTCTGTTTTTATTCTGGGTGAACCATAGCTCTGAAAACTATCTTTAAATATAGATTTAATAAGCGTGGTTAACTTTTGATTTTCCAACCATAATTTACTTGGTCCTGATTGCAACCAATGGTAATAGCCGCTTTTACTTACCTTTAATATTTGACACATCATCTCGACAGGAAATCTCATAAGGTGCTGCTTTATAAACCTGAATTTTTCTTGTCGCTCGAGGAGAAGATGCTGATGGCCTTTTTTAAGATGTCACGTTCCATTTCGGCATCTTTTAATGCCTTTTTTAATCGAGCTATCTCTTTTTCTTGATCTGTCATTTTAGGGTTACCCCGACCTGGAAAACTGTTTTTACCGTAATCTTTTAACTCCCTACGCCAACGGTAAAGTACTGATGGAAATATATCCAGATCCTCGCATACTTGTTTTACATTGCCTTTGGCATAACTTAACTCGACTGCTTTTTGTTTAAATTCTAAGGTGTAATGTTTAGATTTTCTTCTCATAAGTGCTAAGATTCAAACTAACTAACATATTCTCTCATCTTTATGTCCAGTCTAATATAGGAAGTCC
>NZ_AYXY01000016.1:0-10815 GCF_000511935.2 Zhouia amylolytica AD3 | reverse complement strand
AAATATATCCAGATCCTCGCATTACTTGTTTTACATTGCCTTTGGCATAACTTAACTCGACTGCTTTTTGTTTAAATTCTAAGGTGTAATGTTTAGATTTTCTTCTCATAAGTGCTAAGATTCAAACTAACTAACATATTCTCTCATCTTTATGTCCAGTCTAATATAGGAAGTCCAGTATGGTTAATATACATAAGAGGAATATTAAGAACAATGAAGCTTTATCTATTACCAGGCAAATTATTGTACTAATAAAATATGTAAATGATAGTGTGCTTAAATTGACGGTTCCGTTAAATATTTTTGAATACTTTGATTCTAAAATAGAATCACAGTCCAATGTCTTAGATATTTTACAAAATTCGGTAGGTATAATCCTATTCTCGTGAAGTAATAATTTCGTTGAAACTACCACACCTAATACCTTGATGATTAAAAACAATGTCCAGAAACTCCATAGATTTTTATTCTCCAAAAAACCATACAAACCCCAGATGGAAAGTAAAACCACCAATATAACAACCAAGACCCTATTTAAAGTATCCTTTTTGTGCACCGTCCCTATTTGAGGTTGTCCTGAAAAACTTGTCTTTTCCAATAACAATGCTATTTCTGTCCAATTTTCACAAAACTTCTCTGTAGACATTTTTGTTGCATTCCCTAATTCATCTAAGTAAATAACGAATTCTTCATTCACCTCCTTTAGTAACACAAATGAATTAGAATTATTTTCATAAGTCTGTAAAACAGATGGTATTGGGATTTCAGTTAACTTTTCTCTATTTGTTTTAATTGTCATGTTATTAATACCATAAAGGTCCATGGTATCAACTAAACATTGCAAACTAGGATAGCTTGGATTGGAAGTCACAGTTTCCTCTAGATATCTTTTATTGTATCTTATCTTAAAGGAATCTAATGTTTTCTCTACAATTTTAACACAATTATTCACCAGAAATCAACATTTAATTCGGTTTCATGACGATATAAAATTAAATATTGACAATATTTTTATGATAGGGAATTCCAGTAGAAAAAGTAAGGACTATTTTTTTTAAAGGCTCATTGACAATAATTAATATTATCTCGAACACCCACTATATAAACCCTTTTACTCTTGCAATAGACAAAAGTTCTCTATCTGAAGTAGATTCTACATCAAATATCAGCTTCAATTGTCGTTTTCGTTTCTCAACTCCAGCCATAGATAAATGAAGAATGTCCGGTAATTCCTTCATTAGTGTCCCCTGTGATAATTCATATAACAACTTGCGATCGATCTCATCTAATAAATAATCATTTGAAGATTCTTTTCTCAAGAGTTTTAATACAGTTTTACTATAATATGGCGGATCACTAACTATATCGGATATGGCGTTGATTAGTTCCTTAGGAGTGGTATCATTTTTTACTAAAAAACCATCAGGGTTTAAGTTTTTAAGAATGTTATGAATCCTGTAATTATCATTAAAAGCGGTAGAGACTATAATTTTACTCTGTGGTAATTTTTTATTAATCCAAATTCCTAAATCTTCTCCTGAAACAATACTTTTATCCTTACTTGCTGGCAGGCTTATGTCCAAAAACACCAAACAATTCTTCACACCACTTTTGGCTAACACATTTACTTTTGAAATAGCCTCATCACAATTCCCTGCTTCTTCAAATATAAAAGAAACTCCTTCCAGGGTATTTGCCACCAACTTAGCTGCTTCTTTATACGAACTCCTAATTATTGGATGATCATCGATTAACAGGGCAACATAAACTTCCTTATCCATTCTTATCATTTTTTATTATTGGTATTACAACAACGACTTCTGTTCCTTTGTGGAGTATTGATTTTATATCCAGGGACCCACTTATTTTTTTAACCCTGGATTTAATAGTCTTTTGTCCTATGCCGCCTTTAACCTTTTTCTGGTCGAATCCTACCCCATTATCAGTCAATTTCAACTCTAGCAAGTCATTTCTATAATTAAATTCAACGGTAACAAAGGTAGCTTTTGCATGCTTTACAATATTCTGAAGTAATTCCTGTAATACCCTATAGGTATGAAGCTTGATCTCTTCATCAATAAGATTCCAATTCAACGCTTTATTCATTAGTAGTTCACCTTTAAATCCTCCGACAGAAGATTTATCATCAATTAAACTATTGAGTAGGGCATTATAATTATTTGTCAATTCAGAGGTGTCGGAATTTAATTGATGAGAGACGCTTCTGATTTCATTTTCGACGGTTTGCAAACCTTCTAAATATTCATCAAATTCCTGGCTTGTCGGATCTTCACTTTTTAAATTTAAAAAACCAAGTTGCATCCGAATGCCGTATAAGTCACTTAGTATTCCATCATGTAGTTCAGCTGAAATTCTATTACGCTCGTTTTGCTTTTCTTCTTCTAGTTTAAGCTGTTGCTTAATAGTCAATTGGTAATACTCTTCATTGGTTCTTTGTTGCTGTGCTTCCAGCATCAGGTTTTTATTACGCACTCTTTGTACTCTAATATAATAGATTAGAGACAGGATAGTTAATATTCCAACTCCAGAGACCATCAGCCATTTTCGATGTTCAGTCAATCGCTTGTTTTCTTGGATATATTCATCGGTTTCAAACTCAATCCTGGTAAACTTATTAATGGTATTTCGCTCCACATTTAATAAACTATCGTTGTAACTAAGGTAGTTTTTAAAATAGATCCCCGACTTCTTAGGTTCTAATATAGACAAGAGCTCAAGAGCCCTTAAATAATCTCGGCTATTTCTAACCTCGTTAGCTTGTTTCTTTGCCTGGTGAGCATATCGTTTTGCAATCAAAGTGTCTCCGACATGGGCATGGTATTCCGTTAAATGCAGCTTTGACAATACAATGCCATTTTTATTATTATTCTTTACCCTTATTTCAAGAGCTTTATTCATATCTTTTCTAACGTCTAAAGTATCCCCACTTAACAGTTTACAAAACGCTTTATTATCCAAAACCCTAGCGTAGTGATCACTTTCTTCTTTCTCTAAATCAGCATACGCTAATACTCGATTAAAATAAGTTAACGCTTTAGCATAATTCCCTTTATCTCTATAAACCAATCCTATGTTATTTAACGTAAACAGGATAAGTCTATCGCGCTCTGTTTTATCTAGTTTTTCTAAATAATTTAGTGCTATATTATGGTAATAAAGAGCCGTGTCATAAGCATGAATATCTCTTTGAAGAATTGCTAATTGATTATAACAGGAATACAAATTCTTATAATTTTTTAATTTCTTGTATATAGTAATGGCTTTAAACATGAGGACCTCTGAACCTGTATAATCCCTATACCTTCCCTTTACAAATGACATCCCATATAACATATTAGCAGCCAAATCGGCTCTTTTTAGCTTTTCAAAATACTTGGACGCAATGTTATAATGATAATAGGTCGAATCATAAACCTCTCTTTGTTTAAAAGTAAGACCATCATTCCAATGGGTATCTGCCAACAAGAAGGTATCTCTATTTTTTAAGGCTAAGGAACGTGCCTTATGATTAAGATATCTATAAGTGGCAGTGTCATTTAATTTCCAATATTGGTATGCTATAACACTTAATTTCCTAGCTGAAATAGAGTCTTCTTTATTTTTAACAAACACTTTGGCGCTATCCAGAAACGATTTGCGTTCTGTTAAATCAAGTCCCTTATTTTTAGCCTTTTCAATCCATCGATCAACCTTCTCAATTTTATCAAACTGATGATCCTGTACGTCTTTAATCTGATCACAACCTGAAAGAAAAAAAGAAAGTATATAAAGTATTTTAATAAAATGTTTGATATAAATAAAATTTTAGGATTAAAACAAAAATAAAAAAAGCTTTTAACTTTCAGGTTAAAAGCTTTTCTATTATTGAATTTACCCTTTACCATCTGGATCAGTACCATCTCCATCTCCATCACCTGTATCACCAGTTGAACCAGTATCCGGATCATTTGTAGGAATGGTTGTGTCATCTGGAGTTCCATCATCACTATAAAAAGCAGGTAGTGATTTTTTGTTATAAATTGCGTCCTCTTCTTTTATTTTGTCATTGGTACATGAAAATAATAATGTAAATAAAGTTAATGTTAATACGGTTTTTCTAATACACTTCATTGGTGTTACATCTTTAAAAATTAAACAATCAAAATGATGTCCCATACACGTTATATGAGGTATTGTGCACAATGAAAAGCGTATTAAACGCCTGAAGCTTCGGTGCTAAAATAGAAACCAAACGAAAGAGTAAATGCTTGTTTTTATTTGTTTTAGCAAAACATCATGTAGCAATAGGGAAATGATACTTTTAAAGGGTGAAATGCTAATTAAGGGTCAGGATGGAATTGTTAGAATAAGTCTCATTTATGGCATTTACATTTGCAACAAATGTTTTGGTAAATGGTATCTTATGAGCATAATGTCTCATCAAACAAATTTTTTTACCATAATGTATTCTTGAAATGAAATCACTATTAATGATATAACTCTTATGAACTCTTTTGAAATTTTCCGGAAGACCTGTCTCAAATACTTTTAAAGTATTGTATGACTGAATCACGGTGTTATCTTGCAAGTATATATCTGTGGTATTATTATCAGCCTTCAAAAAAAGAATATCTGAAGCATTCAAATAATTAAAGTCCTTATTGGATTTAAGGCATATAATACCGGAGTTATGACTATTAAAACGTTTATTATACTTGGCCAAACATTTTCTAACTGTTAGGGGTTTTAAAGGTTTTAACAGCAGGTCAACAAAATTGTGTTTAATAGCAAAGTACCCCATGTCCTTTTTCGTTGAGATCCCAATTAAGGCAGGAAGTTTCTCAAGACAGTCCGATAGATCATACAAATATTCTTTCAATTGATCTGCAGGGCCATCCATATCTACAAATACCAGATCAGGTGTGCTTTCCAATATGGTCTCCAGGCCATTGTCGTAATTATCAAAAGTACCATAGCATTCAAAGCCTTCTTCTGAACAAACACTTTGAATGATGGCGGTAACCTTTTTATCTTTTTCAATAATTACATAGTTTTTCAAAACAACCAGATAATTCTAGATTCAGGTCTGCAAAATATCATATTAAGTCTTTAACATAATCAATATTCTCCATACAAAAAGTAGGGAACTCCCCTGCTAATCAATAGATTCTTTTACTTATTCAGATTCAAAAAGAGTTGTTTATACTGCCCTCCTATTAAACTGTGAAATAGTCAACACCTCAATAAAAAAGAGTTGAAGGTAGATTTTGAATTATTTTATACTGGATTTGGTGTAAACTTGTAGTTTGTTTCCAATGATCAAGCTTGAGCTAATTATCTCACCAACGTCATATGGGATAGCCATTGTAATTGAAAGATTATTGATTCTATAAATGAACTAATATATCATGCCAAAAAAACTATGGCCAATTCTGATCCTAAATAAAAAAGTGATTCCCTATTTACTATTATCCTGTTGGTATAGTCTTTTTTTTCAGGCACCATTAACATAAATATAATCTTATATTTGCCTGCAATTTTCATCAATCTATATGCAAATAAGGGTCACCTATGACAAGACCATAAAGGACAATAACACAGATAAAGATCTGAGGAGCTCCTATATAGTTTTAGACAAAAACAAGATCGCCATTTATTATGGTATCCATCGAGATCGCAGGGTTCACCAATCGATTAAAACTAATAGCCAGGTTAGATATACCTTGGAAGAAAGCGTTATTAATGAAAAATTTCTTCCCGCCAGGTTATCAACAAAAGAGCAAAAGCAGATGAACGTGAATACAGGTTTTAAGGCTACCCTACCTTACTTTAGCTATCCAGAGCTGTATTTTGATTTAACCAAAAGTCAACAATTAATCCTATGGTGTTACAATCACTTTAGATTACTATTAATGGGGCTCTGTGGACTTCTAATACTCACTTTAGCCCTTATTATCTTAAACCAATAGATAGCCCTAACCGTTATAATTGATCTTTAGCTAATAAAAGCTTTTTACCGGTATTTTTTACAACCAAAAGAAATAGTCAAACAACTCATTTAAAAAGTAAGGATCATCCGTAAAACAAGTATGGGTTTGTTCAGTATTACACTATAATACATGGATTAACTTTGCAGCAAAGCTTAGAAAAGTTCAGGGTTTGGGGGAAAACTTATTCTGTAACTTGAAACAACTAATTCCAAAGAGGGGAGTTTCCCCTCTGGGATTGGTGTTTTAATGAACCCCACGGCTGAAGTATTACTAATGCTTTGGACTTCAAACTCCTATTTTTACTGTTGCATCCAAAGCCAGCAAATCGGGCATCCAATAATATTAGGTTCAATTGATTAAATGGCTCCTATTAGCAATTATCTAAAGTTTGTCTTCTTTTAAAAGCCATGTTTATAAAAATGAAAATTTCCCATTTATTTATTGAGAAAATTTTCCTTTATATTTATCCTTCAATTAAACTGTAATCATATAAAAACTAATAGAATTCAAATATTTTCAGACACCATTGAAATAACCACCAACCAAACCATTTATGATTAAAAAAGAAATTTCCAGAAGGAAGTTCATACAACAACTATCATTAAGTTCTTTAGCTCTTTACCTTCCTTGGCAAACCTACGGTCAATTAAACGCCAGTAAACCTCCTTATGTTGACCCTGTTACTGCATTGGCAGTTACTAAAACGGCTCTTGATCTTATCAATAATTTTAGCGGGCCTAAAAAGAGCGCTATGGCCTCTATGCTCCAATACCAAAATCAAATGCTGGATATCATTAGTAATCAGCTCACAGATATTCAAAAATCATTGGTAGAGGTTGAAAATGCTATTGCCACACTTCCTGAAAAATTCGAAAAAGCACTAAAGTTACAATTCCAATCGGAATTAATTGCAGAGGTTCGAGGTGCTGCGAACCGTTACAACTATAATTACCTCAGGCCATCGATGGAGGACCCTGAATTAATTAAAAACGAAGATGTTCGAAATGAAATTAGAGACATTATTAATATTGCTGACCAAAAACTCTCAACATTAAAAGGTTTAAGCGGTGGTTTGAGTCCTGAGGCCTGCATGATTGCGCCCCTGGCTCTTAGTCTAGAGGTTGCTGGCAGGTCCGCCTTAGGCATGCCAACTGCTTCCATAAAAGCGACATTGTTAAAATATAAAGAGTGGTTCTCAGATATGGTTAGTGACAAGGCTGGAGCTATTCCTGATATTCAAAACAAAACAATGCTGTATCATGATCAAATAATATCCAAACTGGAGAAAAATCATTTGGCTAAGATGTATCAACTCCAGAATTACAAAATTCGAGGTACTCAGACCTCTGCATACTGTAATGATCCGGTAATTTTATTCACCAGGATTGAAATAAGGGGCTCATCTATTGATAAGAATAGGTTAGCTACCACCAAGGTTAATAATTTAAAAGGGTGGACACATGGAATTTATTCAAGGTCTGCCAAACTGCAATCGGTATTACGTGAGGATCTGGGTACACATATGATTGAATTCAGTGATCCATTAATAATGATTGCCGAGAATAAACAGCAAGTTAATTTTACTTTCCCGAAAAATGGAGAGTACTGTTATTTATATTGGGATGCTCCCAAAAGTGCAGATCGAAAACAACTTGAAAACATTGCCAACAGCAATGGCAATAGGTGGTCTGACCATAAGGTCAACAGAGAAAAAATAAAACAGGCCATCTTTGAGGCTAATTTACAACGCGTTAAATTATGCTTCTGTTCTTATGGCTATACTATTGCAAATAACACAACACAACGAATCAACGAATACCTTAAACTACTATGATCCGATTACTACTCCTTATATCTTTTTTATTATGCTCGATACATGCTCCATTATATGGTCAATACATTCCTCCCAACCGGAGTGATTTAAAGCTAATAAAAAACTTAGAAGATTTTGTATCGGAGGCCATGCCTTGGTTAGAAGACCAAAGTGCTAAAGCTGGTGCTATCAATACTTTAGAATCAGATTACAATAGGATTCAGAATTTATTGGAATGGAATCCAGACTCGGGCTATCTCATTCGAGTTCGTGTAGAAACTAGTGTTATATCCGGTGCCAGTACTCCAATGTCTCCTGAGTTTTTAGGCCTTGGAGAACAACCTTTAAAGGTGTTGACCCATTACTACTCCAACCCACAAATAACAACGGCTCCTTCTTCTTCTCCAACCATGCGACTGGACAACTCAAAATCCTTTTATGTCTGGGTTGAAAACAAAAATGGCTTTATGGGCTTAGGGAAAAAGAAACTACGATATGGATTGATTCCTGGTGAATTCTATGCCTCCATGAATAAGGAGGCCTTGAGAATTTCTTCTAATAACGACCTTCGTAGAGCCTTTAAAATTAATCATCGTTCTCATTTATTCGAAGGGGTTATGAGTTCACTAAAAAAGCAGGCTACCAATAGTAAAACTAAAAAGAATCTATTAGAGCTAGAACAAAACATCGCAACTACTCAAAATTCGATTCGAGCGATAAAAGCGGATTTGAACAAGACCTTGGATGAAATTAATAGGACAAACAAAGCCCTTGAAACTGTGCGAACCCTACAAACTATTGTTTCTGTTGCCACGCTTACCATGCAGGTTCAGTCAGCACTTCAAAATGCTCCAAATGCAGGGATAAGTAACGCAAAAACTGCTGATGAGTTAATTGAAATTACCGAATCTTATAAACACGACTTAAAAAATCAAACTATGACTTATGAAAAGAGGATAAACACTAATATGAGTACCTATAGTAGCAATCGAGAAAAACTCGATCAAATTCTTAAAACTAACAATGCTCCATCTGAGTTGACCACTGAAATTTTCCTGTATTAATTTAATTTGCTAGTCTACGGATAACGTTTTATAAATCGCTTTTGAACATTGTGATTTCTTTAGCATGTGTAGTCAACACTCTGTAGAATCTATTTAATCCTTATTTATAATTTAACCACTCCATGAAAAAAATCATTACCATCTTAATATTTGCTTTTTTACTAATGGCCTGTCAAATTGAAAAGCGTCAATTTGAGGTTAAAGGAAAAGTTTCGAATAATTCAAAAGATTACGCACTTTTTATTTACGACACTACTGGAATTGGAATATCAACCCTTATTGACACAGTGTATATAGATGATACTGGCAACTTCACGGTTAAGGACAAACATCCAAAATCTCGTTCATCTCTAATTTTTAATGAGGAAGATCCTATCAGATTAGCTATACAAAATCAGCTGAATTCCTCCATAGAAATTGATTTAAATGTATTGAAGCCTGATTCTATAAAAATTCATGGGGATCAAGCTCCTATGATGAAGTATTATCTTGACCAACAAGAATTTTGGTCTAAAATCTTTAAGGATAAATCAGGGAAACATCCTGAAATTGCCTCAGGAAATAATCAAAGTCTTATTTATCACAAAGTTCAAGATACCATCACCAATAAGAGAATACAATATCTACTTGAATATTTTAATAACACGGAGATTTTGAACCAGGAGGATTTTATAAATATGGAAAAAAATTCTTTGATATACGAAAACCTATATTACCGAATGAGCGGACAAAAAAACGACCTTGTTAAACAATTGAAATTTTATCAAGAAGCTAATGCTGATTCGATTGATATTTTAACTTACTCAGATAAGGTTAGTTTTTCAGATAAGAGTTTATTTTCCAATTACTTCTACCGAAAATTTATAAACAATGTCATAATGGATGTAGTTAGGTTTGAAAACCCCGCAAGTAATCATTCTTCTTATGAACTTTATCTACATAAAGGGTTAGCCGTCATTAATGAATGGTATAAGGATCCAGAATTAAACAAGCTACAAAAGATAATTTTTATTGATCATCTTATATCCAACGCAATTACGTTTAAGAATCCAATAAACATTTATGAATTCCAACAAAGAATTGAAATCTTAAAACGCAGTAAATTTGCCAACGAATATCTTTCCATTTTAGAAGATAAGCTCCTGGAGTTAGATGAGCTAATTTCAAAATTTTCAAAAGGTTCAAAAGCTCCTGATTTTAAATTAGAAGACCGGGAAGGAACCCTATATGAATCCTCTGATTTTAAAAATAAAGTTTTATTTATTGACGTTTGGGCAAGTTGGTGTGGCCCATGTATATCATCTTTTCCTAAATGGAATAAATTAGTCGAAGACTATTCAGAAAATAGGAATGACTATGAGTTTATTACAGTTTCTATGGATAAAGACAGGGATAAATGGATCAATTCATTAGATAAATTAAATTTAAAGGGGTTAAAACTATTTGCTGGTCCAAAAGCGTTCAATAGTCAATTTGCAACAAGTTTTAAAATAAATGCCTTATCAAGTTATATTGCAATTGACGATAAAGGAAATATTATTTCTATTTCCTCGTCAATAGGTGAATTTGAAAAAATTATACGACAAACGGGATCTAAAGAATAAATTCTTAACAAAATAAACTGGCTGTATATAAAAACACATATCACCTTTGACTAGGAAATAACTAATATAACACCGCTTTAGCGTGTTATCCTCTTGCTATTCCCTTAGTTTTGAATTGTTCTTTATTTAGAACTTATTAATATCTCAACTAAATGCTAGCTGGTTGTGTCGCATTAATCAATTGAAATTCTAAAAATCTATTCAAATTTATAAACTAAGCGGCCAATGAACAAAAGTTTTAAACACCGTTGATTTAGAATCTATGATCTGACCCTTTCTGATTATATGTACCACTTCTATGCCCGCCAATGTCCTTTGAGCGGACTCAAATTCCTTAAATCCAC
>NZ_AYXY01000015.1:0-31195 GCF_000511935.2 Zhouia amylolytica AD3 | reverse complement strand
AGAACAAACTATAATGAATAAAAAACTATTGCGTAGCCTTACCCAATGGTATTATCATAAAAATTTGAAGTCGATAGGAATACAATCCACTAAAACTCAAGTCTCCCATTAAAATATGCACTTACCCAATTTAATAAATCTCAAAACCTGGGTTGTCATTAGAAATATAAATCATAGAAGACTTGAAAGGAATAAACAACAGTCTTATCTTCTTAATTGGTTCAAGCTAACGGGCCTAAGAAGACAATAAGCAAATGACTATCACTGTATTATGCCAATTCCATGGGTTATATATTTTTTTTAATAAGCTCTCTAGCTGCTTCTATAGGGTCTTCAAATGGCTTCACTTTATTGACCCCTGTTTTTTTAGTCCATTCAATTTCCCACTCTACTACATCAATTGTATTATTTGTTTTAAGAGCATTCAAAACTAATTCCATTCGATCATGGTAAAAATCACCAATTAATCCACTCCACACCCGACATGAGTAATCATTCACTGGTGGGCCCCAAACCGTAATTATATACTTAGCATTACTCTCGTAGTAATCTTTAAGTAGGTCTGTTTTACCACGTCCCCTTGCCATTTCAATCCAACGATCTAACCTATTTAAAGGATGAGAGGCCATCAACTTGTCTATATTAGTTAAAAGTTTAAGCCCTTTTTCTCCAGCCTCATCACCTCCTTTTATATTTCCATTTCTATACGCAATAGCAGCCATATTGAAGAATTCATCGGCTTTTAACCCTAAAGCCAGAGCAGAAAGTTCTATTGCATCAGCACAAAAATTGGGTGAATCAGATAACAGATTACTGCAATCTAAAAAGGACTGTACAGCCTTATAAAATTCGGGATCATTATTAACAGTCCCAATTCTTGCCTTACCCAACTGCCATCCAAATTGAGGATGAGGAACTAGTTTTTCATATGCACTTCGCCTTAATAAATCCCATGATTCCTTCATTTTAGCAGGGTACCCCCCATATCTATTCATACAATAGTTTTTTAACCATAAATCTAAATCAATAGGATTCTCTGTCCAGGCTACATCCGTCAATAACTCATAGACCACCGTATTATTTTCCAAGCCTTCCCCAGATATGGTAAACCCGGATAAGTTTCCATGATCAGCTGACTGAAGGGTTTCAGCTGCTCCTGTAGCATAAAGTGAAAGATTTCCCGTATATGCTGTCTTACCTCCCATATTTGGTACAAACCCATAAACCCATTGTTTTCCATTAAAAGCATTCATAAGTTTCCAATTGTTATTGTAATCATTAGCATAATCTAAAATAAGTACTTCATTTGATGGTACTTTACTAAATAAGGCCTCAACTGTTTTGGGGTTCCAAATATTTCGTTGATATGAAAACATCCAACCTTGAATAACCCATATGGCTTCAGGATTAGCAGATTTCACTATATCATATGTCTTTTTGCCATAATTGGCAAGTAGTTTGGTAACCGGTACTTCTGACTCAGGAAGTTGTAATTCATTGAAGCTATCAACCAAAAAATATTTGGCTTTGCCAAACTCATTTTGCCATTCCTCCATGAATAACTTACTAATCTTGGCAAACACTTCATCATCAGGAGCGATAAAAGATGGACGTTGGTCTTTCGGAAACCCATCATTCCAATGGGTTTCATACATTGTAATATCTGGAAATATTCGTTTTAGGCTCTTTGGTACAAACCCTCCAAATGATTGTACAACAGGTTCCATTCCTAATTGACGCATTCTATTTAGAATCTTATGCTGAAGATTAATTTGATCTTTATGCCACTCAGGAGGTAATGGACCGTTCACCTTTTGAATACAACCCATTCGCAACCAAGGTAAATGCGCAGGGCCAACATAAAAAGAATCGATTTCTTTCTGGGTCAGTCCTAATTTTTTCCAGACTCTTTCCGCAATAGCTTCTCTAGCAACCGAAGCCATCAACATATTAAAACCATGCATCGCCTGCCAATCAAGTTCTTTTTCCCACCTATCCCAATCCCAGTAAGGAGTTGTATAACCTGAAGTAACTGCATTAAATGCATGTCTAATAGGATAAGGTGACGTGTTTTTTGTTAAGGGAGCATCTGGCCATTTTTTTGGAATACTAAACTCAGGGCCTACCCAATCTAACATCCCTAATTGATTGCTTTTCAAATAATCGTATACTCCACGCGTTAGAGCTATGGTGCTATTTCCTTTTACAGTAAGTTCTCCATCTTGTGCCATGTAAGTATAAGAACTTTGTCCTAAAGATGTATCTATTTTTAAAACTATGTCTTCCTCCTTATTATCTAATACACGCTCTAAAACTTGATATGCTGCATGGAGTTCCGCATTGTATTCGGAATTTTCTATGCTTCCGCAGCTAACAATTATTACTAATAAAAAAAATGTATAAATTAATTTTCTCATAACACTTATTGAAGGTTAATTATTCCTTTGTCATTAATTACTAATTCGATAACTAACTACTACGTTATTTAATTATGTAATTGGATAAATTAACATAGATTATAAATCTATTAATAAATTATAATTCTGACTTTAATCCGACCTATGCTAATTCTATATACTAGACAGCTAATCTCCTATTCCCCTCAGTTGAATTGACCTGATAGCCTCATTAAGATTCATATTATGCTTAACTAATTCTTCATGAGCGGTTTTTTTATCAAACCCGTATATAATTTGTAAAATATTTTGTGCACGTTCAATAATCTTCTTATTAACACAATTTACATCTATCATATAAGATCCATATACCTTTCCCAGATTTACCATAACTGATGTTGAAAAAAAGTTAAGGATTTTTTTAGTTGCTGTCCCCGCTTTCATTCGCGTTGATCCTGCGATAACTTCATTGCCAGAATTCAATGGAATTATGTATTCGCAGAAACGCACCGCAGTTCTTGGGTGGTTTGTCTGAATTATCACAGTCAACGCCCCTCTACTTTTAGCAAAAGATAATGCCGATTGAACATAATGAGCAGAGCCACTTGCTGAAATACCAATAACAACATCTTCCGGCAATATATTCAACAAAAGCATTTCTGGCACGGCACTGGCATCTTCCTCAAAATCTGACTCTATTTCCATGGCAACATCTGACACCCCGCCCGAAATTAATGTAATCATCTTTTCACTAGGAAAACCAAATGTACAAGGGATTTCAACGGCATCCATCGCTGCAATCCGCCCACTTGTACCACAACCAACATAAATTAAACGTCCACCAGAATGAATTCGATTTACTGTTTTTTCAACTATAATATCCAAAAGTGAAAAGCACTCTTTTAGGGCCTTTCCTGCTTCTTGTTCCGCCTTCCAAAGTGTATTTAACCTTTGAACATTACTCATTTTGGGTAAATCTAGGTCTTCGTCATAAGCCGCTTCCGTAGCTATTTCATCATAACTTAGAGGATTTTCCAGTTGAGCAATTACATTTTGTCCCCTAGCCAAAGACAATGCACCTATTAATTGCAAATTATTACCCAATTCTGCAATTTTAACCTTTATTTCATTATCAAATTCATATTCAGGTGTATCTCTTAATCTTTCATTTATTTCCATGGTAAGCGGAAAATGAGCTGACTGAGCAGCATCTACCAAACCTCCACCTATAACCAGTTCATCTAAATTATAGATAAGGAAGGCTGTTTTAATAATATTGACCAAGCTTTCTAAATACTCCCTGCGAACTTGTTTATACTCTGATTTCAACAAAACTGACACCAAATTTCCTTCATTATCAAAGCTTGCTAATTTTGATGCACTGGCTATTTCATTAAAATTCTTACCAGAAGTCGAAATACTTCCTAACAAAGTTAAAGATTTCCCTGGCCTCCACCTTCTCCCATTTCTCCAAACGGTAAATCCTAGTCCTGTCCCGACAGGCATAACCCCTATAGTTTTATTACCATTCAAATTATTTGTTTCAGCCAATCCAATAGCAGTGGCGTCAGCGTCATTTATAAGAGTAATATTAGATTTCAATTCCTTCTCAATCCTACTTATCCATGTATCATCTTGAAATATTTTTAATTTTGGTGCTGATTTCAATAACTTATCTCCATGATAGTTAACAATACCGGCAATTGATATACCAATACCTTTAATAAAGTAATCACCTATACCAAGTATCGATATTGTTGTTTTAAAAAGGGAAATCAATTCTTCAATTGAAGTATTTTCATGCAAACCGTTTTTTATTCGTATGTGATTATTTTTTAATTCTTTTAAACATTCTTTTGTAAAAAATGTTTCATTAGTATTTATCCAGGATGCCTTCAGCCAATTACCTCCAAAATCTATTGCTAAATAACAAGTTTGTCCATTAATCATTATTTTCTTTTACTTAATAAGTGACGATTGTAACAAAAAACCACAGCGCAATTAAATAAAATCTGAGTACTGATATTTCACATAAAGTTTCATATATTTCGCAAAAAGTTTCATCCTTTATATTAATAACTTAATATAAGACACTTCCATTTATCATTTATGAGCAGAGTAAATTACAATTTCCCACTAACATATATGAATTGCCCTATAGAAAGCATTACAGGAATATGGGAATTTAAAAGACCTCCTTACTTTAAATATTTATGCTATTCTCTGTCGGGACATTTATTGCATTATGTTATAAAAGGATCTTACTGTATAAAAATAAATGGCAAAGAATATTCTGTAAAGAAAGGAGATGTTATTTACTATTATGAATCAGAAGAGGTGGAAACCATCGGAGATCATTCAGATGTTGTTTTTTATTCAGTAAGTTATCAAGCATCAAAGTTAATACCTCTTTCCACAAAAAATCGTGTTTTCAGGGCGGATGACAAATTACAAAAGCTATTTAAGAAACTTTATAAATCTTTCTCTTCTCAATCTGATATGGATAAAAGGCTAATGAGTTTTTCCTACCTATTAAATATACTTCATAAAATTGAAAAAAAATTTTTTGATTCTAATGATGACAATATTGAAGAAAGAGCCTTATGGTGGGAAATTGAAAGAAGAATTAGAAAAAGTAAAATGTTTAAACCCTCTTTAACGGACTTACTTAAAATTTCAGGATATAGCAAATCAACGGTTATACGGTCATGTCAAAAAGTAACAGGTTGTACACCAATGCAGCGTATTCGTCGGCTGAGAATGGAAGAAGCCAAAAGTCTTTTAAGTTTTGCTCACTTAAACGTTTCCCAAATTTCAGAATATTTAGGATATAATCGGGTTCATGAATTCTCCCGAGAATTTTCAATGTTTTACGGTGCACCACCAAGTAGCTTATTAAAAAAATAATTTAATATTTAATTATCTTAGGTTGTGTCGCATTAATCGATTGAAATTCTAAAAATAACACATTTTTAAATCTGGACTTGCAACAAAAAACTGGACAATTAGTTGAATGACTAAGCTGCTAGATTAAGGTTATACATGTCTAATTCAAATTCTCTTATAGTTTTATTCCCTAAAAAGGAATGTCTTCTTCTATTATTGTACCAGGTTTCTATCCATCCAAAGATCGATAACTCAGCTTCAGATCTTAACTTATAATTGTGCCTATAAACCCATTCTACTTTTAATGACTTAAAGAACGATTCTGCAACAGCATTATCCCAGCAATTACCTTTACGACTCATAGATTGATTTACTAAGCCATTGTAACTTTTAATTAAAGAGGTAAACTTATGGCTGGCATATTGTATGCCTCGGTCGGAATGAAATATTAAAGGCTGGGTTAAAGCTGTTTTCTTTATGGCCATATGCCAAGCTTTCATAATAGTATCCTCTGCGCTTAGATTGTCGCTTAGTGCCCACCCAACAACTTTACGGTTAAACAAATCAATAATGACAGTTAGGTATAGCCAACCTTGTTTGGTTTTGATATAGGTAATATCACTTACCCAAACTTGATTTTGTCTGCTTACTCCAAAGCATTGGTTTAATAAATTAGGCGCTATTGGGTAATTATGTTTACTATCTGTGGTTGCTTTAAACTTACGTTTCCGTTTTGCAAACAAGTAATTAGCACTCATAATACGAGCTACTCTGGGCTTTGATATTTTATAGCCTAATGTCTCCAGTTCTGTTTTTATTCTGGGTGAACCATAGCTCTGAAAACTATCTTTAAATATAGATTTAATAAGCGTGGTTAACTTTTGATTTTCCAACCATAATTTACTTGGTCCTGATTGCAACCAATGGTAATAGCCGCTTTTACTTACCTTTAATATTTGACACATCATCTCGACAGGAAATCTCATAAGGTGCTGCTTTATAAACCTGAATTTTTCTTGTCGCTCGAGGAGAAGATGCTGATGGCCTTTTTTAAGATGTCACGTTCCATTTCGGCATCTTTTAATGCCTTTTTTAATCGAGCTATCTCTTTTTCTTGATCTGTCATTTTAGGGTTACCCCGACCTGGAAAACTGTTTTTACCGTAATCTTTTAACTCCCTACGCCAACGGTAAAGTACTGATGGAAATATATCCAGATCCTCGCATACTTGTTTTACATTGCCTTTGGCATAACTTAACTCGACTGCTTTTTGTTTAAATTCTAAGGTGTAATGTTTAGATTTTCTTCTCATAAGTGCTAAGATTCAAACTAACTAACATATTCTCTCATCTTTATGTCCAGTCTAATATAGGAAGTCCAGATCTTTTAATATCCATTCATTCACATAGGCAATGCGCATAATCTTTTTTAGGTTGTTTAAATACTTCATCGAAGAATTATGATTGCATCCTCTTATGGATTTCAAAAAGTAATCAAACCTGTTTAAAAACTGTAAATCTACTTCGGTAACCGCAATGTCTTCTATTAAAAGATCCTCTTTTAAATGTTGCTCTAAATGATTCAGCGTTGTCCTATATCGCTTCACTGTACCTTCAGAATACTGTTTCCCCATCAGCTCCTCCATCTTCTTGTTATGATTTCTAAAGATTTCCAGTAGCATTTTGGGCTTAACATTAAAACTTCTATAAGCTTTGATTAGTTCTCTTGGGGAAATATACTTCCCCTGGTCAATATAGTTCTGATATAGTTTATTTATTTTATAGGTAACTAAATCAATGTATTCATTAATTTCTCTGGCCATTGTATTTCTTCCAATCATTTTACCAATATGCTGATCCCATCGATTCATCATTACTTTTCTATGTAGACTCATCTCTGCACGTTGTCCATCCATAGTGATTCTTAAATAGATATTAGCCTCTCCATTAATATCTGCTTTGCTTCGTTTTAAATAGAATAAAAGTGAAAATGTATTCGCCATAATTCATACCTTTTTTAACACTAACTGAGTGAAAAGGTATATAATAAATTAGCAATAAAAAAACAGTTAAAAATCTGAATCGCCCTGTTTATAGGGGTTTTGAGGCTATTCGGTGTCAGTTGAAATCAGTAAAAATGACAGACCCCGAATTACTCACCTTTTATATGCATTTATATGGTATTAAATGAAATGGAATAAAATGAAAATCCCCATAAACACTGAGGTTTACAGGGATTTGATAAAATTTAGATATAAAAATTGTGGAGTCGGGGAGATTCGAACTCCCGTCCAAACAAGCAATTCAAATGCTTTCTACATGCTTAGTCTTCGTTTAATTGTCGACACAAAGCTGACCGAAAACCGCCTACCTTGCGCTTAGCTTCTTAAGATTTGAAATTGTGACGAAGCTACACAACTTCTATGTTGACTTTTATGGTGTCTCTAATTAGATCGCCGTCAACAAGGGCTATCAAGAGACATCTCGCCTCCCCGCCTTGCGGGGACGTGGCCGATAATCTTACTATAAATTCAGATTAGGCAGCAAGAGCGTAGTTATTCTCGCCATTTAAAAAGTGTAGCACAGATATTAACGAGCATTAGTACTCTAGCTCGGCATGCTTACATTTCAATTCGACTCGCTGTCAAAACCAGTCGACCCCAATATTTTAAAAGAACGTTTTTTACTACTTTAGCTCCTCGGTTACCTTTATAACCTTTTAGGCATTATGTGCAACGCTTTAATTGAACACCCTAATCTTAAAGGAGGCCAACAAAGGTAAATCAAAAATTATTCCAAAAAAAGTTTTGTGTCATAAGTTCACTTATGTTACATTTGAAACTTATCAGACTATTAAAGTTATAAAAATATATGAAATTCGGAATCATTAGAGAACGTAAAAATCCACCTGATAAAAGAGTGGTTCTGTCACCGGAAGCTTGTACACAATTGCTAAACCAATACAACAACGCGAGTATTGCAGTCGAAAGCTCCGATATCAGAGTCTTTAAAGATGAAGAATACCTCAACAGCGGATTGGAAATAGTAAACGATGTCTCCGATTGTGATGTGCTATTAGGGGTTAAAGAGGTGCCGATTGAAGCGTTAATTCCCAATAAGAAATACTTCTTCTTTTCGCACACTATTAAAAAACAACCTTATAACCGTGATCTTCTAAAAGCAATATTGGAGAAAAATATTGAGCTCTATGACCATGAAGTCATAACAGCTCCTGAAGGTTACAGGTTAGTAGCCTTCGGACGCTACGCTGGAATTGTTGGGGCTTATAACGGGTTTAGAACGTATGGCTTAAAAAATGATGCCTTCAATTTACCCAAAGCTGAAAACCTCCCGAATCAGCAAGCACTGATCGATGCCCTAAATCGCATTCACCTTCCCAATATTAAAATCCTGCTTACTGGTGCCGGCCGTGTAGGTAATGGAGCGAAAGAAATGCTGGATGCAATGCATCTTAAAAAAGTCACCGTTGATGAATATATAAACAAAACATTTGAGGAACCTGTCTATTGCCAGGTTGATGTTTTGGACTACAACAAACGAAAAGATGGTCAACTCCTGAACAAAGAAGACTTTTACCAAAACCCGGATGCGTATCAATCTGATTTCATGAAATTTGCCAAAGTGACAGACTTCTATATTGCAGGACATTTCTTTGGCGAAGGGGCTCCGTATTTATTTACCCGAGATGATGCCAAATCAGCGGACTTTAAAATTAAAGTAGTAGCAGATATTAGTTGTGATATCGATGGACCTATAGCTTGCACCATCAGACCCTCAACAATCGCAGATCCTATTTATGGATATGACCCTCAAACTGAAAAAGAAATTGATTATAAGGCCCCTAAAGCTATTGCCGTAATGGCAGTAGATAATCTTCCTTGTGAACTCCCGAGGGATGCCAGTGAAGGTTTTGGTGAAATGTTCCTTAAATATGTAATTCCCGCATTTTTTAACAACGATAAAGATGGAATCCTGGAAAGAGCTCGTATGACTAAAGATGGTAATCTTACCAAGCGATATGAATACCTGCAGGATTATGTAAATGGGGAGTTGGTCTAACTCCCCAGAATTATTTTATTAATCGATTTTTTTAAACACCAACTGCATTCCGTTATCGTTATACAAATACAGTCTGTTGTCCTCTATCCTGTATTCCACTGAGCTTTGTAATGCTTTTAAAAACTCATCTTCTTTATTTTCACCCATGCAGGCCTTTTTAGTACTGATCACCTGCGTAAAACGTAATAAACCTTTTTCAAAAAAGATGGAACCCCGCATATTATTACAACCTGCGTAACCAAAGAACTTATTGTCTTTGGTATTGATTTCCATATTAGGTAATTCTTTGGTAAACATGTCAACCGTTACTTCTTCTTCTCCTAATTTTTCCAAAACCCACAGGTCGTTCAATCTGTAATCAGTTATGTAATTTCCACACCCTTCATAAATTGTATAATCGGTTTCATTACCCTTCTTTATTTCTACCTTAACTTTATATCCAAACTCATTGTCCGACATATTATCAGAACAAGCCCCCTGAGCTATTTGAATATTCATAGATCCACTTTCAACTTCCGCCTTATATAACTTAACATTGGCATCAGCAGCTCTGATCGGCTCTACTCCGGGCACTGTAAATTGCTTATGAGCCTCTGTTAGCGAAGTAAACTTTATCATATTATCAGCTATCTCAATACTCCAAAAAGGCTCTGTACCCACTCCTTTAAAGAATACACTGCTGTCAGTATTCATAGCTTCACTTGTTTTTGAATCATTCGTACTTTTTTCCTGTTTAACTAACATCGTATCTACCGTAGAGGTGCTATCTGCTTCTTCCTGTGACTTATTCTTTTTACAAGCCGTTAAAGACATCCCTAAAACTAAAATTGATAAAACTACTTTTTTCATTGTTCTTGAATTTAAACAATAAAGGTAATCTAAAAACTAGATTACCTTTATAAACTATCGTTAGATTTATATTAACCTTTTTAAGATTGTGCCAACGTAATCATAATCTCTAATTCATCAACTAATTTGGCATCACTACCGCTAAATCCTACTGACTTAAATTTAATCTTACCATCAGGACCAATTATAAATTTAGTAGGTATTCCGGAAACCTCATATTTACCAATTACGTCATATTCACGACTCCCTTCCTCTACAGGAGTATCCATCAATACATTGAAAGTATACTCATTAGACTCTATAAAACTCGAAACTGATTTTTGTCTTGCATCGCCATTAGTACTTTCCCAAGTATTTACGAATAAGAACTCAACATTTGGATTGTCCTTATACTTGGTTACAGCCTTTTGCATACCCGGGAAAGAAGCCTTACACGGTCCGCACCAGGTAGCCCAGAAATCCACGATAACAACCTTTCCTTTTAATTCGTTTAAGGCCACATCTTCTCCTTGCAAATTTTTCAATTGAAATGTTGGAGCCTCTTCATCCATCATAGTCTTTTCAATTTCAGCTTTCGCCTTTTCATATGCAATACCCTCAAGTTCCTTCAAATAAGCCTCAAATCCTTCATCTGAACCTTTATTTGACATATATGCAGCCTGTAAATATTCTTTAATCTTATCAGTGGCAGCACCTTCCTTTATAAAAAGTTCAGCTTTATCTTGTGCCATGGTATTATTTCCGTCAGCCAATAAATACTGAATATAACGCTCGTTAGGTTCAGCACCTCCTCCATCTTCTCCAACGGCAACTTCCTGGTTCTTGATCGCTTCTTTAACCTTGCCTTGCTTAAAAAGAAGTAAAGCATAGGTATCTACATACATTTTATAGGTACTTTCTATATTATTCTTATACTGACTCACAGAAAAATAATCCGGTTTTTCAGAAATATCCGATTTCATGGAATCTAAAATATCTAATGATTTTTTAGAAATACCAGCAGCAAACTCAAGATCAGTACCTTCCTCGGCCATTGGCCAGGCAATACTATTATATAAACTGGCTTTTTGTTGGTTGTCTGGAAGCTTAGCTGCGTATACAGCAAAAGACTCAAAATCCTTATCCTTAGCATAACCACTAGCCATATAATAATTCATTCGGTCACTTAAATCGTTTTTACCAAAAGTCTCATTAAATTCAGCTAACAATTCCTTTTTCTTATCAAGGTCTTTTTCACTGTAGAAATCCATCCAAACAGCTTCCTGTGCTAACTTCCCTTTAGGAAATTCCTCCATTGCCTTCGTTTTAAGAACCTCAACTACAGAATCGTTTCCAATCGTTGAATTCAAAACTACCAATGTTCTGTAGTCATCTTCATCCAGAGAACTCTTTTGGTTGATGGCACTTATACGTGATTTAATAAAGCTTTCTCCCGCTTCTTTTTGTTCTCTGTATAAAAAACGTGGATAATTAAAGTCCCATTCTTCAACTATAGCAGGGTTTGCTTTAAAATCTTCCTGATATAACGAAATAATTGAATCGTTTTCAATATCCAAATTCAATCGGCTACCATATCTCATATAATATGCCCCGGCACTAGCCATTGACCCGGGAACTAAAGCTCCTTCGGATGAATACAGATAAGTAACAAATCCCTTCTTATCATTATCGTCAACCTCATCACCTGCCTTAATGTTAAAGATTAAAGCAGTAGCAGAATCAGGAACCTTAATTGTACTTTCCCAAGCACCCTCCTTCTTTTCAAAATCGATGTCCACCGGATAATAAGTATCGTGTACTGCATAGGAATAGTAAGCATCTGAAACTTCTTCGTCCGAACTATACCTAAGGTTTAGGGAATCTCCCGGTTGTGGCTTTTCTTTTGAAATGAATAAAGATCCCATTTGTTGTCCGGAATCTTCAGCTTGCTGCTGTTGTTGGCATGAAATCATTATAAAAACCGTGCAAACAGCTAAAAAATAAGATGTTAGTTTCATAATTTTCCTTCTATGTTTTTATGATTGAACATCCCAATATACAATTTATGTCAGAAAATTGCGATATTTAAATCTTTATTTCTGACATGCTGTTGATTTTTAACCTCATTTTAATCCACACTAAAAAGACCAGGATACTTGTAATAAGCCAAAACACATCAATAAACATAATATCCAGAAAACCTTTTCTAAAAGTTATCCAGAACCAATTTCCCGTAACAATACCATTCACTATCGGAATTGTGAATCCAAACACACTGCCTAACAATAAGCTATTCCTACACATAAACTTATAATCCCCCTTCAAATAATATAAGACACTGAGTGCCAACCAGCTTAGAAAAAAACATTTATATATAAATCCCTGCGAAGCGTTTCCATTCATTTTAACGGCTATAAATGTGAATGCGGTTATTGGATATATTGACATGCATATGGCCATATACACATTGAATAAACTGTTATTAAATATCCTTTTAGACTTTTCAAGGTGTCTCTTATCACGGGCAATCTGCCAAATAAGTATCCCTGAAATAATTACAAAACAACCAATTAATCCTAAAACGAACGAAATGACCTTTAATCCCATTCCTCCATAATCGCCAAAATGTAATCGATACATCAAATTTCTAACGGCATCGATATAGGTTGATTCGATATAAGGATTCTTTTGAGCTACTACCTTTTGTTGTGATACATTGTAAACAAGCTTTCCGGCACCATTCATCTTAGCTCTATAATCCGTTACCCCTTCTATAATTATATGCATATTAGTATCTCCATAATTATTTAAAAAGATCTTGGTTACCCTAAAGTTTTCCCAGGTATTTTGGGCATCTAACACGTACTCATTAATCCTGAAATCCTTATCCAGTCGTTTATGATGCGGGTCATGTGGTGTTGGAGCAAAGCCAAGTTCTTGATACAATTTTTCTTGATCGTTATCATACAAAGTAATCAAGCCTGGTGCAACCAATAAGAGTTTAATCATAAAAAAAGCACCCGTTACAGCATAGATAAACTGAAATGGTAATCCTATAACCCCCAAGGCAGTATGGGCATCGGTAAATAAGGCCTTTAGTTTGGCCTTGGGTCGAAAAATGTAGAAATTAGGAATGATTTTTTTCCAGTGAACCAATATTCCGGTAATAATGGCAAACAGGAAAAAAAAGGCGACAAAACCCGATAGATAGTATCCATAAGGATAGGGAATCTGAGCTAAAAAATGCAAGCGATATAAAAATTCCCCGAGGGAATAAGATTCAACATAAGTGGTTTGTTGAGAAGTTTCAGGATCGAAATAAAAGAAAGAAGGTGTCCTATCTGATGCTGAAGAAAGACTGTCTTTAGAGCCCGTAAGATTAAAGTTAATGCGCCTCTCCGCATGTGGCCAATTAATGGTTATATCCCTGTTGTATAAATCGTATGTATTTTTGAGAGTATCTAATGCCTTATCAAAATCAATAGAAGCAACAAAGTTTTCGTCAACAGATTCATTACGCTCCCAATTGATAATTTCATCCCTGAAAAATGAGAACGATCCGGTAAAGAAGATGACGTATAAAATGGCACTTATAAAAATGCCACTAATAGTATGGGTATGAAAGAAAATATTATATAATCGTTTATCCATAGTAAAGAATTAGAAGTTGAACCAATAAAAAGGTATTAATAAGAAAAGTGCTATTAAAAGGTAAATGCCCCAGGCATTCCATCCATTTCGAAATAGGAAAGCTAACAAAAGCAATAGCGCCCATAGAATAAAACCACTAAAACTCATCGTTATCATGATTATATTTTTATCAAACCATAATGAGAGAAATAAGTGTGCTGCTATAGTGATTACATACCCCCCTATCAATCCTGCACTTATTTTTAAGATTCGGTGTAATGCAGAACTTGTTAAATATTTTTTATTTGCCGGCATATCAAAAAATGAAAGTTTCTAAGACTAATGAGATAATAAATACAATAAATAAATGTCTCCATTTAAAGTGTTGTAAGGGATGAAGTAATACTACAAGACTCCCAATTGTCATTAGAGTTACTGTAGCCAATAAAATTCCTCCTCCAATGCCATAGACAACACAAAAAAGCAGATAGGCGAGTATTAGTAGTCCGACGCCTAAATACTCACCAGGTAATGGAATGAATTGAATCCATTTATTAAAATTCGATTCTTTATTTATAATTGCGCGACTTGACGTATTGTATAAACAAAAGAATCCTAATGCTATAATCGTCATTGTAATACTTACCACTTTTCAAACTTTTTAAATTCAATGGTTAAAACCCCGGAACAAAATCCGGGGTCTAACAACTAACTAACTATTAACTCAAACAATTAAACAAGGCCTACAATGGGATGCAGTAGGTTGCGCAATGCCAGATAAATTCATAAGCGGTATTATTAAAACTGCCCGGCACTTGTTCATTGTAAGTTACCTCAACTGTATACATGGTTTGCCATGGTAACTTCAATGACACTTGTCCGTTTTCGTCTGTTTCTAAAGTTTTACTCCATAGATCTGCCACATAAATAACAATCTCATTCTTTGCTAATGGTTTGCCTTTAAATTGAACTTTTAAGGTTACCTGTTGATCTTTCCCCGGCTTATCGTCACTTAAATCAATAATTTCAATACCCTCCGGATTCGTTTCTTTTGTTTTATCAATTGCATTACCAACCACTACCCTTGCTTTTGCATGGTATTGAGGTTTAAAAATTCCGAAGTCATAGGCTGTATAATCCAGAACTTTCATGCTTTTGTTATCGAGTGCGATGGTATAAGTCCCCTTTTGAGTGGGAACAAAAGAGGTAGTGTAATGATCTTTTTCAGGATTAACCGTTAAAGTAGTTTTGGATCCGTCCGGTGCAATTAGCCAAAGCTGAAAATCATTAACTCCTTGAAATGCTTCCCCATTTACTTGTTCTATTACACCATAAGTATATTCTCCAAATCGAACTTTAATCTCATGTTTTTCATGCTCCTTACCTACCGGATTGGTTTCAATCCATAAGTAATGTGCAAATGTATTTGTAGCTAAAAAAAGCATTAATACTAAGAGTATATTCTTCTTCATTTTTTAAAAATTTAATAGATTAGAATTTATAAGCCAGGGTAAGTCTACCGTTAATACCCGGTTCACTTTGCCAATACACATAGCTACTGTAAGCAGAACCAGAATAGAGATAATCATCCAGAATGTTGTTAATGTTCAGATTGACCCTCAAATGGTCGTTATTCCAACTCAATCCTCCATCTAATCTAAAGTAGTCCGGTAATATGGCTTCATTACCTGCACTCCATGCCCAGGAAGATCTGTCTATTTGATACTGATATCCCAACGATAAACCAAAGCCTTTCAAAGCACTGTCGTTATTAAAGTTATAATTGAACCACCCATTAGTGATGTGCTTAGCATGTCCCGCCAAACGCGTACCGACCAGGTAATATTCATTCCCTTCAGTTACTTCTACCTTGGTATTGGCATAATTTAAAACCACGTTTAACTCCGGCGTAATTTCGCCTTGCAGATCAAATTCTAAACCTTGTGAAGTTACTTGTCCTACCTGAACAGAGAAGTTCACATCTTCCGGATCGGTTGCTAAAATGTTGTTTTTGGTAATCCGATAAGTCGTTAATCCCGTAGTCAATCGTCCATCGAAAAATGACTTCTTAATTCCACCCTCAATATCGGTTGCCTCTACCGGATCAAACTTTTGATTGGTTCGGCTTATACCATAATTAGGCGTAAACGATTGGTCATATAATCCATAGACTGTAAGTGTTGGAAGGATATCGAAACTTAATCCTACGCGGGGTGTGAATTTAGACTCATTGCTGGAGTCTCCATAGGCAAAGATCTCGGCATCCGTATATCGACAGGCAAGGGTTACTCTTAATTGATCATCCAACATCCATATTTCATCTTGTACATAAAAGGCGTTGTACTTGGTTCCTTGTAAATTTCCTTCTCCACGAACTTTAACTGACTCAGATCTGTCGAAATCTGGCCAAACTGCATTCCCGTATTCAGGATTATAAATATTGAAAGGTGTTTCGTCGATAGCAGCGCCTTGACCCCAGTCGGCATAGTACTTTAAATCTCTATAATCATATCCCCCCATTACTTTATGCTTTATACCTCCGGTATAGAATTCTCCATTCAAATACACCTGGGCTAATTGATTTGTACTTAGAGCGTCCCATATACTTACTCCCCTGATCATATCTCCATTTTCAGCAACGCTCCGGGGCCAAAAACTTGCTCCTTCGGCATTGTATCTCATGTACATATATTGGGCATTTACATTCCATTGGTCATTAAACTTATGGGTGAAATTTGAGGTCAAACTATACTCTTCGATATTCGATACAGGAGCTCCTTCATCAATTGATGAAAAGTTTCTGTCTACCGCCTCAAAGCCAGGCTCAGTCGGAGCAAAAACATATGCTGATCCTACGATCATATCGGCATTCTGATAAGTAAATTCATTAGTAAAGGTCGTATTATCTGAAATCTCATAGGTAATTGCAGGCACTAAACTGTAACGACTGCTCTCGTCGTATTTAATATGCGATTCCCCATCTTCAACCATGGCATTAAAACGATATTTTAATTTTCCATTTGAAGTTAATTTACCTCCTGAATCGAAAGTCACCCGGTAGTTATCAAAGCTTCCTGCGGTAAAAGTCAACTCATTAATTTGTTGATCGGTTGGTTTTTTAGTTACGACATTGTAAAACCCTCCCGGCTCACCGGCAGATAGCATAAAACCAGCAGGACCTTTTACAAATTCAATTTGTTCAACCATACTCATATCCTGTGATAATGGCCCCCAGGGCATCTGTACATTCATTCCATTTCTGAAAGCCGGCAAATTAAATCCTCGCATATTTATTCTTGCAAAATGTCCCCAATGTTCAATCATCATTGCACCACTAACATTTCGGGTAACACTCTCCATCATATTGGTAATGTTTTGATTTTTAAGCACCTCATCACTAACTATTTGAATATTTTGAGGAAGTTTTATAGTCTCTGTAGTGAGTCTTAAGGATGAAGAAGGTTTCTTTACGATAAAATCACTTTTACCATTTCCATTCACGATTACCTCGTCTAAAGATTCAGTTGTTTCCGTTAATACAATTGCGGGAAGGGATACTATTTCCCTGGAAAATCTAATTTGTTTTTGATATTTCTGATATCCCACACTGGTAATCATCAGCGTATAGATACCCTTATCAATATTCTTAATTTCAAATACTCCATCCTGATTGGTTATGCCACCCTTTGAGGTTTGATCTAGCCACACATTGGCATATGGTATCGGTACACCGTCTGAAGTTACCACTTTACCTCTTACAACACTGCTTTGTGCAAATGCGCTCATTATCAGACATAAACTCGCACAAATAGTAAAAATTCCTTTCATAAATTTTTTATTTATAATTAGTCTAAATAAATTTGAAGCAAAAATAATAGAAGTGCATAAGGTCTTAGTGACGATTTATGGAGGAAAAAAGACGTAAAACAAAAAACACCTTGAGTTGTTTGATTCCAATCCACGAATTGATTGGGATAGAAACTGGTTCAAGTGTTTCAGAATGGATCACAAAGAAGCAATATAAAATCTTACCTGAATTAGGTAGAGGTACTATTGAGGTATATACCTTTGAGGATATTTATATCTCTATAAAAAAACTTAGCTTGGAAAATGACCTTATTCTTAGCATGAACAATGATTATGAAGGGAAACATCTGTCTTTTCTTATCAAAGGAGAGACTATTCTAACCAATAGCAGGAATGGCAATGAATACATTTATGCAGACCAGGACTCCTACTTATTAAATTTTACAAACTTTAAAGGCGACATCAAAGTATCTGGTGGTAAAATTCATCATGAGGTAAATATCAAACTATCGGATGAATTTCTATTAAAACACGACCTCAACAACGACACCTTCTTTAAGCGTATTGGAGATCCTGATGGCCATGTCATCATCCCTATGACCAATGAACTCTATAGCATTATAAGCGATATTACAAAAAGGGCTTACAAAGGAATATCCTATAAGATCTTCCTTGAGTCTAAGATCCTGGAGCTTATTGCGATCCAGATCGATAATTATAAAACCAGGAAAAACATTGGAGTAAAAGTAAATACCTCCTGTACTATTAAAAAACTATATTCGATTACTCAAATTCTCCGCGAACGAATGAATGAGAACTTATCGATCAAAAGTCTTTGTAAAGAGGTTGGATTGAATGAATATATTCTTAAAAAAGAGTTTAAGCGAGTTTTCGGAACTTCTGTTGGTGCTTATGCTTTAAAAGTGAAAATGCAAAAAGCGAAAGAGCTACTGGAGGGAACTGAAGTCCCGATTTATGAAATATCAGAAACCATTGGATACAAAAATGCAACACATTTTAGTGCTGCATTTAAAAGATTTCATGGTATCAGTCCCAAAAAACTAAGAGACAGTTTATAACGAATTGATAGTTTTTCTTATGGCTACCAAATTGGTTAATAGTCCTTCCAGATAATCAAGGTGAAGCATATTAGCTCCATCACTTTTTGCATTAGCCGGATCAAAATGCGTTTCCATAAATAGTCCATCGACACCAGTTGCTACACCCGCTCTGGCAATGGTTTCAATCATATCTGGTCGCCCTCCTGTAACACCACTGGTTTGATTGGGTTGTTGTAGCGAATGGGTCACATCCAAAACAACCGGAGCATATTCTTTCATCGTAGGTACCCCTCTGAAATCAACAATCATATCCTGATACCCAAACATCGTTCCTCTATCAGTGATCATAGCCTGCTCATTACCAGAATCAATTACCTTTTTAACGGCATGTTTCATGCTTTCAGGACTCATAAACTGTCCTTTTTTAAGATTCACTGTTTTACCGGTGTTGGCCGCTGCTACTACAAGGTCTGTTTGTCTTACCAAAAAGGCTGGTATCTGCAGAATATCAACATATTCAGCAGCCTTTTCAGCATCTGTTACCTCATGAATATCTGTTACTGTTGGTACATTAAAGGTCTCAGATACTTTTCTTAATATTTTTAAGGCCTTTTCATCACCAATACCTGTAAAAGAATCAATACGGCTTCTATTTGCCTTCTTGAAACTTCCTTTAAAGACATAAGGTATATTCAGTTTATCCGTTATTTCTACTACACGTTCAGCAATCCTTAATGCCATGTCTTCACCTTCTATGGCACATGGGCCTGCCAAAAGGAAAAAGTTACCAGCATCAGTATGTTTTATTTGTGGAATTTTGTCTAACTTCATTGTAAATATATTTATCAGGCAAAAATAAGCAATTAATACTTATAATCCTTTAAGGTAACACAAGGGAAATACGACCATCCGTATAGCTTTATTTTTATTAGTATATCTTTATCTGAAACACTACAAACTAATGAACTACGCACATAACATTTTAGAAACCATAGGCAATACGCCTTTGGTTAGGTTAAACGAACTCACCAATGAAATAGAGGCCCTGGTCCTGGCAAAAGTGGAAAGTTTCAACCCAGGTAACTCCGTAAAAGATCGAATGGCCATTAAAATGATCGAGGATGCGGAGACTTCCGGGCTTTTGAAACCGGGAGGTACCATCATTGAAGGAACGTCTGGGAATACGGGTATGGGATTAGCCCTAGGAGCCATTGTTAAAGGATACCGATTGGTTTGCGTTATCAATGATAAACAGTCAAAAGAAAAAATAGATATCCTTAGGGCCGTAGGAGCCGAAGTTGTTGTGTGTCCCACAAACGTTGAGCCTCAGGACCCACGTTCGTATTATTCAGTTTCAAAAAGACTTGCTGAGGAGACCCCGAATTCTTGGTATGTAAACCAATATGACAATCTTGCCAACACAGCTGCCCATTATGAACAGACCGGTCCGGAAATATGGGAACAAACGGATGGTAAAATAACTCATTTTGTAGTGGGTGTTGGAACCGGTGGTACTATATCCGGAGTAGGAAGATTTTTAAAAGAAAAGAATCCTCGTATTAAGGTATGGGGAATAGACACCTATGGTTCGGTTTTCAAAAAGTATCATGAAACAGGAGTATTTGATGAAAATGAAATTTACCCTTATATCACTGAAGGTATTGGAGAAGATATTTTACCTAAGAATGTAGATTTTAGTGTAATAGATGGGTTTACAAAGGTTACGGATAAAGATGCCGCTATTTACACGAGAAAATTAGCCAGACAAGAAGGTATTTTTGCCGGTAATTCTGCAGGAGCAGCAGTTAAAGGGCTATTACAACTAAAAGAACACTTTAAAAAGGATGATATTGTAGTGGTGCTTTTCCATGATCATGGAAGCAGGTATGTAGCCAAAATGTTTAATGATGATTGGATGAGAGATCGAGGATTTCTGGAATCTGATATCAAAACGGCTGCAGATCTCGTTAGCAGGCAAGAAGAAGGAGAACTAATTACAGTTAAAACTGAAGAGCTCGTCATGCATGCTGTAGAACGCATGAAGAAGTATGACATCTCCCAGCTACCAATTGTCGATAGTGAAGGTTTTGTGGGCTCCATAGATGAATCTGATCTTTTTAAAGCCTGGATGGATGATAAAAATGTGGTGGATAAGCCCATAAAAGACTTTATGCAAGCACCTTATCCTGTTGTAAATGAATACACGTCTATTGAAAATATCTCTAAACTTATTAACAAAAAGAACAAGGCGGTGCTTATTAATGCAGGCAATGGAAAATACCGTATTATAACTAAACACGACATTATCAGCGCATTATAGATTTTGAGATATTAACAATCTTTTTTATAGCATTTAATCGGAATTAGCCTATAAAAATTGGTTAATACACTGATTTTTCGTAATTTAGAGATCGACAATCGCCCCAAGTCTGTTTAAAATTAAGATCGAAGATTAACTTTAAATAAATATCTTATGGGGCAAATTGTACATCAAAACGCAGTTCTTAATGGTTTTCTTAAAATCATTGTATTCCTTTTATTGGCCGTATTAGGCATGGTGGTTATTACCACAATATTAGGTATTTTAGGAATTGTTCATTAGAGAAAAAGAAGAACATGGATAAAGCCGCTTATTGCGGCTTTTTTTATTTCTTTATTTAAGACAAAAAAATCTTTTTTATTATATATTTGTTATCAAATCGAATCAATATGTTTTCAAAAGCCTGTGAATATGGTATAAGAGCAACCCTATATATAGCTGAGCAATCACTAAATCAACGTCGGGTTAACATTAGAGAAATAGCAAAAGCTATCGATTCACCCGAGGCCTTTACTGCCAAAATAATGCAACAATTAGTAAAAAGCCAGATTGTTCATTCTGTGAAGGGACCTCTTGGCGGATTTGAGATGCTGCGTAGTGGTTCTCATGATATCAAGCTTTACCAGATTGTTAAAGCCATTGATGGCGATAACATATACAAGGGATGCGGTTTGGGATTAAAAGAGTGTAACGAAGAACATCCTTGTCCGGTGCACTTTAAGTTTTTAAATATTCGTGAAGAATTGAGGGAAATGTTAGAAACAACCTCTATTACTGAATTAGCCAAAGACCTTGATAAAGGAATCGCTTTTTTAAAACAGTAAAAGTAATCGGTAAAATGAATAGTGATATTACAAACCTGGATGATATTAAACTACTGGTAGATAGCTTTTATGATGAAATAAAAAAAGACAAGCTACTCTCCCCTATTTTTAATGGCATTATTCAAGATAACTGGAACATACATTTAGAAAAAATGTATCGTTTCTGGGAAACTGTTCTTTTAGATCATCATACGTATCGGGGAAGTCCCTTTATGCCTCATGCAAATCTACCTGTTGAAAAGCAACATTTTGAAACATGGCTGACGATATTTCGAAACACGGTAGACTCTTTTTTTAAAGGAGATAAAGCCGAGGAAGCAAAATGGAGAGCCGAGAAAATGGCGCAGATGTTTTATTACAAGATTAGTTTCCATCGTAAAAATTCATCCACACCACTATTCTAACCAAATTATGGAACACTATATCCATGAAAAAGCTGCTTTCGGAAATACAAGCCTGTACCCTTTGTAAAAACCATTTACCCTTTGCTCCCAACCCTATTGTTTCTGCCCACAAACATTCAAAAGTTAGAATTATCGGACAGGCTCCGGGAACATCAGTTCACAAAACCGGCATCCCGTGGAACGATCCAAGCGGACGTTTATTGCGATCGTGGTTGGGTGTTGATGAGCAACAATTTTATGACCCTAAAAATTTTGCCTTAATTCCAATGGGGTTTTGTTATCCTGGTAAAGGTAAATCTGGTGATTTACCCCCACGTCCTGAATGCGCTCCTTTATGGCATTCACAGCTCAATTCAAATATGCCCGAAGTACAACTAACCATTTTGATAGGTCAATACGCTCAAAAGTATTATTTACAAAGGAATGTTAGAAAAACCCTGACAGAAACAGTTAAGAATTATGAACAATATTTACCAAGCTATCTGCCTATTCCCCATCCTTCTCCAAGGAATAGATTTTGGCTTAAAAAGAATCCCTGGTTTGAAATTGAAATATTACCCAGGTTAGAGGAATTGATCAAAGAAATCCTGTAAATGACTATAATCATCTTCTTTAAATACTTTAATCCCAGTTCTTGAAAAAATTTTTATAGCTCTAATGAAAACAAATTGTATTACTTTATACAAAAATACATGTGTTCATACTTTATCCATGCTTTATCCATACTTGAACTATGCCGTAACTACCCATTAAACCATAGGTAATTTTGACTTAAAACGGGTGAAATTTCAAGTTCAATAAACAATTTGAATGCTATTGTATCCATCTATATAAAGCGGCAAAAAAGTGCAAAAACGGACAAATGCTACCGTTTCTTTTGGAGTATTGTAGAAAATTATTTAATCGTCAGAAGCTCTCTTATGATTCTTCCTACCAACGAAAAGCTGTATGTTTAAAAACGCATTTTTAATAACTTAAACTCCGGAAGGTTTGAATTAATTAGTGATTAAACTCACCGCCACATCAAGAAGCAATAACTAAAAGATGGCTCCTTGAGAAGTATCCCACCCGATTTATTAATCTTTTTGAAAACACAATGAATTTTAAATTTTCACCTTTTCAAAACGCTTTTTCTTAACTTTTTTCGCTTTCCTGTTTGTTCCGTAATAACCATATCCATAACGGCCTCCATAGCTAAAGTTTGAAGTATCTACATCATTGACCACCATAACCATTCCATTTAACTTATGATCGTCGAAAAGTTCCCTTGGATAATCGAGCATACGTTTATCGGTATATTCTGCCCTGGTTAAATAGATTGTATGTCCGGCATATTTACTGATTAAAAGCGTGTCTGTTACTAACATTGAAGGAGCGGTATCTACTATAATGTAATCATAAATATCTGTTACCGCATCAAATAGATACCCTAAACGGTCACTCATCAATAATTCGGCCGGATTTGGTGGAATTTTACCGGAGAGGATGATATCTAAAGGTATATCATTGTAAATAGGATTAATAATTTCCTCCACCTCAATTTCTGCTTTTTGTAAATACTCTGTCAATCCGACATTGGTTGGGATCCCATTTAAAAACAAGTTTAAACCCGGATTACGGATATCACCTCCTATTATTAAGGTTTTTTTATTCGAGTATGCCAATGTCAGTGCCAGGTTGTATGCTACAAAAGATTTTCCTTCTCCATTAATCGTTGAGGTTATAAAAACCACATTATTGTTTCTTTTATTTTTTTGCTTTTTCATTACGTGATCCAGATTGGTACGGATCAATCTGAATGACTCTGCTAATATAGATCTGTCATTGATCTTAATAGCTTTTTCCTTTTTATCATCGATCTTGGGTAATTCGCCAAGAACAGGAATATCAGGAAACAGTTTTTGTAAATCTTCTTTATTATAAATTTTATTATTGAACAGATCCTGAGCATAAAGGATTGAAAACGGAATAAACATTCCTATGATGATAGCTGCCAGATAGACGAATTTCTTTTTGGGCGTTACGGGAGTATTGCTTACCACATAAGCCTTATCAATTATTTTAAGGTTTGGTGATACTGATGCTGTAGCTATTTCAGATTCTTCGCGTTTTTCCAGTAAGTAAAGATAAAGTGATTCCTTTATTTGCTGCTGCCGCTGAATATCTCTTAGTTTCCTTTCCTGACCGGGTACCGAATAAATTCTTGAGTTAATTCGGGAGGCCCGATCCTGCAGATCGTTATATTTAATTTTTAAGGTATTACTTAAATTGTCTAAACTCTGGCTCATTGATTGTTTTAGCCCTTCCAGTTGCTGGTCAAGATTGACAACTACCGGATTCTTTTCATTAGAGCTTTTAAGCAGGCGTTGACGCTCTAAAACAAGGTTATTGTATTTAGAGGTGATTTCTGTGATCCCCTCATCAGACAATCCCATATTAGACGGAATTGATTCGAAGGACTTTTGGGTATCCAATGATTCCTTCATAAAGTTAACCATGCTTAATTCTGTTCCGGTCTCCACCATTCTTTGTTCGTTGGCCGAACCTGATTCAAGGTAAATATCTGCATCAGCTGCAATATTGGTTAGCCTGTTTCCTGTTTTAAAACGTTCTGCTACATTATCTACATCAGCCAGATCGGCTGCGATCAGATTAATTCGATCATTCAGGAAATCAGTTGTATTCTTGGACACCAGCGTTTTTTCGTCTACTATATTTTGTTTATAGACCTCTATCAGTGTATTTAAGATGTCATTTCCTTGTTGTCTATTTTCACTATTGATTGCTATATCGACAACATTAGAATTATCTTCAGTGGGTATAGCCATCACTTTTGTTTTCAGACCCTGTGCCACTTGATCAAGTGGTTTTATTTCCATTTTGATAGTCTTCCCGATATAATTAGAAATATAATCGGGTGAAGGAGTAATAATAACCTCACCAAGGGAGGTGGTAAACTTTTCTCCAAAAGAATAGTTCTTAGGAACGGTTTCTTCTTCCAAACCGGAATTCTCGTTAAATGAAAACCTATTGTTTGATATAATTTTAAGATTTGCGGATAATCTCGATTTATAAATGATGGAGTCCGTTGAAAAGAAATTAACACTGATTGGTATATTCGGATAAATTTGAGGTTCAATGATTCTTCCTTTGTTGAAATATTGAATATTAAGGTTTAATCGTCTTGCGGTTTCTATAAAAGCAGACCTGGAGGTTAGCACTTCAATCTCGTCCTGAACTTTTCTTGAGTTGCTAGCAAACACTCCTAAATCCTGAAAAATAGCATTTTCAGATGAACTGGATTTATCTTCCAAAATCATTACGGATGCATTGGAGGCATATTCAGGAATGGTATATCTAATGTAAAAATAGCCTAAAACTACTATCGTGGAAACAGATAACACAAACCATTTCCAATGCTTACCATATTTTAGAAGATACTCTCTAATATTATTGTTGTCCGTCTTTTTATTCACTTTCATTATATGCCCGTTTAATTGCATAATTCCTCCTAATTACTATTAGTTATAATTACGACTGCTGAGGTTACTAACATCGATAAAATGGATACAGCAATAGTAACTCTGTTATCGAGTGAAGCGGAAGTAATTGCAGATTTATTTGGTTCCACATATACCACATCATTCTGCGTTAAATAATAAACAGGAGAGTTGATTAAGGCTTTTGAAGTTAAATCTACCCGGGTATAAGTTTTTGTTCCATTAAAGTCTCTAATGACCAATACATTATCTCTTTTTCCTTTTATCTTGAGATCTCCTGCTAATCCAAGCGCTTCAAAAATGGTTACGCGTTCGCTCTCTACCGTATAAGTACCGGGTTTATTGACCTCACCTAAAATGGTAACCCTAAAATTTTTGATTCGCAAATTAATTATAGGATCCTTCAAATAGTCCTTTTGCAAAATCTCCCGAATTTTTTGCTTGGCTTGTTCTGTAGTGAGTCCAACCAACTCCACTTTGCCAAGGACAGGAAAATCAATATTTCCTTCCTTATCAATCAGATAATCCAACTCTTGTGGATTTCCTGTATTGGTAATTCCTTTAATCAGATTAAAGGGCTTAACTGATTCAGGGTCTGATGCTGAAACATATATACTTAATATATCATCAACTTTCAGTTTAGGTTCAAAAGTATCTGTATTAACTACGGTTTCAAATTTCTTAGCATTTTGCATATAAACAACGTCTTCTCTTGAGGCACATGCTGTAAAAAATAAACTCAACAGTACTGTATAACATACCTTTTTAAAGGTGCTAAATCTTAGATTCATTAGTAATGTTTTTACCTGATTTTCTTCAATTTAAGGATTATTCATTCACCCTTTCAAAGAAATTCGATGTAAGTACTTTTTTTCGATTATCGGTAAGTTTTTCCTGTTTTTTATCGTATTTTTCGAAGTGCGAATTGTTTGAAATGTACTCTGGAATCAGTTCTTTCATCTTTAGTACGATGTTATTATTCTGAAAGAAATTGGCAATACATATTTCTTCAATAATAGGTTTGATTCTTCTATAATCTACAGGTCTTGTTTTACTTATTTTAATTTTGTCGTGATACGTAGGCAATGTGTTTTCACCATTGGCTAATAGTTCTTCATATAACTTTTCACCAGGTCTCAAACCTGTTATATCAATATCTATATCAGTTGGATAATTCAGGCCTGATAAACGTATCATATTAAGGGCCAGATCGTATATTTTAACAGATTCTCCCATATCGAAAATAAAGATCTCTCCTCCTTTTCCCATTGCTCCGGCTTCCAGCACCAATTGAGATGCCTCAGGAATAGTCATAAAATAACGTGTAACCTCTTTGTGCGTAACGGTCAACGGACCTCCTTTTTCAATTTGCTTTTTAAACAATGGAATTACAGAGCCGTTAGATCCCAGTACATTTCCAAATCTTGTAATGATGAATTTCGTATTACTTTCGTATTGCATACAGCTGATATACATTTCTGCGGCCCTTTTGGTTGCTCCCATTACGTTGGTAGGGTTAACAGCTTTATCTGTGGAAACGAACACGAATTTTTTCGCTTTGTAATACGATGCCGCATCAGCAATTGTTTTAGTCCCTCCCATATTAATTTTAATAGCCTCATAGGGATTTGATTCCATTAAAGGGACATGTTTATAGGCTGCTGCATGAAAGATCATTGTAGGACGGTATTTATTAAAGATATAATCCATACGAGTCTTATCTCTGATATCCGCTACAATTGGAATTATATTTTCAACTTTCAACTGAACCAACTCCTGTTGCAGATCGTACAAGGCCGATTCTGCCTGATCGATCATGATTAGCTGCTTGTAATTGTAGTTTGCAATTTGTCTTGATAATTCACTTCCGATAGATCCTGCAGCACCGGTAACCAATACTACTTCTCCATCAAGCTCATTCTCTATGACAGGATTTTTTATATCGATAGGATCTCTGTCGAGTAAATCTTCTATTTGTACTTGTTTTATTTGATTTGGATTCAGTTCACCATTAATCCAATTTTCAAATGGAGGTACCACCTTAACTTCCAGGGAAAGGTCTATTAAATCATTTACCAATACTCTGAACTCTTTAACCGGTAATTTTTGAATCGATACAATTACTTCAGATATCTTATTATTCTCAACGAATTCGGGATTTAATTTTCTACGCTCAAAAATTGGAACGCCATTAATGGATTTTCCTGCCTTAGTTTCGTCATCATCGATAAAACCGATAATATTTACCTTTTCACTTGGATTCGATATTAAGGCATTAAAGGTTATAATACCCGCATCACCAGAACCATAGATTACAATATTTTTACCATATTGGGCTCGGCATGACAAGTATTTATAGGTCATTTTAAAGAGTACTCTGCTGGAGCTCATCGCTACGAAACTCAATAAAGAATGTATGATGATGATAGATAATGGAATGGTAAATCCGGCTACCATATCAGTTTCTCTATTCAACAAAACAAAAGAAACCGTGATTGAAAAGTAAATACCTATAGCAATAAACACATTAATGATATCTCTAAAACCGGTATGCCTAATCACACCTTTATGTGATTTAGCTATAAGGAAACTGACTAGGGTAATTAGAAATACGATGGGTAGCTGTTTTAAAAACGAGGTGGTGTCAAAGTTCAGTGTTAAGTTAAATCTAACTAAATAAGCCATCATAAAAGACACAACAACTATGGTTAAATCAATAGCTAAAACCAGCCATTGAGAGGCATATCTTTGTGAATTATAGAGTACGTAATTTTTAAGTTTCATTATATAGATTTAATAACTTGAGTGATGTGGTAAAGATTTTCTTGAGTGAGGTCTGATCCACTTGGCAAGCATAATCCCCGGTTGAATAGATCTTCCGAACAACCATTGTCAAATGACATGTGATCCTTGAAAACTGGTTGTAAATGCAAAGGTTTCCATAGCGGACGGGAGTCTATATTTTCTTCCTCCAGTGCTAAGCGAATTTTTTCTCTAATCTCATACGAAGGTGTCAATATCGCAGTTAGCCACCTGTTTGAATATACGCCTTCAGGCTCGGGTAGAAATTCTAGTTCATCGATTTCATTTAACTGAGCTTTGTAGAAAGCGTGGTTAGCTCTTCTGGCATAAATTCTTTTATCCAGTACTTCCATTTGTCCTCTTCCAATACCAGCCAATACATTGCTTAACCTATAATTGTATCCGATTACGGAATGTTGATAATGAGGAGCATTATCGCGGGCTTGTGTAGCCAGATGCACGGCTCGTTGCTTTTGTTCTGTTGAACGACATATCAGGGCGCCCCCTCCGGAGGTTGTAATTATTTTATTGCCATTAAAGGACAAAATAGCAAGATCACCCAGTGTTCCACATTGACTATTGTGATACATACTTCCTAGTGCCTCTGCACTATCTTCCAAAACGGGAATTTGATACTTTTCAGAAATGGCCTTAATTTCTGCCACCTGGTATGGCATTCCATAGAGATGTACGGCTATGATAGCTTTGGGTTTTACCCCGGCATCTAACCTTGACCTTATCGCCTTTTCTAATAATTCAGGATTAATATTCCATGTTTCCGGTTCACTATCTATAAAAACCGGGGTTGCTCCTAAATAAGTAATGGGATTTGCAGATGCCGTAAAAGTAAAGGACTGACAAAGCACTTCGTCGCCTTTAGACACTCCTAATAATTCTAAACCTAAATGTATAGCTGCAGTACCTGAACTCAAGGCAGCAACAAAAACTTCATCATTCAGATGCTGCTCTAAGCGTTCTTCAAAAGCAGTTACATTAGGTCCTAACGGAGCTATCCAATTAGTCTTAAATGCTTCGTCTACATAAAGTTGTTCCCGTCCACTCATATGAGGCGACGACAACCATATTCTCGATTTGGTAATAACTGTCATAATATCCTTAAATGATTAAAACCATATGCAGACAGTTAAGTATGCAAAACCTGGGCTTGCTATTAATCAATTATTAAGGATATAAAAAGGGTAAGGAAAAATCAGACACACAGGGGTTGGATAATCAAAAGTGTGTTCTGACTTAATTTAATCGAAATAACTAATACCCTCTCTATTCAATCAATTCTCTGCTATTAATCAATTCAATACGTGGTATCGTGACATAAAATTATAAAAAGTTTAGGAAGACGGAATATATGAAGTACTTAAATCGTTGAAGATGGAAAAATGCTCGGTTAATGGCTGTTTTATTTGAGGTATAAAAAGTTCCTCTCTTTACAACCATATTTTTAAGCTTTTGATAGAGAATCACATACAATAATTGTACACTACTAAATATTATTATTTTTTTGTTATAAAGAATACATTATATATGTGTGGTATATATTTTACAAATATTCCTTACCGTCGAGAGGAAGTAAAATCGAAATTGCAATCTATCTCTTTCAGAGGTCCGGATCATATGGAGATCCAACAGATTAACGATTTTACCCTCGGACACTTAAGACTATCCATTTTGGATCTCGATAAAAGGTCTAATCAACCCATGCAATATAAAGGGCTCCATATTGTTTATAATGGAGAGATTTACAATTACCTGGCATTAAAAGAAGAACTTACAGAACTAGGCTATACCTTTCATACGGAAAGTGATACTGAAGTACTTTTAATAGGTTATTACCATTGGAAAGAGGGCGTACTTGACAAGATCAATGGGATGTTTGCTTTTAGCATATATAATCCTGATAATAACAGTTCATTTTCAGCACGTGACCGCTTAGGAGTAAAACCATTCTATTATTATTTAAATGACGAGCATTTTGAGATTTGCAGTCAGATAAAACCATTACTTGAGAATAAAACGATCAATGAAGAAGCAGTTTCCATTTATTTAGACTGCATGTTTATACCTTCTCCTTATACCATTGTAAATGACGTTTACAAACTCCCTCCCGGATGTTTTATGATCATAGATCATAAGACCAATGCGGTACAAATTGATCAGTACTGGGACTTAAAAAAGGTTAAACAACGAAACATTAGTTACAACAAGGCAAAAGAGGAGCTTCATGAGCTCTTAACCGATGCTGTAAAAATTCGATTAAGATCTGATGTGCCAATAGGGTCCTTTTTATCCGGTGGCATCGATTCCGCTTTGGTTTCATCAATAGCGTCTAAAATTTCACCCGATAAAATCAATACTTTTTCCATTGGATTTGATCATCCGGACTATGATGAAAGTGCTTTGGCAGAACAATATGCTGAAATTATAAAATCAAATCACACGACCACGTTCTGTAATTCTTCTGACATATTAGGACTCGTTGAAAAATTAACAGCTGTGTATGACGAGCCTTTTGCTGATAGTTCGGCTTTACCTTCTCTACTACTTAATTCTGTGGCAAAGAAGCATATCACTGTTGCGTTGTCGGGGGATGGAGGTGATGAAAGTTTTTTAGGATATACCCATTTCGATTCTTTACACCGT
>NZ_AYXY01000014.1:0-56235 GCF_000511935.2 Zhouia amylolytica AD3 | reverse complement strand
ATTTTGATTCTTTACACCGTAACCAACCTATTATGCATATCCCTTATTTTATAAGAAAGTTTTTATCCCGACCATTTTTTTTAAACCTGATAAATCAAAATTCGCATAGAGTACGAAATGCCTTAAACACCAAAACTGAAAACGACTTTATAGAAAATATCTTCTCCAGGAAAGGCTTTTTATTAAAAAAGAAAAGGCAGGATTGGATGAAGCATTTTCAAGACTATAAACACTGGTCTAAACACATCATTCAAAGAGCAGCCGATTTGAATATAAAGTTATGGTTAGAAAATGATAGTAATGTGAAGGTAGACCGTGCCAGTATGGCCTACTCTGTAGAAGTTAGGAGTCCGTTTCTGGATTACCGGGTCATAGAATATGCCAGAACACTTCCGGTTAATTTCCGGTACCAAAAAGGTAATCAAAAGCGTATTTTAAAAGACTTACTCGAGGAATACATTCCCAGAGAACTATTTAACAAACCTAAAAAGGGTTTTTCAGTACCTATTGCCTATTGGATTCGAAATGAATTGAAATCTGAATTCAAACAGGCACTGAACGATGAATTTTTAAAAAAAGTTCCTAATTTAAATATTGAAAAGTTTAAACGAATATTTCAAGAACACCTTGATGGTCAATCAGATCATTCACCGAATATATGGAAACTCTATGTTTTGAGTAAATGGTATGAAAAATACGGTTATTAAAAAAAGCCCCGTTGTTAATACAACGGGGCTTTTTAGTATGAATTCTCTATAATTATTATAGATCCACTAAGTTTAAGAACTCTTCAAGGTCAGTATATCCGTCTCCATCAAGATCTCCTTTACCATCTCTTGATAAATCTCCGAATTTAGCAACTTCCCAAGCATCTGCCATACCATCGTTATCAGAGTCATAATCTGAAGGTCTGCTGCTCACCGGCGTTGAGCTTACACTTCCAATAAAGTTAGCATATCGTTGCTCACCAAACCAGCTTCTAACATCGCTATACATTTTATAATCTTCATAAGCACCTTCACCAGCGGCCATTACTTTTAAATAATCTGAGTCATTTACATCAGTGTGATAGGTAACCGTACCATTAGCATTTAATGACGCATTGGCACCAACATTAGTAATAACATCTCTATAAGCCTCTTCTGCTGATTTAACTGGTAGCGGAGCTCCAATTAATGGATACTGCGTATCTACGAATTCAGAAGCAGGAGCATATTTTGTCTGCTGTCCAGATTCAAACTCCACCCAAAGCGCTTTATTATCTGCATTTGGATCGGTAAACATACCTTTATCAGCGATATTACCAGCAGTATATATTTGAGCATTTCTAGATGAATTAACCGCATTCAACTGAATTTGAGATCCACCTCCAAAGTTTGTTCTCTTACCCATTGCATAGTAATTGTTCATATGGTTTAACTTAACATCACCATCGGCAAATGTTAATCTGTACTGCCAGTTTTGAACAACGTTATTGATAACATCTACTCTACCGTCACTTGCTACGTTTGGAGTTCTGTGTGAAATATTCCAGAAAAGGTTATTTAAGAAACTGTTATCGTAGCTATAGTGTTCAGAATCTGTATCTCCGAACAATGATCCAGTTTTACCTTCAGCGATCAAACTTCGTTGGATAGTAATATTCTTAGTCTCATTACCTCTGATACTAAAACATTCATCACCACCGTAACTTACTGACATGTGATCGAATATAATATTACTTCCAACACCTGAACTTGAATATAGTTCGAAGGCATCAGCACCAGATTCAAATGGTCTCACTCGAATATATCTGATGATAATATTATTACATTTTTGCATCTTAAACCTTGACTGGTTTGAAGAGGTAATAGTAATTCCTCCTTCAGGAGCTGTTTGACCTGCAATGGTTAGGTCATTCCCTGAAATAGTCAACAATGAAGTTAAGTTAATTGTTCCCGCAACATCGAAAACGATTGTAGCCGGTCTGGCTTGAGCAAGTGCCCATCGTAAACTTCCAGTTCCACTATCATTCAGGTTGGTAACGTGATATACGTTTCCACCTCTACCACCTGTAACGTAAGCACCTCCACCATATGCTGTAGGGAAAGCTTTCAATTCACCACCTACATCACCTGGATTTGTTTCAGGGGTTGTTTCATCCGGATTGGTTTCTTCTGGAGTAGTTTCTGTTATTGCAGTTTCATCATCCCATTCTGTATCTGGAATAACTTCAACGTTATCAGCTTCTAAATCTTCTGTAACATCTTCTATTGGATCTGGAGCAACTTCTTCAGTAGTTTGAAATTTCTTACCATTTCTAAATACCTTCTTCTCTCCATTTCCTGTGTAAATGATAGCTCCTTTATCGTTACCTTTTTCATAATAAACGGTAACCACAGTAATATCATCTTCCACTGCAGTATCTAGTTTTAACTCATCTTTATTACATGAGTAAATAAGGGATACAAACAAAAATAAAAACATCATTCTCCTTAGGGCATTGATTTTGTCCATAGTCTCGTAAGAATTTGGGGTTAATAAAATTAGTATTTAATTGATTCATAAGCAATTCTGAGCCGGCAAATATATATATTCTTTTTAATTACAAATCGATTAAGTGTTAATATTAATCGTTGAAATGCACGTTTTGATTTGCTTACTCTTAAGTACGTCGAAAATTGAAAAATAGTCTACGGAAGATCAAAAAAAAATGAACAACCCATAAAGTGTAACTTACTGAAAAACAATAAACAGCCTCTGTTTACAAGGGGTTTGAAAGGTTTAATTATGATGAAAAAAAAATAATTTTAACATATATTTTTTTTGGGTAAATTTTCTTTAACAAATAATGGCCTACGAAACCGGAGGAAGTGCATTATTTTAATTGAAGATATCCGACGTTTTTATACTAATTATTATTAAAAAAGCGATGTATTTATCACTTGAAAAATTTTCAACTTTAACAATTTTTAACTGTTGAGGTGCATTCATCGAGCGAAAAAATTGCCAAAAATCAGATCGATCGTTCATATCATCTAGTTGAATTTCAACGGTTATATTGATTCTTTGATATAAGTTTTTTTACTTATGTATATAAAATTCATAACATTTGTTAGTGAATCGAATCAAACATTCGTACTATTTTTCAAGAATTTACTGATACTTTTGTTATAAAGTGTATTCTTAAAACCAAATAAAAACATGAAAATACTTGTTACCGGTGCAGCCGGATTTATAGGCTTTCATACTTCAAAATTATTATTAGCCAAAGGTCACGAAGTTATAGGTCTGGACAATATCAATGATTATTACGATCCAAATCTGAAATTTAATCGATTAAAAACACTGGGGATTTCTAAAGAACAAGCAGAACCATATAATCATATCTCAGAAAGTACAGTATATGGGAAGCAATTTAAGTTTATTAGGTTAAACCTGGAGGATCGTGAAAACTTGCCTGATCTCTTTAAAGAAGAAAAGTTTGATGTGGTCTGTAATTTAGCTGCTCAGGCCGGTGTTCGCTATAGTCTGGAAAACCCTGAGACCTATATTGACAGTAATATTGTAGGTTTTCTGAATATTCTGGAATGCTCAAGACATTACAACGTTAAGCATTTGGTCTATGCCAGTAGTTCAAGCGTATATGGATTGAATGAGGAAATTCCTTTTTCCACCTCCGACAATGTTGATCGACCGATCAGTCTTTATGCTGCAAGTAAGAAGAGTAATGAGCTTATGGCACATACCTATAGTCATTTATTCAACTTACCTACTACAGGATTACGCTTTTTTACAGTATATGGTCCGTGGGGAAGACCAGACATGGCTTTATTCCTCTTTACAGAAGCGATAAGTAAAAATGAGCCTATCAATGTCTTTAATTATGGGAAGATGGAGCGTGACTTTACTTATGTAGACGATATTGTTGAAGGTGTGGTTCGTATTTGTCTGGGGGAAACCGATAACAGGAAAGAGAAAAACTCACTTTATAAAGTATACAATATTGGAAACAATAACTCTGTAAAACTTTTGGACTTCATACATGAAATCGAGGAAAATTTAGGTAAAAAGGCCGAAATGAATTTAATGCCAATTCAACCCGGTGATGTAGCGCGGACCTGGGCCAAGGTCGATGATTTGATTAAGGATTATAATTATTCACCCAATACTCCAGTGAAAAAGGGAATTGAAGCTTTTATTAACTGGTACAAAGATTATTATAACGTATAAAAATGATAAACTCTAAAGACTTTCGCATTGGTATTATTGGCTTAGGCTATGTAGGACTACCGCTGGCAAGATTATTTGCCACTCAGTATAGTGTAACCGGATTTGATATCAATCAGAAAAGGGTCGACCAGCTTAATGCTGGAGATGATGTTACGCTGGAGGTTGAGGAAGACCTGTTAAATGCTGTATTAAAAACCGATAATAATGCTGATTCAGGATTATTTTGTTCAACCGATTTAAAAGATTTAAAAGCCTGTAACTTTTATATTATTACCGTTCCTACTCCTGTAGATAAAAATCACAGACCAGATCTAACTCCGCTTTTTAAAGCGAGTGAAACCGTGGGGAAAGTTCTTGATAAAGGTGACATTATTATATATGAATCTACGGTTTATCCCGGTGCAACGGAAGAAGATTGTATTCCTATTGTAGAGAAAATAAGTGGTTTAAAATTTAATGAGGACTTTTATGCCGGTTACTCTCCGGAGCGTATCAATCCGGGAGATAAAGAACATACCGTTGAAAAAATTTTGAAAGTAACTTCCGGATCAACTCCGGAAGTAGCTAAAAAAATAGATGGGGTCTATGCCTCAGTTATTACTGCTGGTACTCATCTCGCTCCTTCTATTAAAGTTGCTGAGGCTGCTAAGGTAATTGAGAATTCGCAACGTGATATCAACATTGCCTTTGTTAACGAACTTGCAAAAATTTTCAATCTTTTGAATATTGACACTCATGACGTGCTGGAGGCTGCCGGTACTAAATGGAACTTTTTACCATTTAAACCCGGTCTTGTTGGTGGGCATTGTATCGGTGTAGATCCTTATTACCTGGCGCAAAAAGCACAGGAGTCAGGATATCACCCTGAGATCATTTTAGCAGGAAGAAGGATCAATGACAGTATGGGACAGTACGTTGCGGGTGAAATGATAAAGCTTCTAATACAAAACGACATTAAGGTAAAGAACAGTAAAATACTTGTACTTGGCATTACTTTTAAAGAAAATTGTCCGGACGTTAGAAATACCCGGGTTGTTGATGTGGTTGAAGAACTTCAGGGCTTTAGTGCCGGTGTCACCATTGTAGATCCTTGGGTTAAACCTGAAGAAGTTAAAGCAGAATATGGATTAGACGTATTAAATGAAATTCCTGATGAACAATATGATGGTATCTTATTAGCCGTAGCTCACGAACAATTCAAAAATATAAATCTTGAACCTTTACTGAAGCCATCAGGTATTATTTACGATGTAAAAAAGACCTTAAAAAATTATAACAAAAGACTTTAATGAATCCTTTAGTTAGTATTATAATACCTGTCTATAATGCTGAATTATATCTTGAAAGATGCCTTAATTCTGTCATCAATCAAACGTATGAAAATTTAGAAATACTTCTGATAAATGATGGATCTACAGACAACAGTAAAAACATTTGTACTTCCTTTAAAAAAAAAGATAACAGAATTAAGCTTATCAATCAAGTCAACGGAGGTTCGAGTATTGCCAGAAACACTGGACTAGACCAAGCACAAGGGGAAATCATATCATTCATTGACAGTGACGATCATATTGATCTAAAAATGATTACCATAATGGTCGATCTTTTATTGACTCATGATTTAGAGGTAGTAGAGGCTGAACCGGATAACCCCACGAAAAAGAAATCCTTTGATGGTAGCTTTAGGATAGAAGATCAAATTACAGCGACCAAAAGAATACTTAAAAACACAAGCTTTTCGGTTTGGAGAAGAATTTATAAAAAATCACTCATTGGAGAAATGAGGTTTATTCCTAAATTAATCCATCAAGATGTATTTTTCACCATTGATCTTCTTAAGAAAATATCGAAAATCGGATATTTAAATACTCCTTTGTACATATATAACACGGGGAATGTCGGTAGTATTATCAGAAGTAAATATTCAGTCAAAAAAATTACTACCGGAATAAAGGCGACTGAATATATAAAGGATCATGTTCCTAACAAAGATGCTTTAGATGAGGTGGTAAAAAACTATATTGTTTATTACTATACAGATCATTTTTATCTATTAAGCAAAAATAAACATGTTGATCCCGGAGGTTATTACAGAAAAAAATTGAAGCGTGAAATTTCAAAGGCTGCCAATAATAATAATTTGAGTTTTCGTTCGCTCGTTGTTATGACGCTTCCGATTAAGGTATCTGAAAAGATATATGCCCTATATAGAAACTTGAAATAACGGTGGTTATTAACAAAGTTAATTCTCTAATATGTCTAGACTTGCTTTATCCATAAAAAATGCCTGGATTGCCTTAGTTTTTCAACTAATCTATGTCTTCGTGCAGTTTTATGCAAGGGATATTTTTTTAGATCATTTGGGAGATGAATTTATGGGAATCGAGAGTACCCTTAAGAGCATGCTTCAATTTCTCAATTTATCGGAACTTGGTATTGGTACAGCTGTTGGTTTTACGCTATACAAGCCAATTTTCAACAACAATAGAGATAAAATCAACGAAATAATAGGCTATTTGGGTTTTCTATATAAAAGAATTGGTCTATTTGTGTTGCTTGCAGGATTGATACTGATTTTATTTTTCCCATTATTTTTTAAGGGAACAGATACTTCTCTGGGATACATTATTTTTCTTTTTATTTCATTATTGATAAGTAACCTGCTTAACTACTTCTTTACCTATCAAATGTTTCTTTTAGAGGCAGATCAGAAAAACTATGTTCGACTCGTCATTAATCAATCTGTCTTCGTTGGGAGATTGATTGTTCAATGCTTTGTTCTTCTTTATCTTAAAGACATCTTTTTATGGATCTTACTGGAGTTAATAGCTCCTTTCTTCTATGTTGTATTATTGCGAAGGAAAATCCGTAAAACCTATCCTTGGTTAAATTTCAATTATAGAACTACTCAAGAGATTCGACAAAAGCATCGAACGCTTCTTACCAAAATCAAACAAATAAGTTTTCATAAAATAGGGTCATTTGTTTCTAATGGAACTGACAACATATTAATATTTGCATTTATAAATCCTGCCACGGTAGCTTATGTAGTTAATTACCAGTTAGTACTAAATAACATCAATGTATTAGTGAGTAAATTTTTTGCAGGTTCAAATGCTAGTGTAGGTAATTTAGTTGCAGAAAATGACCTCAAAAATATCACCAAGGTATTTTGGGAGATGATGGCCTTACGCTTTTTTCTTGCCGGCACTTCCGCTATTATGTTTTACATAGGTTTCGAAGATCTAATCGTGTTGTGGCTGGGAGAAAAATATTTATTGTCTCCTGGAATTCTTATTGCCCTTATATGCATATTTTTTATTTTACAAATCAGACAGCCCGTCGATAGCTTTAAACAAGCTTATGGGTTGTACGCCGATATATGGTCTCCTTTAGCTCAAAGTATTATTAACTTGGCATTTTCCATACTATTAATACTAAAATATGGGGTTATTGGCGTATTCATTGGAACCATAATCAGTCAGGTTTGTATCGTACTCATTTGGAGACCTTACTACCTATTTGATAAAGGGTTTAAGTTACCTTCAAGCATCTATTGGAAAGGATTCATTTTTCATGTTCTTTACTTTTTGATCATTGGTTTACTTTATATGAGCACTATTGATCCTTTGTTGGAGATTAGTTTTAAATCAAAATTTTTAAATTTAGTAGTCAGAGTTATTAGTTCAGGAATATTGTTTGGTACCATTTATTTTATTGTACTTCAAATTTTCAGTAAGGGTTTTAAAGATCTCACAAAAAGATTTTATCAGATTATAAAAAACAAAATATACAAATGATGATGGAGGAGAGATTCTTCCTAAAAACAATTTTATGAAATATATTCTTGCATTATTATTAATTTTATTTGCATCCTATTCAGATATATTTTTATACCGTATACACATTAATCCTGCGCCACCATCCCAGCTATTAATCCCATTATTTTTAGCCGTATTCATACTCACCTATCCGCTTAAATCTTTTATTGATATTGTTAAATCGCATACCTTTAAATTCTTATTGTTTCTTTTTCTTTTATCCGTGGTATATGCCGCATTCTCTGAGGCAAGTCAAGAGATTCTGATTTCAAAAATTTCACTTAATTTAATCACGCTTTTGTTTTACTCCTTTTCTTTACACTTTTTTAGGACTGAAAACAGGCAAACCAAACTTTTAGTTTTGGTAGTCTCATTTATTGTATTGTCAGCAAGTATATGGTTCGATTTCCTTATTGGCCTTCCTGAATACAGTACTAAATTGGCAGAAAGTGTTAGAAAGGGTGGATTTGGAGAAAATCCGAATCAAGCCGCTTCGGGGGTTAAATTTCTTGCACTATCCATACTTAGCCTTATTTTTATGCAAACCACCAAAAAATATTTGGTAGTTGCATTATTGGTTGCCACGGTTTTTATCACCCTATCCAGAAGTGGAATTGTTTCGGTAATTCTGATTCTTATTTTGGTAAATATTAATAACTGGAATCCGCGTTTTGAAATTACCCTGGATAAACTTTTTAAGAGTTTTTTCAAAATGATTTTCCTGTTCTCTCTACTCTATATAGCACTTTTATCGTTATCGGATGTAATCAAAACGAATTTTCCAGCATTCACCAGAGGTGCAGCCGGTGAACGTTTGGATATGATTCTGGGTAAAAGCGATAAAGGGGTTATTGAAGAAGATACGCATGCCAGAGGTGGCAGAGGCGCTTTATTTATAAAATATTTGAATGAATTCATGGAGGAACCACTTGGGCATGGAACAGGATATACCACAGATCAAAATTTCAATTCTTTAAATACTCATAATTATTACCTCTTTCTTGCTGTTAATTTAGGAATCATTGCATTAGGAGCTTATTTATTTTACATTCTTTTTGGCTTCAGGCTTTCCATTCGATATGATCTGTTTTTCTATTTCATATTTTGGACCCTTATTTTTTTTGAAGGCTTTATATCACATGGTATGCTATACGAACGTCCTATTATAATTTGTTTGGCATTTTTTGATAGTATGATTTATAAAGGAATTAACCATGAACTCAACGAATAAATTCTGAATTACTTCTCAAAATATCAGAACTTTATGCTTAAAGCTTAATGTTTTGATCGATTCAAAAAGAAAATATAAAGAATATCTCGATTGCGATAAGAATGCCTTAGGTCTTCGGAATCATAATGCATTTTCAAGAGTTAAGGAATTCATGGCTCCCAACGCTATATGGGGCTTTCAAAAGTTGTTAAGAAAGGTTGAATATTACAAGAACTGTAAAAAAGGTCCTTTTAATCGGGTCTATTACTATTATCTAAAATACAGGTTCAGAAAGCGATCGATGAGACTGGGATTTTCCATCCCGGAAAACGTTTTTGGTCCCGGATTAGCCATTGTTCATTATGGTACCATTGTTATTAATAGTAATGCTAAAGTTGGAGCAAATTGTAGAATTCATGCCTGTACTAATATAGGTGCTTCAGGAGGAAATCCTGAAGCTCCCCAATTAGGAAATAACGTTTATATAGCTCCGGGGGCAAAAATATACGGAAACATAAATATTGCAAATAACATTGCAATAGGAGCTAATGCTGTTGTCCATAAATCTTTTGAAGAAGAAGGAATTTTGATTGCAGGTAATCCTGCGAAGAAAATAAAGGATATTGACATTAAAAGAATTATAAAACATATTTAAAGGGTACTCTATGAATAAGGAGAAAATAAAAATTGTATTTGTAATTCCATCATTGGTTGCAGGGGGAGCTGAACGAGTTATTTCATTTGTATCTCAACATATTAGCAAAGACAAATTTGAGGTCCGTTTACTGGTAATAGGTTTTAAGAAAGATACGGTTTATACTGTTGAAAATGTTCAAGTAGATTACCTTAACCAGGAAAGAGTGTTATATGCTATTCCAAAGATAATACAATATTTCACCAGGTATAAGCCTAATATTGTGGTGAGTTCCATTTCCCATTTAAATACAGTAATGGCTCTGGTTTCGCCTTATTTTAGGAACGTCAAATTTGTAGGAAGAGAATCTACCATTTTAAATCAAAGAAAGGACAAAGGTAAAAAAAGGTTCTGGCAACGTTTTTCCATTTTTAAAAACCAACACCACAAACTTGATAGAATCATTTGTCAATCTTCAGACATGGCTCAAGACCTCATCAACAACTCCCAGGTGCCCGCAAATAAAATTGTAATCATAAACAATCCTATTTCCAAAATAGGAAACCTGAAAAAAAACCTGGAGGCTGAGCGGGATAATACCCCATCCAAATACATAACTATTGGAAGGTTAACTCAGGTTAAAGGACATTTAAGACTTTTAGAAATATTATCGCAGCTCGATGATGATTTTATATACACGATTGTTGGTGATGGGGAGCTGAAAGACCAGATATTTCAAAAAGCCACTGATTTAGGACTACAAGATAAAATTACGCACATCCCCTACACAGACAAGACAGATCAAATACTGGCCAGTAATGATATGTACTTACAGGGATCCTATATCGAAGGATTTCCAAATGCCACTCTTGAAAGCTGTGTGGCTGGTGTACCCGTAATTGCTTTTAATGCACCCGGTGGTACAAAAGAAATAATTGAAAACAATATTAACGGATTTATTGTAGACTCTTCAAAGGATTTTTTAAAATGTTTACAGGCGAAAAACACCTGGAATCCGGAGCAAATCAGGAGTTCAGTAGTTGAAAAATTCAGCACTGATAAAATCATAAAACAATATGAAGATTTATTTATTGAAATTAATAATTAATGTTTCACGATGAGTTCTAAACCTAACTTATGTATTCTAAACACCAGCTTAAGCAGTGGTGGTGCGGAAAAAGTTATTAGTTTACTTTTGAAAAAACTTGTCAATGACTTTAAGGTAACTCTTGTTTTATTTTATAACGATATTCATTTTCAAATCCCTGAGGCGGTTGAAACGGTGCTTTTAAGCGAAGAAAAACCACCTAAATCATGGCGCAAAAGAATAGTAAACTTTTATGATTTCTATAAAAAGTATAACGCCTTAATTAAAAGGGAAAGGATAGATTACTCCATTTCATTTCTTGCGTTTCCAAATTTTATAAATGCCTTGGCTTCTTCAAACAATCCTGGTATTAAAACGATTATAAGTGAAAGAGGATATCCATCTGATAATACTTCCAGTAAGACCTCAGCATATATTTCCAAAGTGTTCTACCCTATTTTATATAATAAATGCGATAAGTTATTCTCCAATTCCGTTCATATCAATGAAGATTTAAATAAAAATTTTGGAGTTAAAATTCCTTTGGAAGTAATTTACAATCCTGTCGAAGAACCACTTAGAAAGATTGCTTCTGACGATTTACTAAATACAAATAGTTCCTTTAGTATTATAAATGTTGGATCTGTTAATATTCGGAAAAACCAACAGATGATTATCAAAGCTGTTGCGAAATTAAATCATCATTCACACCTCAATATTTTAGGTGACGGAGATTTAATTAATGAATTAAAAAAGCTGTCAAGTGATTTAAATGTATCCTCAAAAGTTGCTTTCGAAGGTAAAGTAAGTAACGTTAATTCATATTTATGTAAAAGTCACTGCTTTGTACTTTCTTCATTTACCGAAGGCTTTCCAAACGCCCTTTTAGAAGCCTTAGCTGTCGGCCTACCTTGTATTTCTACTAATTGCCTATCCGGTCCTTTGGAAATGCTTAACGATAATGAGCCGGTTTTCATTGAAGAAGGTGAATTTCATAAAGCCAAATATGGAATTCTGATTAACAACAATGATATACAAGGTTTAGTAAATGCCTTAAAGTATTTAGAAGAAAACGAAATGGAAAGGGTTCATTATAGTCAATTAGCCATTGAGCGTTCAAAAGAATACTTTACAGAAAACATATATCAAAAATTCTATAAGTTTATTATTAATTAAAAATTATGTGTGGAATAAACGGATTTATTGAATTAAATACAGCTTCGAAAGATTATGTCGCTCTTATAAACTCCATGAATGATTTAATTATTCATCGTGGACCGGATGATGATGGTATTTATATTCATAAAAACTCAGATCAGGTTATTGGTATGGGGATGCGGAGACTATCGATTATTGACCTTCATACGGGGAGTCAACCCATTCACTCCGACGACCATAATTGCACTATAGTTTTTAATGGAGAGATCTATAATTTTTTGGAATTAAGACATCAATTGAAAGAAGTTGGAATTTCGTTTAATACCACCAGTGATACAGAGGTAATTTTAAAACTTTATGAGTATTATGGAGAAGATTCCTTTAAGCTCCTGGATGGTATGTTTGCGTTTAGTATTCATGACAAAAAGAAAAACAAAATCTTTATCGCGCGTGACTTTTTCGGTGAAAAACCTTTGTATTATACTAAAACTGCCGAAGGTCTTATCTGGAGCTCAGAACTTAAATCGCTTGTAAAAGTATTGCCTGAAAAGCCTGCCATTTCTAAAACAGGCCTTGAACTATTTTTTAGACTGACCTATATTCCCGCCCCTTTTACCATTTATCAACAGATAAATAAGCTTGAAAGCAACCACTATATTTGTTTCGACTTAAATAGTAACTCACTGGAAGTCCGACCTATTAGTCATCCTCCTCGCATTCTCAAAAATGATATCAGTTTCAAAGATGCTAAATTAAAGACCCGTGAACTGGTTTACGATAGTGTGATTAGTCGGTCCGTTTCAGATGTTCCTATAGGGACCTTTCTTTCAGGAGGTGTAGATTCTTCGATTGTTTCCCTATGTCTATCAAAGTATAAATCGACTCCTATAGATACCTTTTCTATAGGGTTTGAAAAGAAGTCTTATGACGAAACAGACAAATCTCAGACCGTAGCTAAATTAATCGGCAGTCACCATCACGAGTTTATCATTAACGAACAAGACCTGCAGGAAGATGTGCATCGAATTCTTTTAAACTTTGATGAACCCTTTGCTGATTCCTCATCACTACCTACATTTATGGTGTCTAAAAAGACCAGCGATTATGTAAAAGTTGCTTTAACAGGAGACGGAGGAGATGAATTATTTGGAGGGTATAACAAATATTATATGGGTAAGTTAAATAAAAGATATACCCAAATTATCCCTGAAAAAATACATGACAGGTTATTGAGTGCTACAGCCCCTTTGTTAAATGACAAAGACGACTCCAGGGGAATCAAATATAAAATGAAAAGGCTTTTAAATTCTGTTGATTACAGCGATGCCTTTTATTGGGAAATCATTTCATTAGGGTATACGGCTAATACCATTCATCAATATTTAAAACCATCTTATCTTTCTGAAGAACTATTCGAGCAATTTAAAACCCATTCCGGAATACAGAAACCAACCACTTTAACCGACTATAGAATTATAGATAAACATGTAAGTTTAGAAGGTGATATGTTGGTAAAGGTAGACAGGACCAGTATGCTTAATTCCCTCGAATGCAGGGCTCCATTCTTAAATAAAACTTTATGGGAATATACCCATAGTCTACCTGAATCGTTTCTAATGAAAGGTTGGAATAAAAAATACATATTAAAAGAAGCTTTTAAAGATGATTTTCCGAAAGGTTTCCTGGATAAAAGTAAGAGTGGATTCGGAGTTCCGGTGGGTGACTGGTTGAGAAAATCCTTGAAAAATGAATTACTATCATATGTTGAGGATTCTCAATTAAATACCCAGAATATATTTAACACAAGAGCAATTCAGGAACTGGTACATGACCATGTGGATAGCAAAGCGGATAATACTTTTAAAGTATGGACCTTTTATTGTTTTCAAAAATGGTATTATAACACCTACCTGAAATTATAAAGTGTTAGAATGAAAACACTTAATCGACAAAAATGCGCATCAATCTAATTGATTGAGAGGTTCGTCCTTATTTCAAGTATCTTTATGATAGTCACGTAAAATACTGTGAAACGGGTATGAATCCTAAAAAAAAATTAATTAGAATAACCACTGTTCCAAATTCATTGGGGGTCCTTCTGAGAGGACAACTTAAATTTATGAGGGATCACTTCGATGTTATAGGTATTTCATCAAAAGGGAATAAAAACAGGTTAAAAGAAATTGGAAAAGCAGAAGGAATTAAAACCTATGCTGTGGAAATGACCCGTAAAATCACTCCTTTTAAAGACATAAGGAGTGTTTACCTTCTTTATAAAATCTTTAAGAAAGAAAAACCATTTATTGTACATAGCCACACGCCCAAAGCGGGAACGGTAGCCATGCTGGCTGCGAAAATGGCAGGGGTCCCTCATCGTTTACATACCATAGCGGGATTACCATTGGTGGAAGCCAAAGGCTTTAAAAGAACTTTGTTAAACACTGTAGAGAGATTCACCTATTCTTGTGCTACTAAAATATATCCAAATTCAACTGGCTTAATGGATATTGTCCTGGAACATAGTTTTACTAATGAAGACAAGTTAAAAATAATTGGGAAGGGAAGCTCTAATGGCATCGATACTCAATATTTTGACCCTTTACACTACGATGAAGCCTTTAAAAATGATTTAAGAAATCAATTGAAAATAGGGGCTAATGATTTTGTTTTTGTTTTCGCAGGCAGACTTGTAAGAGATAAAGGAATCAATGAACTGGTTGCAGCCTTCAATAAACTCAATAAAAGGTATCCAAAATGTAAATTACTCTTGTTAGGGAGTTATGAAAAGAAGTTAGACCCGCTTAAGCCCGAAACAGAATCGATAATTTACACCAATGATAATATAAAATTTGATGGATGGAAAGACGATGTACGCCCTTATTATGCAATTTCAAATGCCCTGGTCTTCCCAAGCTACAGAGAAGGATTTCCTAATGTTGTATTACAAGCAACAGCCATGGGGTTAGCAAGTATTGTAAGTGACATCAATGGATGTAATGAAATTATCACTCATGATTTAAATGGCCTTATCATACCTGTTAAGGATGAGCAAAGCATTTATTTTTCAATGGAATATTTTTTAAATCATCCGGAAGAAGTAGACAGAATGGCTCAAAATGGCAGAAAACATGTGTTAGCCAACTATAAACAAGAATATGTTTGGGAGTGCTTATTAAATGAATATACCAGTTTAGAAAATAATTACGATCACCTCATGAATACAGAAACAGATATTAATTAATACTTAAGCTATTAATGATCAATGAAAAACATAATAATTGTTGGAGCTTCAGGACATGCTAAAGTAATAATAGACATTATTGAATTACAAGAAGAATTGAATATAGTCGGACTCATAGACTCATTTAAGCCTGTAGGAACAGAGGTCTGTGGATATGAGATAATAGGTACAGAGAATGACTTACCAATGCTAATCGATACTTTGAATTTAACAGGAGGTATTATTGCTATTGGAGATAATTATACTCGTAAACAGATGGCAGATAAAATCAAAATTAGCAATCCGGAGTTTTCCTTTTATTCAGCTATACACCCAAATGCTACAATTGGGAAGGGTGTTAGCATTGGTAATGGATCTGTTGTGGTTGCCGGTGCCATAATAAACGCTGACAGTACTATTGGAGATTTTTGTATTGTAAATACCAATGCATCTGTTGGGCACGAATGTATTATGAAAGACTATTCAAGTATGGCACCCGGATCTACCTTAGGTGGAAATAGTAATGTAGGATTATGTACCTCTGTCTGTTTGGGAGCTAATATTATCCATGGCATTGAAATTGGATCACATTGTATTATTGGAGCCGGATCTACTGTTGTTAAACCTGTTGAAGACCTGGTAATGGTTTATGGCGTGCCTGGCAGAGTCATTAAGAACCTGGAAAAAGGAGAGCAATATTTAAAGTAAAAATATTTTAATATATCAATAAAAATGTATAAAAAATATATCAAAAGAATATTGGATTTCACGGCAGCTCTTTGCGGGCTTATAATACTAATGCCTATTATTCTGTTGATTACATTCGTATTGCTTTTTGTAAATCGAGGTAAACCACTTTTTTTCCAGGAACGTCCTGGTAAAAACGAACGCATCTTTAAAATCTATAAATTTAAAAGTATGACTGATGAGACAGATGCAAATGGAAATCTTTTACCTAATGATGAAAGAGTTACAAAATTCGGAACCTTTCTAAGAAAGTCTTCTTTGGATGAAATACCCCAGTTGTTCAATGTATTAATTGGTAATATGAGTTTGATTGGTCCGCGTCCACTGCGGGTACATTACCTACCCTATTACAAAAAATCGGAGCGAATCAGACATTCGGTAAGACCTGGGATAACTGGACTGGCGCAGGTATCTGGCAGAAACCTGTTAAGCTGGGATGACAAATTAGAAAAAGACATTGAATACGTAGAAAACATCTCTTTTAAAAACGATTTTGAAATTTTGATAAAAACTTTTAAAAAAGTCATCGCCCCCTCAGACATTGATTTTGAACCTCATATGTTAGACCTGGATACCTATAGAAAATTAAACAACCAACTTTAACCAAGCATAATGACCCATTCACAAAACAACAATCTTAATATTCTATTTACCTGCGCAGGAAGAAGAAACTATCTGATACGATATTTTAAAGAAGCCCTCAACGGAAATGGTAAAGTAATAGCAGCCGATATGCAACTTAATGCCCCTGCAATTGTAGAGGCTGATTACGGAGTTCTGGTTCCTAATATATATGATGCTCATTATATACCTGAACTTCTAAAAATTGCTGATGAATATCGAGTAGACGCAATTATTTCCCTGAATGATCTGGAGCTTCCGATTTTATCGAAAAACATTAACCAATTCATCAATAAAGGTATTAAGGTAATCGTATCAAGTCCGGAAGTCATTGATATTGCATTTGATAAATACAGAACTTATAATTATATCAAATCATTGGGGCTCAATGCTCCTAAAACCTACCTAAATCTTGTTACTGCGAAGAAAGCATTAGAAACCAATGAAATATCATTCCCTGTTGTGCTAAAACCCCGATGGGGAAGCGCTTCACTGGGCATTGAATTCCCGGAAAATTCTGAAGAATTGAAACTAGCTTATGAACTTGTTAAATTAAAGCTTAAAAGATCTATTTTAAAAAATGTCAGTGAGAAGGATCTGGATCATGCCATTCTTATACAGGAAAAAATTAATGGTAAAGAGTATGGGATGGACGTTTTGAATAATTTCGATGGATCCTATATTGGGACTTTTGCCCGGGAAAAACTTTGTATGCGTTCGGGAGAAACAGACAAAGCTATTTCTGTGATAGATTCAAATTTAGAAGGTATTGGATCCGTTTTAGGTAGTAATTTAAAGCATGTTGGCAGTATGGACTGTGATATTTTATTTGATAGTGATAAACATTATGTTCTGGAATTGAATCCTCGATTTGGAGGTGGATACCCTTTTTCTCATGAAGCAGGGGTTAATACAGCTTCCATTTATGTCTCATGGCTCAATGGAAATTCAAATATTAAACAATTCATTAATTATAAGGAAGGATTGTGTTTTTCTAAATATGATAAGCTAATGCCTATCAATTAACGGGTATTTTATTCACAACCACCTTTCTTTTACCAGAGGACAATAATGGAATATCATCTACGTACTCAAAATTTATTTGGGCATCATTTCCTAAATGTATTTTAAACTCATTCTTTATTTGGTCTTCACTATTGAACTCGGCTGACACCTTAAATTTGAAGGTATATTGATTCACATCGTTCTGAATAAATTGATATTGGTGAATATGAGGATATTTCAATAAATGATAAACTACATATGATGAAATATGTTGTCCTTTCGTATTAAAAATCATGTCGGCTCTTCTTCCCTCCACCTTTTTTAAGACGAAGTAGTTTATATCATTTTCTACCTTAGATTCCATAACTCCAAGATCTCCTGTATCATATCGAATCATCGGCATGGCATAATTAAATAAGTCAGTAATTACTATTCTCCCCAAACACCCATCTGGCAATGGTCTATCTTCATTAAAATCCAATATCTCAACAATAAAACTGGCAGTATTAATATAATATTCCTGTCCCTTACCCATGATCTCCTGAGACAATATTCCATTCTCCACATTCGAATACCTGGAAATTAACTGAGTACCAAAATAATCTGAAATAATTTCTCTGGCTCTATCACTTATTCCTTCGGCAATAGATAAAATGGAGGTCACCTTAAAGTCGGCTTTTGGAGGCTCTTGCCTGTCAATATAGCTAGCGATTTTTTCTAATGCTGAAGCGTAGCTAATAATATTGACATTGCCTTTTTCATTTTTGATATCACTAATTAATTTATCTATGTCTTTATCTGTTAGTTTTGAAACAGGGTGCATTACGATATTCTTCAGCCAGGTTTCTAACTTTCCCCGGGTATTATATTGGTCCCAATGCCTTAAATAATAAAGTTTCTCCCCTGTTGTATATCCTGCTTTCTCGGCAAAAAACAAGGTGTCCGCAGCATTGCGATTTTTCTTATTCTTATCCTGCAAAACCTTAAAGGGAGTACCTGTAGAACCACTGGTATACACTTGTTGTAAGTCACTTTTATCGAATTTATCTGAAATGAAATCTGCATAAGACTCCCGAATGATGTTTTTATTGATCACCTTAAAGTCTTGTAACGATTTTGCGTCGCTGTATTGTTTATAATGCGTTACTGAAGTAATTGCATGTACTATAAGTTTATTCAAATTATCATTGATAATATGAGGTATTTCAATATTAGATTCTTCTCCATCAAATATAATCTTTATCTCCCTGTAATGTTTTCTTATAGCCCCTCCTTTGAGGAAGTCATATATCCACAAACAATTTTTTCTAAAATTTTTAAAAACATCCATCTTTAAAACAATTGGTTTATTTGGTATTTATTTAATTTCTATTTGCTTAAATACTATTAACCGCTTATCTATTTTTACCTCATTAATCAAAAAATAAATCGTATCCACATCCTTGGGTAAGGAAACATAACTACCCATATTTATGTTTTTGCATGATAAATAAAGCATGGGGTTTTTTACTTCATTTTGAATATTTTTCAGTGTAATGAACGCTGTGCTATCCATGGGTTTAATTTGCCCAAAAGGGGTAGAATATATCATTACATTATTTAATTCCTCATTCGTATTATTAACAACTCTAACCACCAATGCTTGCTGCATCAAACAAGGTTCCTGCCACAAAAAAAGTAAGCCCGTAACTATAATAAAACGAAGGCTTATCATGACTTTATAAGTTGGACTTTGTGTAGAACAACCCCGTTATTATCAACAACATTCAGTATATAAACTCCTGAGGCCAGGTTTCTCAAATCATTCAGATTTAGAACACTTTTATCTCTGAATACTTCAGATTTAACTTGTTGTCCAGCCATATTATAAAGTACAATCCTGCCGGAATGTGTGTTTTGACCCAAACGAATGTTTACTGACTCCAGAAAAGGGTTTGGATATACTTCAATATCAGAACTGTCATCCCCTAACTTTTTACCCTCAAAATCTACCATTCTCATCGATGGTAACGCCTCAAACTTCTTTGTATTTCTAACGATAGCGGAACCAGATGTTCTGGCCTGCGTATTGTCAATTTGGGCTCTGAAATCCGATCCGGAAGCCGCTACAAACCCTGGCAACATGACGATTTCATTTACTGAGGTAATTCTGCAGCTGGTATTGGCAGGAATTTCAAAACCATCCCTGACTTCAATTAAAAACTGATAGTAAAAATTTTCTATGGCATTGTAGGTGTTAGAAACCGTATAATCATCTAGAACCGCAAGTCCATCCTCTGCATAAAAAACGCCAAAAGCTCTGGGATCTATTATGTTATTGGGATTTACAAGCGGTAAGGTCTGTCCGTCAAAGACATAAGTTCCATCATATCGAAGCATTGAGGTTCTTATAAATGATGAGTTTTGATGAATAGCCTCCCAATCGGCCCATATTTTATCAATAAAGGTGTGGTGGAGGTAAAAGACCGGATCTCTCGGAGAAGCTGTAGTTGGCATTGCTCCACCCGTCCACCTATGAGGTCCTGCATGAATATTGCCTCGCTCTGTATCGTCTGAAAAAATCAGATAATCACTTATGCCTAATAAAGTGTTCAATTCACCTATAGTTCCTAATTCACCATTTCCTCCCAGGTTTCTGTTAAGTCCCCAATCATCATCGAACTGCCCCATAAAGTTTTCATCCCATAAAGGTGAATTGACTGACTGATCTACCGTTGAATCCCAATAAGGAATAGAAATATTGGGATTAATATCTTGCATGGCCTGCTCCACTTCAAACATTTGCATACGATGCCAGGCAAAAAAGATATCCCTTTCAGGTTCATCAGGTAAGTTAAAATGAATATCTAATCGGGTAGGGTCGGCTGTATTATCGAAATTAAAGAAATCACTGTGAAAGGTAGCTAAATCATTTATCAGGTCAGCCCCGTTTCGCAGCTGATAAAACGCATTCACAAGGGCATCTCGTTCCGCCTGGGTCATTTCGGTATAATTTTTTCTTATACTTTGAGAAAAAACCAGGGGGGTTGAAATTAAGAAAAATAACAGTAATAGTCTACATGTCCGTTTCATATGATTTTGTGACTTAATACTTTTTATCACTATTCTTCATTTGTTTCTCCATAAGCTTTAACTTCTCAAGGAGCAATAAATTCTGCGCTTTTAAAAGATCTAATTCTTTTTGTTGTTGAATGGTGTAAAGAGTCAACTCTTCTATTTTTTCCAATAGCATTCCACTCATATCTCCTAGTTCGATCCCATTTTCCTGAATGTAGGATGCACTTGGAATATTTTTTAAATGTCGATTCTTCTGAATATAGGCTTCTACCTGATAGATACTCATAAGGTCATAGCCTTCATTAAACACATAATCCGGCCAGTTTCCCTGTAAAGCCACCCGAACCTCTTCTGATAGAATATCTCCCGCTACAGCCAATCTAAAACCTCTTGTGTTCGTGGTTCCTATTCCTATATTTCTATTGGCAAACAAATCTCTGGCCGTCCAGTCGACCGTTGGTAAATTTGAATTTTCTGAGGTGTAATCTGTAAATTGAGCACTTTGCGTATTAACCGTATGTATATTACTCGCATTAGATACATTCCCAGCAGCGTCCCTCGCCCTGACTGTAAAATCATAGGAAGTATCCGGGGTCAATGAATTCACATTAAAATTGGTCCCGCCACCTGAAAAACCAATACTCTGTCCGTCCTGAAAAACTTGATAGTTAGTGACCCCCACATTGTCGGTGGAAGCATTCCAACTGAGTGTAGTAGATGTACTCGTCGTATTATTTGACGATAAATTAGTAGGAGCGGTTGGTGCTTGTGTATCGGCGGCATTTAAGGTTGTAACTGTATGAACATTACTGGAAGGTGAAACATTCCCGGCAGCATCTCTGGCAAATACCGTAAAGTCATAAGAAGTGTTGGCTGTTAACCCCGAAACGTTAAAAGTGGTGTTTCCTCCTGATAATCCAATACCCACTCCATCCTGAAACACTTGATAATCAGTAACCCCCACATTATCTGTAGCAGCATTCCAGTTCAAGGTTGTAGTTGTCGTTGTGGTATTATTGGAACTCAGGTTAGTAGGTGCCGTGGGTGCCTGGGTATCATTAGCATTGTTGGTCGTAACCGTATGTACATTACTTGATGGTGATACATTACCCGCAGCATCCCTGGCAAATACCGTAAAATCATAAGCGGTATTTGCTGACAATCCGGTAACGTTAAAGGTGGTATTGCCCCCTGATAGTCCAATACTAACTCCATCCCGGAACACCTCATAGTTGGTTACCCCCACATTATCTGTAGCAGCATTCCAATCTAGAGTCGTGGTGGTACTTGTCGTATTACTGGAAGTTAAATTGGCAGGCGCCGTTGGTGCTTCATTATCATTACTTTGCAAAGTTATGGACACCGCATCTATGTATACATTATCACCAGGAGTTGCTCCGGACAAAGGGCTACAATATACCCGAATTATGGGGCTTGTATTCGTTGCCGTTAAGGTCCATGTATATTCCGTCCAGTTGGTACCGGAAATAACCGTGGTTGTAAATCCGTTAAAACCTACCCAGTTGGCAAACGCCGGTAAGTTTCCCTGATCTCCTTCCCTGGCCCAAATACTTATATCATAAACTTCTCCAACAACAGCCGGGAACGTATAACTCATTAATCTACCATTGGTTCCGGTAGATACGGATAAGATCGAAAAATTTCCATCAACGGCAGAAACGTTGCTCGATGTCATATTTGAATTTGATGTCCATCCGGTCGTAGCATTAGACTCATTCTCTATAGATGCAGCATTCGACTGGGTATGAAGATTCTGTGAGTATAATACGCCAACCCAACTTAGCAATAAGAATATTGTAAGTTTTAATTTCATTTTGAATATGAATTAACACAAATAACATTTGTTGATTAAACAATAGCACCTTATAAAATTACTCATTAGGATACTATTAATCAGATATTTGCTTCAAAATTCAAAAAAAAACGATAAAAAGCGGGGGGTGAATATCTCCATCAAATGAGGCTTTAAAACGCTGAAAATATATGATGTTTATGGTGTACTTAGTATCTTTATCCAAAAAAATGTCACTTACAAGAACCTTAATGTTAATAGGCCTTATTATAAGCTTATATGGAATATTAACCGGACGCTATATTTTTATCTTACTACTACTTCCTTTTGGATGGAATCTGTTTAAAGGAAATGACAAAAAAAAATAATCATCATTTATTCAACCAAGCTAAAAGCCTTTTGATAAATAGCTTCATAAATAGGTACGATTCTCTTTATATCAAACTTTTGGGCCTGTTTCTGTGCTGCATCCTTGTAACGCTCTAAGGTTGCATCTTCCTTTAAAATAAGGATTGCATTTTCAGCCATTTCATCGACAGCTCCTACTTCACTTAAAAATCCACTTATTCCTTGTTCATTAACTTCAGGTATACCCCCTGAATTACTTGATATAACAGGAGTCCTGTTGATCATAGCTTCGAGTGCTGCCAAACCAAAGCTTTCAGTTTCTGAAGGCAATAAGAACAAATCTGAAAAACACAAAATCTTATCTATTTCCGTACTGTTACCCAAAAAGAGTACTTTGTCGGTAATTCCCAATTCATCACACATTCTTTCAGCATATTCCTTTTCAGGTCCTTCCCCTACCATCACTAATTTTGAAGGAACCTCCTTTTGTACTTTATAAAAAATCTTAATAACATCAGGAATACGCTTAACCTTTCTGAAATTACTGATATGCGTTATTATTCTTTCCGCAGGTAATGCCATCATTCCGCGATTACAATCTGTAAATTGAAGATCGTATTTAGAGGAATCAATAAAGTTAGGAATTACATTGATTTCAGTCTTAATATCAAAAAATCGTTCTGTATCATCTTTCAGGCTTTCTGAAACAGAGGTTACAACATCTGATTTATTTATACTAAAGGTAACTGCAGGTTTATAGAACGGGTGGTTTCCAACCAGGGTTATATCCGTTCCATGCAATGTTGTTACCATGGGAAGATTAATTCCTTCTTCTTTTAGCATTTGCTTCGCCATATATCCTGCATAAGCGTGAGGAATGGCATAATGTACGTGAAGTAATTCGATACCATACATTTTAACCATATCTACCAGTTTACTCGATAAAGCCAGCTCATAGGGTTGATAATGGAATAACGGATACTCGGGTACGTGTACTTCATGGAAAAATATATTTCCGGTAAGCAAAGCTAAACGAACAGGTTGCTTATAGGTGATAAAATGAATTTCGTGCCCTCTTTCGGCTAATGCCATTCCTAATTCGGTGGCCACCACACCACTACCTCCAAAGGTTGGATAACAAACAATAGCTATTTTCATCGATGTATACTTGATAAGACAAAGTTGACAGATATGAACCTTAGTCTTTTAATTGTATATAAAATTACAACTTAGACTCGGTTTTATCGTTACAATTATGTTAAAGAGAAAAACTCTTATTGTAAGAAACTCATTAACAAGGTATAACTATTCAACAATGGCCTCATAAATATATTCTTGAATTGTAGTTCGAACTCCCTCAGCGATAAGTTTTCGATTTTCCATGGTAGGATATGTTCTGTTCGATAAAAAGACATAAACCAATTCCTGATCAGGATCAGCCCAGGCATAGGTTCCGGTAAAACCACTGTGTCCAAAACTAGTCATGGAAACACAACCGCAAGTCGGTCCTGACTCTCCCAATTGAGGCTTATCGAAACCAACTCCTCTTCTTACATCTTCAGGGCAAAAATAACAGGTATTAAAGCGGTCTATGGTAGTAGGCTGAAAGAAATTATCACCTCCATAATAACCGTTCTGCAAATACATTTGCATTATTTTCGCTACATCATTCGCAGTACTAAACAATCCGGCATGTCCTCCAACTCCTCCTTGCATGGCAGCTCCCATATCATGGACATATCCTTGCAAGGTCTGATTCCGGAAATAATCATCAATCTCCGTGGGTACTATATCTCCTTTTTTAAATTTAGTAAGCGGATTAAATGTTGTGTGAAATGCTCCTAAGGGTTGATATAACTGCTTTTGAGTTATTTCAGCCAATGATTCACCATAATGATCTTCAATAAATCTTTTCATTAAGAAATATCCCAAATCACTGTATCTGTATTGCAAGCGCGACAACAAATCAGAGTCTTTGATTTCTTTAAAAATAGAATCATTCAGGTCTTTTCTGATGTACATATTATCAGCTACTTTCACATCAAACTTTCCCTTTTTATCTTTGCTGTAGTATTTGGGTAGTGGTTTTTTTGTAGCACTGTCAAGGGTACTGATATAAAAAGGTATCCAGGGCTTAAGCCTTGCATAATGTGATAGCACTTTTAGAAGTGAAAGATCTTCTTTATTACTCTTCTGGAGATCGGGTAGCATTTGACCAAGTCGGGTATTAAAATCGATAACTCCGTCTTCTTCAAGCTTCATTACTACGGGTAAGGTTGCCAGTATTTTGGTGAGAGAGGCCAAATCATACAAATCGGTTTCCTTAACATTCCTGTCACCACCATAGATATGCCTTCCAAAAGCCTTATTGTAAATAACACGACCATCCCTGGCAATTAATAACTGTAAGCCGGGAGACATTCCTGATTTGATGGTAAGCTGAGCCATGGAATCAACTTTTTTTAAACGCTCCGAGCTCATCCCTACGCTTTCAGGTAATCCATACTGTAGCCTTTTGATATTATTAACTACCACAGAAGTTCCTACCGGAAGTTCATTATTCGAGGTAACCGGAAGTATTCCTTTTGCTGTTAACCCTCCAAAGATCACTTGCGCTGATTTATCTTGTGCAACCGCATTATTCTGATAACTAACAATAATGCCTTCTAAGTTGGTTAGCGTTTGTAAATCGAGTAGAGCGTACGGCTTGGCAAAAACATCCAGAACCACATCTTTTACCCTTCCTAGTTCATACAACCATACCTTTTCCTTATCTGTAAATTTAAATGCCTTCCACGGAGTCGCATCAGATCTGTGAAATCCAACTATAACCGTATTATATGGTTTTAAATTTTCTAATAAATCTGCAAGATTATCTCCAGAAACCTCATCAACTTTAGCATATCGCTGCATAGCTTGAAGAAAAGGTGCTCCTTGATCATCTCCAAATTTCACATAGGCTATTTTCTTCTTTTCAAGGTTTTTTATAGGTAAGATTCCATACTTGTTTTGAACTACGGTTATGGCATTCTCAATAACCTCTTCTCTTAAAACATAATCATCCAAAGCATTCAAGTCAGCTTCCAGGTTTTCCGTAGCTACATTTGCATAATTATCGAGTCCAACCTTAAATTTAGCTTTCAGGATTTTCTTAACTGAATGGGCTAATCGCTCTTCAGTAATGGTATTATTATTATATGCTTCTACGATTTTTCCAATAGCCTTAGGGGTGTCTGCTGAAATTAAAAGCACATCATTACCGGCCATGAAAGCTTTTAAATCCACTTCACCCGGATCGTCGTAATTTGCGACTCCTTTCATCTCCATCGCATCCGTGAAAATGAGTCCTTTAAAATTTAACCGTTCTTTGAGAAGATCTGTTACTATGGCTTTTGATAAGGTAGATGGAAAGTTCTGCCGTGATTCGAGGCTGGGCACATTTAAATGAGCGACCATCACACTAGCCAAACCTTCTTGAAATAATCTTTTATAAGGGTACAGCTCCACCGAATCAATTCGCTCTTTTGAGAAAGAAATTGTTGGCAGTGTTTTATGAGAGTCGGATTCTGTATCTCCATGCCCAGGAAAGTGCTTAGCATTGGCTAAAACACCTGCAGACTGCATTCCTTTGGTAAATGCTATTGCTTTTCGGGCTACATTTTCAGGGTCTTCACCAAAGGATCTATTACCAATTATAGGATTGTCAGGATTCGTATTGATGTCTACATCCGGAGCAAAATTGATATGCATTCCCAATCTACGGGTATGCTCACCAATACGTTGTCCAACCTTTTCAATAATTTTGTCATCTTTAACCGCTCCCAGCATCATGTTATAAGGATAAGCAAATGTAGAATCCAATCGCATTGCGAGGCCCCATTCAGCGTCCATAGCCATGAGCATTTTTGTTTGAGCTAAAGCCTGAAGTTTATTATTAAGCAGTGCCTGCTTGTATGGAGCTCCTTTAGAAAAAATAATTCCACCTACATGATAATCCTTTACCAGTTTTTCTACTTCTTCTATATGCTTTTGGTTTCCGTTAGAATAGGCCCTGACCATAAATAACTGACCTACCTTTTCATCCAGGGTCATCTGATCATATAAACTATCTACCCATTTTTGCTGTTCTTCGGCATTTTGAGCTAATAAGGGGTCTTGCTGAGCAATACTTCCTTGACTAATACAAAGGAAGGTTAATAAAGTAATAATAGATCGTATCCTTCTTGTCATAATTCAGGGTCTTTTTTTTGATGATTCAAATCTAGTTTTGCAACGTCAAAAACGAAGCCAAAATTGTAGATAATCACTATTATTTTTTATTTCATAAAACGTGCATGCCAACTATCGCGTGCGGGAACTTCCCAATAATTCAGATATTCTTCCTTATTAGTAACCAAATTGTTAAAGACAATTGTATTTAGCGACACGGCTTTATCTTTAGCCATCTTCTTGAAGTCTTTCAGGGGCTTATATGCAATGAAATCTCCTTGCCTGTATGACACGTTCATTTTATCCAATAAGTCGACATCATACTCTTTTTCAAGTTCCTGAATAAAACGCACGGATGCATCAATAGAACATCCTGATGCACTGTTAAATTCCTGATCCAGTGCCAGTATCAAAAATCGTTTATATCTTATCTGAAAACCGGCTTTCAAGCCAGCTCCATGGGCTGTCCATTCTTCTACAAAATTTCCAAATTTGTCTGATATTTCAGCTATTTCCTCCTCGGTAAAGGATCTGTTTGCCTGAAATATCCATACCCGAGCAGTTTCGGGTAGCGCTTCAAAATCTACTAACATTTTCTTTAAATTATTTATAAATCCTCTGCATTTGCAATCAATTCTGCTACATCCATCACCTGTAACTCAGCTTCTTTTTCTTTGCCCTTAACCCCATCGGTCATCATTGTATTACAAAAAGGGCAAGCAGCTGCAATCACATCTGGTTTGGTTTCTAATGCCTGTTCAGTGCGCTCTATGTTTACATCCTTATTACCTTTTTCAGGTTCTTTAAACATTTGAGCTCCGCCAGCACCACAACAGAAACCTTTTTTACGGCAATTTTTCATTTCCACTAACTCAGCATCCAGTTTTTTTATCAAATCACGAGGTGCTTCATAAACATTGTTAGCTCTACCCAGGTAGCATGGGTCATGAAATGTAATTCTTTTTCCTTTAAATTGTCCGCCTTCAATCGTCAACCGTCCATCATCCAAAAGAGATTTAAGAAATTGAGTATGATGAACTACTTCATAAGTACCTCCTAAGGCAGGATATTCATTTTTAATCGTATTAAAACAATGAGGACAAGCCGTAACAATCTTTTTTACCTCATAGGCATTCATAACCTCTATGTTGGTTACCGCCTGCATCTGAAACAAAAATTCATTCCCGGATCTTTTAGCCGGATCTCCTGTACAGCTTTCTTCAGTACCAAGAACAGCAAATTCAACCTTAGCTTTGTTTAATAGTTTAACAAAGGCTTTTGTGATTTTTTTTGCTCTATCGTCAAAACTCCCGGCACAACCTACCCAAAATAAAACCTCAGGAGATTTACCCTGGGCCATCATTTCTGCCATTGTAGGAACTTTAATAGTATCACTCATTGTCTAACTGTATTTTAAAGAATAGCGCAGTAACTTTATGGTCACTACGCTATATATTCATTTTAATTAATCGTGCTTTCCGTCATCAAACACCTGAATGGTAACTTCTTTATCTACTAAATCAGTGAATTTACCATTGTAACGAGTTGCCTTTACCAAATGGTTATCCACCCAATGATAATTTCCACCTCTCGGTTTACCCATTACCATACCGTGGTATTTAAATCCATGTCTGTTCAACCAGTCTTCAGTTACCTCTCTATGCTCCTCTGTTCTGGAAGTAAAGAAATAAATTATATGACCTTCCTCATACCATCTATTCAATGTATCTAAGGCGTCTGGGTACACATTCGCTGTGGCCATTCGCTCCGGTTCTTCATTTGGAATATCGTCACAAATAGTACCATCAATGTCAATTAAATAGTTTTTAATCCCTTCTGGTAATACCGGACTTACATGTTCTCCCTCTGCCAGTTTTTTGTGTAACAGTCTAGCTACTTCTTCCTTTTTCATCTTTCTTCTTCTTAAAATTTAAATTTAAAGTTTATAATTAGTTGATGTTTGTTAAACTTCATCTTTCCAGTTCAATCTATCCATTTGATTATAAGGCCATGGAGCCCCGTTATTTTCGATATTCCCCATCATATTGTTCAATTCTGCTGGTGCTGCAGACTGTTCCATAACAAGGTAACGTCTCATATCGATAATAATAGATAATGGATTAATATTTACTGGACATGCTTCTACACAAGCATTGCATGATGTACATGCCCAAAGTTCTTCTTTGGTTATATAATTGTCTAAAAGTTGTTTATTATCCTCCTTGAATGTACCCCCATTCGCATCTATATTCTTCCCTATTTCTTCAAGCCTGTCTCTGGTATCCATCATTATTTTTCTGGGAGATAAAAGCTTTCCTGTTTGGTTTGCAGGACATTCACTTGTACAACGCCCACACTCTGTACAGGTGTATGCATTCATCAATTGTACCCAATTTAGGTCGGTTGCATCTGAGGCTCCAAATTTTTCCGGTTCTGACATTTCATCCCCTTCGGAAGGAGCAGCAAATGGGTCTGCGTTTGGATCGAGCATTAATTTCACTTCATTTGTAACTGCTTCCAAATTATCTAACTTTCCTTTTGGCTCCAGATTCGCATACCACGTATTCGGAAACGCCAATAGAATATGCAGATGTTTTGAATAATATAAATAGTTCAGAAAGAACAAGATCCCAACGATGTGCAACCACCATGCAGAACGTTCTATCATCACCAAAGCAGACTGAGATAACCCTTCAAAAAGAGGAGCTATCAACTGACTCACAGGGAACGCTCCAGCCTGAGTATAATGCTCTGCCCCTAACTGTTGTAATTGATAGTCAGTTGCGTTCATTGTTAAAAACAAACACATTAAAACGGCCTCTATATAAAGAATATAATTCGCATCATTTTTAGGCCATCCTTTCATTTCAGGGTTCCAGAAACGTTTTAATTTTATCACATTTCTTCGTACCCAAAAAACAAATACCGCAACAAGAACTAATAATGCCAACACCTCAAATGAGCCTATTAGAAAGTCATATCCACCCCCTAAAAAGGCAAATATTCGGTGAGTCCCGAAAAGTCCGTCTATGATAATTTCAAGGACTTCTATATTAATTATGATAAAACCAACATAAACAATAATATGCATAATACCTGCAACAGGACGAACCACCATTTTACCTTGTCCTAAAGCAATACGGATCATATTATTCCACCGGTCCTTTTTATGATCGGTTCTGTCAATATCTCTTCCTAATTTAATATTGCGAACTAACTTTTTAACATTTTTAGCAAAAAAGCCTATCCCAATAATTAAAACAATCGCAAATAATATGTTTGGTATCCAGTTCATGCTAGTTCTAGTTTTGTTCTTCTATAGGACCTTCATAAGGTTTTTGCTTTTTTCCAAAAAGCGAAAAATGCACATAGCGCTTAGGATTAAGACGCATATCCTCCAATAATAGCTCTAATTGCCCTGATGCCTCTGATATATTCTTATAGAGTGCCTCGTCTTTCATTAGCTTTCCTAACGAACCTTCTCCTTCCTGCATTTGGGTCATCATACTATTGAATTTGGTAATCGTCTGTTCTAACTCATTAATAGTGCTACCTAAATTGGCCTGAGCTAAAGTGTCACTTAATTGAGCCAGATTACTAGAAACTTTATTTACATTGCCAATAGTATTATTTAATTTCTCTTTATTATTGGTCAATAAATTATCAAGAGAATACGAAGCTGATTTAAAATTTGCTACCGTATGATTCAGATTCCCTATAGTTTCTCTTAAATTTTCTCTCGATTCTTCATCCATTACTTGATCCATCCCTACCAGCACCGAATCAGTGCTCACAATCATTCTTTCTATTTTTTCCTGAAGGGGTGTCAGCTTTTGGGTCACCAATTCCGTAAGTCCTGGCTTAATCGCTGAAATAAGTGTATCTCCAGACTTTGCCATTTCACTATTATCAAACTCCGGTATAATTCGGATACTTTTCCCTCCAATTATTCCTGTATCATAGATTTCAGCTGTACTGTTTTTAGAAAATTGAAATTCACTGTCTACGATTAAGGTTACCAACAAATTTCCTTCTCCATCTATAAATCGGATATCTTTGATGGTACCAACCTGATACCCATTAATTAAGATAGGAGTTCCGATAGCAATACCACCAACATTATCGTATACTGCGAAGTATTTACGACCGTTTGAAAATAATGAACTGGACTTTAAATAGGTAAATCCTAAAATGAATAAAAGGATACCGCCAAGGATTATAATCGCTGTTTTGATTTCTCTAGTTAGCTTCAAAAGAATTTGATTTTTCTGTACAAAACAAAAATAGAAATAATTTTAATAGAAGCATTCTAATTTGAAATGGATTTTACAGCTTCACTCAAGCTCATTTTCTGTCCATTTTTATAGGCTACAATAAAACAAGACTGATACCCTTTTCCATTAGCTTCTTTTTGAAGTGATTTTGCCGTTTCAAAATTCGTGGTTTCCCCATAAAAATAGCGATAAACCCCATTTTCTTCTTGCATAGTGACCGGTGAAAGTCCTTTAAAATTATAAGGCTTTAAATCTAGTTTATTAGACCCGGCCGCTATCTGTATTTTAAACACTACATCATTGGAACTAATAGAAGACACCATACCCTCGTCCTGCACAATTGATGCCAATGATGTTTCATCTATAACATCTCCCGTATTTTCATCAACTGATTTCTTATATGCTAACACAGCTTTCGCTATTGAACTGGCCATTCCCTGTTGCCCACCATTAGAATTTAAATATTTCCCTTCCGGTTTATAAGTCAAAAATCCGGTCTCTACTAAAACACTTGGCATAACAGTTTGATGTAATACAATGAATACATTTTGCTTCACCCCCCTATCCTTTCTTTTTAAAGATCCGGTAAAATTATCCTGTATCATTTTCGCCAATAATATACTTTGATCCAGGTATTCCTCCTGCATCATCGTTAAACCAATAAAACTTTCAGGGGAATTCAAGTCATATTGAGCATAATTAACTTCATAATTTTCCTCCAGGTATATTACGGAGTTTTCCTTTTTGGCGACTTCCATATTACGTTTATTCCCATCCAGACCTAACACCCAGGTTTCTGTTCCGTGTGCTGAAGAATTATGCGCATTACAGTGTACCGAAACAAATAAATCCGCTTCTGCCTCATTAGCTATTTTTCCCCTTACAAAAAGATCTACAAATTTATCAGTCTTTCGGGTGTAGATCACCTCTATATCCTTATTCTTTTGGAGCATTGCACCGACTTTTAAAACTATACTCAACGCAATGTCCTTCTCTTTAAATCCACTACCCATATTTCCAGGGTCATGACCTCCATGCCCCGCATCCAGCACTACTTTAAACTTTTTACTGTTTTGTTGCGCATATATAGGTGAGATGGAAATTATCAATAAGGCGATCAAAAAGTAGCTTCTCAAATTCTTCATGTAATAATAACGTATTATATCTGTTATTAATTTTAATTATTTCTCAAAACAATATTTAAGAGAACAAAAAATATACGTAAGTTTGGCACGTCAAAAACTAAGCCATACTTTTACAAAAGTAAGATATAAAGCATTGCAAGCAAACAAACCGTACATACTTTTAATGCTGTTTTTAATGTTTATGGGCTGGGCCACTCAGGCTCAGGAAACACCTAAAAAGCAACCTTTAAACATTGAAGCTGAAAAAGATTCGATAAATGTCTCCATTGATAAAGATTTAATACAACCTGTAGTTCAGGATACTACCAAAGTAGACTCTACAGCCACAGTTAATGATAGCATTCAAGGACCGCCTCCTTTTTTGACTGACATTATAAAATATACCGCCACAGACTATGTAAAAATGTCGAGGAAGGAAAACAAGATCTATCTCTACAATGAAGCCGAGGTGTATTACGGAGAATATGAGCTTAAGGCCGGTATTATTGTTATCGATTACAACAAGAATGAAGTATATGCAGGAAGGATTAAGGATACCGCTGGTAATTTATCGCAGACACCTTATTTCAAACAAGGACAGAATGTTGTAGAACCCGACTCCATACGTTTCAATTTCGATACCAAAAAAGCTTTGATCTGGAACTCAAGATCTGAGCAAACCGTTGGAGAACCGATGAATGTTTTTGCAGAGGTGACTAAAAAGGAGAATGACTCCACCTACTTCTTAAAAGAAGGAAGACTAACTACTTCAAAGAATCTTGATGATCCCGAGTATTACATTCGTGTAAGGAAGGCTAAATTTGTCCCGGACAAAAAGGTTATTGCGGGTTTTAGCAATATGTATATCGTAGATGTACCAACGCCCATAGCAGTTCCTTTTGCATATTTCCCAATGACGGATACCAAACAGTCCGGATTTATAATGCCAACACCCGGAGAGGCCAGAGATCGTGGTTTCTTTTTACAAAACGGAGGGTATTATTTCGCCTTGAGTGATTATTACGATTTAGCCCTAACTGGTGATTATTATACCAATGGCAGTTATGGCCTCAGGGTTGAATCTAATTATGCCGCGCGATATAAGTTTAGAGGAAGTGTAAGGCTAAGATATGAAAACCTCATAGCCAGCCAAAAAGGGTTCCCTGATTACAGCCGAAGTACCATTTACAACATACAATGGAATCATAGTCAGGATGCGAAAGCCAATCCTAATTCCAGGTTTTCAGCATCAGTCAATCTTGGTAGTAGTAGTTACTACAGTGACTCCTTCAACCAGTTGAATTCACCCAACTTTATGAATAACACGCTACAGTCTTCTGTATCGTACAACAAAACCTTTACAGGATATCCCAGCGTAAACCTAAATTTAACCGCAACGCATCAGCAGAATACGCGAACCGAAACGATCAATATGACATTGCCTACGCTACAGGCAAGCATGGAAAGAATCTATCCGTTCGCCAAGAGAGATGGAATTAAAAAAGGGATTATTCAAAATGTAAACTTTCAATATAACTTAAGAGGTGAAAACAGAATTGAGACCAACGATGAAGAGTTTTTCACCAGTAAAATGTTTGATGATGCCCGAGCCGGTTTCAGACATTCAATTCCCGTAGCTACCAACTTTAAAGTGCTTAAATATTTAAGCGCGAGTGTTGGAGGGAATATCGATGAAGTCTGGCAATTCAAGACAATCAGAAAAAACGACTACGACGCTACCATAGATGATATAACCATCGATACGCTCAGTGGATTTGACAGGTTCATGCAATACAATCTATCTGCCAGCCTGGGAACTACAATGTATGGAACATTCAATTTTGGGGAAGATAAAAAAATTCAAGCCATCCGACATACGGTTCGACCATCGGTAAGTTATGGATATACTCCCGGATTTGACAACTACTACGATCAGTATATAGCTGACGAACAAGGCCGTATAGAAGACTATACCCGATTTGAAGGTGGTTTATTTGGAACTCCCAGCAGATCGAATGCAAACAATATAGGATTCTCATTAAACAACGTTGTAGAAGCAAAAGTACGTAGTAAGGATTCGACCGCGACAGAACCTGAAAAAATTAAACTTCTAAACAACCTTAATTTCTCAACCAGCTACAATATTGCTGCTGACTCGTTGGCCTTAAGCCCGATAAGGATGACTGGTGGTACACAACTTTTTAAGAATAAGATGTCGGTAAACTTTGGAGCAACTTTCGATCCGTATGCAATTGACAATGCAGGTAATAGAATTGATGTATTTAATATTAACAACGGCGGAAGCATTGTACGAATGACCAACGCAAATGTTAATGTCAGCTACTCCCTAAACAGCAAAACATTCCAAAAGGGAGGTGATGACAGTAAGGAAGACGACAACACACAAAGTGGTGGTAGAGATGATGACCTTTTTGGAAAAGCACAGGATTTTAGTGATAGCCGAACCTTTTCTGACGAAGATGATGAAGACAATGAACCTGTAAATCAAACAGCTTATGCAGCCGATGTGCCATGGGATTTAAGATTGGCGTACTCACTTACCTATAGTAATCGTAACAGACAAAGCGAGATTACCACAAACTCATTAATGTTTTCCGGAAACATTCAACTATCCCCAAGATGGAAGGTTGGAGCCTCATCAGGTTATGACTTTAAAGACGGTGGATTTACATACACACAATTAAGATTTGAGCGTGATCTGGAGAGTTTCAGATTAAATTTTAACTGGACGCCTTTCGGAACGAGAACCTCATGGTATTTCTTTATAGGAATTAAGTCTTCAATATTAAGTGACCTTAAATGGGATAAAAGACGTGAACCAGATAGACGTTTATAACATTAATTAACCAGAATGAACATGAAAAAAATTATCACATCTCCAAATGCGCCCGCACCTATCGGACCATACAACCAAGCGGTTCTTAGCGGGAACACACTTTACATATCAGGTCAAATAGCTTTAGATGCTCAGACAGGCGAGCTGGAAAACAGCTCTATTGAGGCCGAAACAGAAAAGGTTATGAAAAACCTGGAAGCTATTTTGGAAGCTGCGGGATTAAACTTTGATCATGTTATTAAGTCCAGTATATTTCTTAAAAACATGAATGATTTTGGTAAGGTAAATAAAGTGTACGGAAGTCGTTTTGACGAAGCTACGGCTCCAGCAAGAGAAACCGTAGAGGTTGCAAACCTACCTAAATATGTAAATGTTGAAATTTCAATGATTGCAGTAAAAGGATAAGATCATAACATACATTGAATAAAAAAAAGACCGCTTAAAGCGGTCTTTTTTATATATTATCTCGGTGATATGAGACCAGACCATCTATTGGCCTTCTCAAAACATTACCCATTCGCAAATTATTTGCCTCTAGGACCTTTTTAAGCTCATCCTTTAAATAATAAGAAATACTTCCTACAAAGTGCACAGGAACATCTTTAGCTTGCTCATATTGGCTAATCCAGTTATCAACAAACAATTGCATTCCCTTGGCTATTAGTCGCTGTGCATAATCATTCTCCTTATTTTGGATAAGGAATTTAGCGAAAGTAGCTAAATATGTATTTGGATTTGGCTGCTTGTACAAATGATTTTTTATGGTATCGGAATCTAAATCATAATTCTCGGAAAATAACCGAGCAAGATCGGCAGGTATTTTGTTGTAATAATAATCTCTTAAAAGCTGTCTGCCAAAATAGTTTCCACTGCAATCATCCATAAGGATATATCCTAAAGAATCTACCTTTTGAAGGATATCATCACCATCCCAATAACTACAATTAGAACCTGTACCTAAAATACAAACAACCGCCTTCTCTCCAGGCTTTGTTGTAGCGTAAATAGCTGCATAGGTATCTTCTTTTACGGAGATCTCTCCATTTAAGAAAAATTCTTGAAAAATATCTTTCATAAAATTCCTCATACGTTCAGTACCACAACCAGCCCCATAGAAAAACAGATTCGTTACCATTTTTCTATTCTTGTAGATATCAAAATTATTCGTAATTCTTTCTACGATAATTTCTTTGGTTAGAACCTCTGGGCTCAAACCGAGGGTTTGGGTTGTAAATAGCTGCTCACCCGTCTCATCCAGCGCTATCCAGTCTGCCTTAGTCGCCCCGCTATCAACAATTAAAATCATATTTAGTTAGTTAGTTTGTTTGTTAGTTTGTTTAAGTAAAAATAATTCCCGCAGAAATGCGGGAATCATATATAAAGTAAGCTATTTATTTGATAGCTGTAACGTATTCTGCCAAATCAACTAATTTATTAGAATAACCTGCTTCATTATCATACCAAGAAACTACTTTAAAGAATTTAGAAGATAACTCAATTCCTGCATCTGCATCAAAAATACTAGTTCTTACATCACCGATAAAGTCTTGAGAAACTACTAATTCTTCAGTATAACCAAGAATTCCTTTAAGAGGCCCTTCCGCAGCTTCTTTCATTGTTTTCTTGATCTCTTCCAATGAAGTTTCCTTTTCTAATCTTACAGTTAAATCTACTACAGATACATCAGCGGTTGGCACTCTAAAGGCCATCCCGGTAAGCTTTCCATTTAATGCAGGAATCACCTTACCTACCGCTTTTGCAGCTCCTGTAGAGGCAGGGATAATATTCAACATAGCGCTACGACCACCTCTCCAGTCTTTTCTGGAAGGACCGTCAACTGTTAATTGAGTAGCAGTTGTTGCATGCACTGTAGTCATTAAACCTTCTTCAATACCAAAGTTATCATTAAGAACTTTAGCTAATGGAGCTAAACAGTTTGTTGTACATGATGCATTCGATACTATATTATCTGAAGATTTTACCTCCTCGTGGTTTACTCCCATTACAAACATTGGAGCATCTTTTGAAGGAGCCGAAATAACTACTTTTTTAGCACCAGCCTTTAAATGCGCATCAGCAGTGTCTAAGGTTGTAAAGATCCCAGTACATTCTGCTACCACATCAGCTCCTACTTCATCCCACTTTAAGTCTTCAGGATTTCTTTCTGCAGTTACTCTAACCACTTTTCCATTTACGACTAACTGTCCGTCTTTTACCTCTACGGTACCATCAAACTTTCCGTGTACTGAATCGTACTCCAGTAAGTATGCTAAGTGGTTAATATCTAAAAGATCGTTTATAGCAACTATCTCTACATTAGGTCTTGCGACCGTTGCTCTGAAAACCATTCTTCCAATACGTCCAAATCCGTTAATTCCAATTTTTACTGTTGACATACTCTTTTCTTCTTTATTTAATTTACGAAATATTAACTTTATAATTTATGTTGTCATTATATCTGAGACTCTCAGCAATTCTTTATTGATTTCTGTTTTACCTTTAACAGCTTTATCTAATGGGGTAAGCAGCATTTCATCATTATTAATACCTACCATATAGTTAGATTTTCCTTCTAATAAAGATTCAACGGCTTTTACTCCCATTCTACTGGCAAGCACCCTGTCGTAGCAACTTGGGGCCCCTCCTCGTTGGATATGACCTAAAACTGAAACCCTAATATCGTATCCTGGTAAATTCTCTTCTACATACTCAGCAAGTTCAAATACATTCTTCCCAGATTTATCACCTTCTGCAACAACAACAATACTTGAAGTTTTCCCAGAAGCCTCACTTCTTTCCAGGGATTCTAACATACGCTCCAAACCTAAATTCTCTTCCGGAATAAGGATTTCTTCAGCGCCAGCTCCAACTCCTGTGTTTAAGGCTATATGCCCAGCATCTCTCCCCATTACTTCAACAAAGAATAATCGATTATGAGAACTGGCCGTATCCCTGATCCTGTCTATAGCTTCCACAACAGTATTTAAAGCAGTATCATATCCCAATGTAGATTTCGTACCGAAAATATCATTATCTATAGTACCTGGGATACCTATCACAGGGAAACCAAATTCTTCATTAAAAATCATACCTCCGGTAAAAGAACCGTCACCCCCAATAATCACCAGGGCATCAACTTCGTGTTCTAATAAATTTTGATACGCTTTTTCTCTACCTTCTTTAGTTCTGAAATCATCCGAACGGGCCGATTTCAAAAAGGTTCCTCCTCTATTGATGATATTTTTTACACTACGGGCATTTAACTCTTTAAAGTCTCCCTCGATGAGTCCTTGATAACCTCGGTAAATTCCAACACAATCTATTTTGTGAAATGCACAAGTACGTACCACAGAACGAATTGCTGCATTCATACCTGGTGAGTCTCCTCCTGATGTGAGAACTCCAATCTTACTTATTTCTGTTGACATATATGCTAGTTTGAAAGGTAAAACTACCAAAGAATTTTTAATTTTTTATATAGATTTCGATAAATCTAAACTATTCAAATAATTCAAACGTTTTCGTTAATAACTTTGTAACAAATTGGCTTTCGTTATTTAAATATAGTATTATGCAAGCATATAAAGTAGGGTAATTTGCGGCATTCAGAATTTAGTTATTATCTGCCTTTTTCGAAGAAAATTTTACCAAACCGCCCCCTAAGGTTTCCTCATTATTTTCAGAGGGTTTTTGTTGAGGTTTCTCTTCTTCAGACGTTTTCTTTTTAAAGATTTCTCTCATTAATTCCTTAAAGGTATTAAAATCCACCTGATAAGACAATCCAACCCCTTGGGTATATCCATATTCTTGTATTAAAAACTGTTGAATTTCATTCTCCCTGTTAAAAATACGAGCAGAAAGAGTTCCTTTTTCGTTTAACAGGATTTGCATTTCTATATCTCCGGCCACAACGGTTTCAGAAACACTGTTAATCGGAACCCCTAACTTACCATTTATCAAAATACGATCACTAATTTGAGTTGAAACTGTAACTCCTACCCTATCTTCCGTGGCATAATCGAGGTTAGGATTTCGCTCTCCTCTTTCAAAGTTAATACCAACATCAACCTTTCCCTCATCCGAGTTTAAAACGTTTGTAAGGATTCCGGAGGCTGTTTCGGCAATATTACTGTACCCGAATTGAGAAGGATCTAAATTACCTTCATTCACAAAACTTCCTTGAGCCAGTAGTGATAGAGCCTGTAACTCTCTTTTATTTTTATCATCCAACTTATAATTCAACTCGGAGTTGGTTACTGAACCGGCTAAAGGAAACTCTATATCGAAATCAATATCGGGTTTCAACAATTCATTTTGAAGGTTGATTATAACATCTGTTTCAATTTTACGGGTATAATTTGGATTATCAAGCATCACCCCTGGATTGGCATATAATGAATATACCCCTTGTATGTTAACATCCGCCTTAAGTGGATCTCCGGTCCAGTTAATAGTTCCTCCCGGACGAACGGTAAACCGCTTATCTATAAACCCTCCATATTTAAAAATATATTGTCCTTCATAGGTAATATAATCCCCATACATTTTAAATCCATTGGCACTGTAATCTATTAGCAAAAATCCATCACCGCGTCCTTTTAAAACACTACCGTTTTTATCGTCAATGACGATTTCAACCTCCGCTTCCTGCGTTATCTCCAAATCAAATAGCAACTGAAGTCCTTTACTTCCGGCCAGTTCTCTTTGCTTGTTCGTATATTCATCTGCATTTTTATCCACAAAATTTATGAAGGACATATCCCCAATCTCTGTTTCATAGGATATTGGTATCTTCAAAGAAGTACCCTCCATGGTAGTTCCCTCAACTTTTATACTCAATTCATCTGCCAGACCAAAGAGTTGGGCTTCCCCGGAAACAAATCCGGTACCATAATAGAGAGCATCTTCATGCATTTTGGTATCCAACACTAAGAATCGTCCACCGTTTGTATTGAGAGACAAGTCCAAATACCAATCTTCAAAACCACTATGACTTATGGTACCATTAAGCACTGCATTTGTTTGATACTTCGTATCAGTTAATTGGATATTTGGAAATTCAAAAGTTTGCTTATACAAATTAACAATAGCGGTTTTACTAAAATCAGCATCAACATTAAGATAAGGCACCTTTAACCCTCCATCTGTTATTGTTAATGAACCATCAATATCGAGGTTGGATAAAGGACCGGCTATTTTAATATCATGACCCGAAGCAAATCCTCTAATGTTTGTAATTACATCTTCCCCTAATGGACTAAAGGCTGATAAGTTCAGGTTCTGCAAATTAGCCCTTAAACCTAAGGAGGGTTCTGCTCCTTTTTGAATAATTAAATTACCATAAGTATACAGCGATTCTACTCCCTCATTGATCAATTTAGAGTCTACTGAGAACACCGAAAGGTCTTCACTACCAATAATATCAATATTCAAATCTCCCAGAAGCACATCATTAGCTCTTAACGATGTAATACTAATATTAGAAGATGGATAATATCTTTTTCTGTTTTGAACAATCTTAAAATCACCATTAACCACACCTCCCAGTTTCAGGCTATCGATCGTAGGCGTTATTTTATTAAGCGTAACATTTGTGAATTTAAGATCTACATCTTTATAAGTAGAATCAACCAAAACTCCTTTCAGGTCAATTTGTTCTTCACCATCATTCATCACCAGTTCTTTTATGTAGATCGTATCCACGTCCTTGGTAAAAACAACTTTATTATCACGATTATTCGCCCTGTTAATGACCCAATCATTCCCTTTAAAACCAACTTCTGACTTTTTCAGACCTATAACTGAATTTTGATCTTCATCGAATGTATGATAGAAGTTAAGGTTATAAATATCTGTCTTATCTTTCCCTCCCTTAAATTCCGTTCTAAAGAATAGTGTATCCTTGATTGTCGTATTGATCAAGTTAAAATCCGCAGCCTCATAAAAACCGGCATCAATGTTACCAACCTGAATAAATGTGTTGTAAAGTGGGTTTTTGTTATCAATCTCCAGGTTGATATTCGCCATCACATTCCCAAAAGCATCTATATTAGGAGAATTGAAGGTTAATTTAAAATCCCCTTCATCAGCAATGATATTACCTTTTATGAATGTATTCTTACCAAAATCTATTTCCGGGTAGAAAACATCGACTATTTTGTTATATATCTTCAGATCGAATTTAAGGTTTTGTCCTGGTGAAATTTCGTAAGGGTCATAATTCGTATAAATACTTCCGATCGAATTCCTCACGAGTTTCCCTACCTCCTTATAAAAAAACTTTCCTCTTACATACCCTTCTATTATATCCGGAGAATTTATTTCAATTACACGTTCTTTTCCTTCAAACCTTGAGCTAATGCGAAAGTCGTCGAAAAAGTATTCATGATTTTGATTCACATAGGTGGTATTATAAAAGTTCACCTCCCCCTTAATATCGTCAAATGTGTTACCGAGGACATCAGTAACTATTTTACCTTTAAAAATAGAAATACTGTCTCGTTGAACGAAGTTCAACTTATTTAAATCAGCATAGTCAACTTCCGCGATGAAGTTAAATTCATTCTCCTCATTAGAAAAGTCAGCCAATCCCTCGAAGAAAACCAGAAAGTTTTCATCCTTAGAATTCAATCTCCCATCAAACAATTGGTCTTTTAAGATACCCGAAACAGATATATTATTATAGGTATACCCGTTGTAAACTAAACTAAATACAGTACCAATTATTTCGGTATTTAAATCTTCTTTTGAAAAGCCTTTCCCATCAACTTTTAAGTCTACTGTAGTGGTTCCAAAAGACATATCTTCCATGTAGACCCCTACATCAAACTCATCAAGTGAAACTTTACCCTTATAGATCGCATTATCAATATCGTCGATATCTGTTAGTTTAAGATCTGCAAAACTATCCCCTATATCCGTTTTCAAATCAAACTTTAGGTCAATTTCTTTTTGAGTAATAGTAGTTTGCCCATCTATCGAAAATTGTCCAAGCTTTGCTAATGATTCTGGTAATGATCGTCCTAATATACGAGGGAGTAATTCTTTTAGTTGACCATAATTCGAACTAACATTTTTAACATTTCCTATAATTTTAAAAGGCCTGGAACTTTCAAATAAGTTTTCAAATACGAAATCACCATAAATCCGTGTATTTTCAGAAACAATATTCAGGTTTTTAGTATTCAGGTTATTTAAGACACCACTGATTTCCGAAGATAGCTTTACCGTTTTCCCTTTCCCAAACTCATTGTAAAATAAATTCACTTCATCAAAAGCCACCGTAGATTCCTCAAAAGTTGCCTGAAGTTTTACTTTATCTGTAAACTCCTTAAAATCTTCTCTATCATAGGTAAACACCAATTTTCCATTTATATCCGATTGAGGCGTTTTAATTTGGAGGTTTTCAAAATCCATTCTGGTCTTCGAATAGAAGAAATCAGCTGAAAGTCTTTCTACAAAGACACCTCTTTCTCCCAGAAAAGATAAACGTTCTATGTTAGTACTTACATTCGGTCCTTCAATTTTAAAATTATTTACCAAAGCATTTAACTTACTATAATTGATGAACGAAGGATTCTCTTTATTCTCATCAATGATCCTGAATTTGCTTTTCTCTATTTCTATTGAGGTTGCTGTTAACTCAAATGGAGGGGCGTTCGGATTTGATGGACCCGAATCAAGTTTTTCAACAAAAAGGTCGAGATTACTTTCTTCGGAACCTTTATATGTTTTAATATTCATGGTGAGCTGGGTAATATCAATCCCCCCGAACTCCAACTGCCCGTTTATAGCTTTTCTAACACTTTTTAGCGAAGTGGTAAGATCCTCTATATGTATCAGGGTGTCTTGCTTATAATCTTCTATATAAACATCCTTTAAGTAAACATTACCCAGTAGACTTATTCCTACCCGATCTATATTTATATTAGTTTTATACTTTTCATTCAGAGATTTTGTAACTCTCTTGGCTATATTAGTCTGAACAGCAGGCAAAGAAAATATCATTACTATCAAAACGATTATTGATAATAAGGTGAGTAATACTCTTTTCAGTATTTTTCTTAGTTTTTTGATACCGCTTATTGTTTTACCTTTGTCTTTCAAATTTTATTCCAAATACAGAATGAGTACCGATAATATTTACATTCTTGCCATAGAATCTTCGTGCGATGACACCTCTGCTGCTGTACTTCATAATAAAAAAGTACTGAGCAATGTAGTTGCCAATCAAAAAATACATGAAGCATATGGTGGCGTTGTACCTGAATTAGCTTCCAGAGCTCATCAACAAAACATTGTTCCGGTTGTACATCAGGCATTAGCAAAAGCAAATATCGACAAAAAACAATTATCTGCCATAGCTTTTACCAGAGGACCTGGATTAATGGGATCTTTATTAGTCGGAACATCTTTTGCAAAGTCACTTGCTATGGGACTTAACATTCCATTGATAGAAGTAAATCATATGCAGGCACACATCCTTGCTCACTTTATTGAAGAAGAGGATTTCGAACAACCTTCGTTCCCTTTTTTAGCGATGACTATTAGTGGAGGACACACCCAAATTGTCAAGGTAAATGACTTTTTTTCAATGGAAGTAATTGGTGAAACAACAGATGATGCCGTTGGAGAAGCCTATGATAAATCAGCTAAAATATTAGGACTTTCATATCCGGGTGGTCCTTTGATAGATAAACTGGCTCAAAAAGGGAACCCGAAAGCATTTACTTTTCCTAAACCCAAGGTTGAAGGCCTAAACTTTAGCTTTAGCGGACTAAAAACAGCCATTCTTTATTTTGTGCAGCGAGAAACTAAAAAGAATGAAAATTTTATAGCCACACATCTGGAAGATATCTGTGCTTCAATTCAATACACGATCATTAATATTTTAATGGATAAATTAAAAAAAGCCTCTAAGGAAACGGGAATCAAACAAGTGGCCATCGGAGGTGGTGTGTCGGCAAATTCAGGAATTCGTTTCGCGTTAAAAGAAGCGGAAAAAAAGTATGGCTGGAAAACATTTATTCCTAAATTTGAGTACACGACTGATAATGCGGCAATGATTGGAATTGTAGGACACTATAAATACCTTTCTCAGGATTTTACCAAAGAAGATATCACTGCCCAACCACGTTATTACATAACGGAATAATTTTCAATAAATACGTTTAGACCTTATGCAATTATTTTACCAAAAAGAACTTAATAAATCTACCACTGAATTCACTTTTAACAAAGAAGAAAGTAGACACATTGTTAAAGTCCTTCGTAAAAAAATTGGTGATACTTTAGATATAACAAATGGTGATGGGTATCATTTTAAGGCTGAAATCATAGTATCCGACATTAAAAATTGCGTGTGCAAGATCACAGAAGTTATTAAAATAAATGAAAAACGATACCACTTGCACCTTGTCGTCGCACCAACCAAAATGAATGACCGATACGAATGGTTTCTGGAGAAAGCCGTTGAAATTGGAGTTGATGAAATCACCCCCGTTATTTGTGATCATTCGGAACGGACAGTAATAAAAAAAGAACGTTTTGAAAAGATAATTCAATCGGCAATGAAGCAGTCTTTGCAGTTTTACCTTCCAAAACTAAACGATGCCATTTCATTTAATGATTTTATTAAGAAGATCCCTCAAGGACAGTTATTTATTGCTCATTGCGAAGATCATGAAAGGTTTTCTTTAAAAAGAAGAATAATGCCTGATCATGATGCCACTGTTTTAATTGGTCCAGAAGGCGATTTTTCTAAAGAAGAAATTGAGACTGCTCTAGAACTTGGATATACAGCTGTCTCTTTAGGCAGCAACAGACTGAGAACAGAAACTGCGGCCATTGTAGCTTGTCACACTATTGCCCTTGCAAATGATTAAGAATATTAAATTCATACTACTCTTTTATACTTTCCTTTGCTCAGGAACTCTATTTGTAAATGCTCAGGAAATAGCCGTTTTAAAATATAATGGAGGTGGAGATTGGTATGCCAACCCAACGGCGCTTCCTAATCTTATTGCTTTTTGTAATACAAACATAAACACCAATATAGAAGCTACCCCTGCTAATGTTGCTGTAAATAGCACTGATCTTTTTTTATACCCGTTTCTGCATATGACAGGACACGGTAATATTTACTTTTCAGATGAGGACGCTCAAAATCTTAGAAATTATTTATTATCCGGAGGCTTTCTTCATATCGATGATAATTATGGAATGGAGCCCTTTTTAAAAAAGGAACTAAAAAAGGTTTTTCCGGATAAAGAACTTATAGAATTACCGTCAACTCATCCGATTTTCAATCAAACTTATAAATTTCCGAATGGATTACCTAAAATCCATGAACACGATGGAAAACGACCTCAGGCTTTCGGAATTTTTCATAACGGAAGACTTCTGTTGTTATTCACCTATGAAAGTGATCTGGGAGATGGCTGGGAAAGTCCGGGTGTACACAACGATCCTGAAGAAGTAAGAATCAAAGCATTACAAATGGGAGCTAACATTATTGAATATGCGTTTGAAAACTAATGACGAATATTCATTTAGATTCTCTCTAAACGAAATTTTGCTATCTTCTCACTCAAATTTAACTTAGATGAATTCAAAAATCATAGCTAACGGAATTTTAAGAGCGATTGCTATCATAGCGGCCATAGTATTACTCTTATATTTTTTGTACCAGATTCAATCAGTAATCGTATACCTTGTTGTGGCAGCTGTTTTATCTCTTATCGGCAGACCCATTATTATATTTTTGCGGAAAAAACTCAAGTTTAAAAACACCCTGGCAGTGGTGTTTACGATGGTTTTAATGATTGGAATTGTTGTTGGCTTAATCTCTATGTTTATCCCATTAATCGCTGAACAAGGCAGAAACCTGGCATTATTGGATATTGAAGCGCTAAAAGCCAATCTTCAACACCTATACATAGAACTTACCGATTACTTTTCATTACGACAAATTGATATAGAAAAAACAATTAAGGAATCTGAATTATGGTCTAAATTAAACTTCGGTGCCATTCCTAACTTTTTGAACAATATGGTCGGGGTTGTTAGTAATTTTGGTGTGGGACTGTTTTCTGTTCTGTTTATTTCTTTCTTCTTTTTAAAGGATAGCAAACTACTGGAGAGCAGCTTAATGGTTTTTGTTCCCGATAATAAAGAATCTAAATTAAAACATAGTATTGAAAAAATCAAAGACCTGTTATCCCGATACTTCATCGGGTTGATGTTGCAAATATTTATACTATTTGTAATATACACCATCGTCTTACTTATTTTTGGGATTAGCAATCCTATCGTAATAGCATTCCTTTGTGCCCTCCTTAATCTTATACCTTATATTGGACCTTTGATTGGTGGGGCTTTAATGATCTTGCTTACCATGACGAGTAACCTGGGTCAGGATTTTAGTACCGTAATACTACCAACAACCTTATATGTCCTTATTGGGTTTATTATTGGGCAATTAATCGACAACTTCTTTAGCCAACCTTTTATCTTTTCAAATAGTGTGAAATCACACCCTCTGGAAATCTTTTTAATCATCATTATTGCAGGACTTTTATTCGGAGTAACGGGAATGATTGTTGCAGTACCAACCTATACTGCTATAAAGGTTGTTTTAAAAGAGTTTTTAGCAGAAAATAAAATTGTTAAATCCTTGACTAAAAACTTATAGCTTTACTTTGAATACAAATATTTTAAATACTGATGTTCAAGACTTTATATTAAAAAATATCTCGACTGACATTCTGTCAATTCTTTTAAAAAGGCAGCTGTTTGAAACCGTTAGTAATCAGGAACTCGTAGAGCAAATAGAAGCCAAAATCAGATGTAAAAAAAAGTTGCCACTGTGGTATGAAACACCCAGGATTTTCTATCCCAATAAGCTGAACATAGAGCAAACATCTTCTGAGAAAACGGCAAGATATAAAGCTAATTTATTTAGCGGTAAATCCTTTATTGACCTGACAGGCGGATTCGGGGTTGATGATTATTATTTCAGTAAAAGTTTCGACCAGGTAATCCATTGTGAACTGAATGCGGAACTTTCTAAAATAGCAGCATACAATTTCAGCATGCTGAACGCAAACAATATTTCATGTATAAACGAAGACGGCATCCAATACCTCGTTAATACAAAATCAAAATTCGATTGTATTTACGTAGATCCATCCAGACGAAATGAGATTAAAGGAAAGGTTTTTAAACTTGAAGATTGTTTACCTAATATCCCTGAACATATTGATCTTTTAATGGAAAAAGGGAAGGTTCTAATAATTAAGACTTCTCCAATGCTCGATATATCCATCGGGCTAAAAGAATTAAAACATTGCAAACAACTTCACATTATAGCCTTAAACAACGAGGTTAAGGAACTATTGTGGATTCTCAGTAAATCTGCAAGTACCCTTGAAAAAATTACGACTGTAAACATCGGTGTGAATGAAGAAAAGTTTGAATTTTCTCCTGAAGATATCCAACAGAGCAGGACGAACTATTCCCCTCCTCTGAAATACTTGTACGAACCTAATTCTGCAATAATGAAGTCCGGAGCTTTTAGCTTAATATCCGAAACATACAACACTCCTAAACTTCATGAGCATTCACATTTATATACTTCAAATGTGCTCGTAGACGAATTTCCCGGAAGAAAGTTTACAATTGATAAAACAACTCCTTATAATCCGAAAAGTCTTAGAAAAATCATGGGGAACTCTAAGGCAAACATCGCTACACGAAATTTCCCTGAAAATCCTGATCAAATTAAAAAAAGATTGAAACTAAAAGATGGCGGAACATTATATTTGTTCTTTACTACCGACATTGAAAATAATAAAATCGTTTTATGGTGTACTAAAACAGGATAGAATTACTCACAATTCCATCTGAAATTAGCAACGCGATCGTTAGAACCTGCGCTTAAATTATAATGCCACCATTCGGTTCGGATTGACCAAAAACCATATTTTTCCATAGTTTCTTTAAGTAATTTTCTGTTCTCCAAAACCTTTTCAGGTAAGGCTGTGTAATCATGATGTGCTTTAGGTCCAAAAAAATCAAAGCCCGTACCCATTTTAAGTTCTTCACCATTTGAATTCACCAGTGTAATATCGACCGCACCACCTTTATTATGTATCGATCCCTTAGCTGGGTTTGCTACATATTGAGGGTTTGGAACAATTTTCCACATTTCTTTTTGAACATCATGAGGTCTGTAACAATCAAAAAACTTAATTCTATAACCTTGCTTTTGAAATTCTTTATTGGCCTTTATTAAGGCTCTTGCAGTTTTTGCCCGTACATAACATTCAGCACATTCATAAACTTTGGTTTTCAAAAAGTTATCTGTAGTAGCATACTTCAAATCATAGAGAAAATCATCGCTATACTCTTTTAAATTAACAAATGTCGTATCTGAAACTCCAGATAGGTCTTTCAAGACAGTTTGAATTATAATGGTATCTAAACGCTCTTGAACTTCATTTGTATTAACCTGAATCGTCTCAAATGTATCTGGCTTTTCAACGTGGGTGTCTTTTAATTGCTTTGAAGCATTTTTACATGAACAAAAACTAATCAGTAGTATGCAAACATGTGCGAATCTTATCATTCCACGAGTTAATCTCATTAATGTCTTTTTTATATTTAAATAATTAATTTGAATGCAAATTAATGACTTTAATATATTTTATGATCTTTTTCTTTACGAAAACGTTTGAAATAAATACTTTTGCGCCGAAAAACTAAACTTAACATAACACTAAACTAACAAAATGAGCCTGAACCACAACTACGAGCAAGAGCTCGCGCTTCAAGCCAATCGCAGAAAAGCTTCTGTCGAATTCATTAAAATAGTCAATGATTTATGGTACGACAAGTCTATTGAGCTGGTACTTTTCAGAAATCAATTAATAGACAAAAACGTTAGTGAAATTTTAAATCTCCATGAATACGCATGTGAATTCGTTGAGAAGCCTATCTCCATTTTTGATTCTGTAGAAATTGCCGAAGCAATTCAGTCTTTAAACCTACCTCCTGCCAAAATTGATATAGGCAAATTAACCTATGAATATCATTTAGAGGCCAATAAAAAGTATAACGACAGCAAAGCGTTTGTAATAGACAAACTTAAAAACGCTAACAATTCTTCCGAAATTAAACCAAAAGATGTAGTGCTTTATGGTTTTGGACGTATTGGAAGACTTCTGGCAAGAGAGCTGATGCTTAAGACAGGTAAAGGGAGTCAACTAAGATTGAGAGCTATTGTAACAAGAGGTGCTATTACTAATGAAATTCTGGAAAAAAGAGCGGCTTTATTAAGAAATGATTCTGTTCATGGTGATTTCCCAGGCACTGTAATTACGGATGCCAAAAACGACGCGCTGATAATCAACGGCACCACTGTTCACATGATTTCAGCTAATAACCCGGAAGATATAGACTACACCCAATACGGAATTGACAAGGCATTAATTCTGGATAATACAGGAGCCTTTAGAGATAAAAAAGAGCTAAGCAGACATTTAAAAGCCAAAGGCGCTTCTAAAGTACTTTTAACAGCACCTGGCAAGGAGGTCCCTAACATAGTTTATGGTGTAAATCAAAAGGAATTCGATCCGAACAAGGTTGATATTTTCTCTGCTGCATCATGTACCACCAATGCGATTACGCCAATCTTAAAAGCAGTTGAAGACTCACTAGGTGTTGTCAAAGGGCATTTAGAAACCATTCATGCATACACTAATGACCAAAATCTGGTTGATAATATGCATAAAAAATACAGACGTGGCCGTGCCGCGGCCCTGAACATGGTAATTACAGAAACGGGTGCGGGTAAAGCTGTTTCCAAGGCTCTTCCATCATTAGAAGGAAAACTTACCTCTAATGCCATCAGAGTGCCGGTGCCTAACGGTTCCTTGGTGGTATTAAACCTTGAGCTAGAAAAGGCAACTACCAAAGACAAAATCAATGGTATTATGAGAAAATATGCTTTGGAAGGTGATTTGGTTGAACAAATAAAGTACTCATTAAGCAATGAACTCGTATCATCAGATATCGTAGGTACTTCTGCTCCGTCAATTTATGACAGCAAGGCTACAATTGTGAGTAATGAAGGTAAGAATGCTATTCTTTACATTTGGTATGACAACGAGTATGGTTACAGCCATCAAGTAATCAGGCTAGCCAAATACATCGCAAAGGTTAGAAGATTTACTTATTACTAAAATACTTATTAACCAACTTTAGGCTATATTTTAATTGAATATAGCCTTTTTTTGTTTAACAGGTGTTCATCAAATCTCTGAACAACATATATTTACTCCAATTTTAATTCAACGAATCTAGATTTTGCTTTTTAAAATTGGTCTCGGCTGGGAATTTATCTTAATTATTTTCACAAAATAGGCTGTAAAAGAATCCATATTTTATTATATCACGTATAAAACAATAAGTTATAATTATAATCGTTAGCAGTAAAAACATATATTTGCAACCCCAAATAAAAATTTAGGAAAATGAAAAGGATACAGATTTTGAGAGTTTTAGCTTTATTATTATTCACTACCGTAATAGCTAATGCTCAAGAAGATGACAGCAAACTTTCCCTTACTGAAGGCAATGTAAATGATCAGTTTGAGTTTGTTTACCAAAAATCGAACAATTACCAAAATTATAAAGTAGTTAAAAAAGTTTGGCTAACAACTTTAAAGAAGAATGTTATTGATTCCCTCAATACCTTTAAAAATGAACTAGGCAATGTTAAGAAGTCGAATGCTACTCAAAAAGGGGAAATAGATAAACTAAACAACAATGTTGCCTCCTTAAACTCTCAACTAACTCAATTAAAGGAAGAGAAAGATAGTATATCCTTTTTTGGTGTGCTAATTTCTAAACAAAATTACAAGACCCTGATGTGGGGATTGGTATTTGTTTTATTAGCTGTTTTATTTCTATTCATCTATAAATTTAAAAACGCTAATAAAGTCACCGTAGAGTCCAGAGACAATCTCAGAGATATTGAAGAAGAATATGAAGAATACAGACGAAAATCCTTGGAAAGAGAACAAAAGGTTAGAAGGCAACTTCAAGATGAAATAAACAAACAGAAATTAGCCAAGGCTAAATAAAAACAAATAAGGCTCTTCTATAGGGCCTTTTTTTATATACATTATCAAAGATTCTTTGCATCTTTGCAGGATAAGTATAGAATCATGCGCATAGATATAATCACTGTCCTACCAGAGTTGATTAAAAGTCCTTTCGAAGCTTCAATTTTAAAGAGAGCTATAAGTAAAGGGCTTGTAGAAGTTCATTTTCACAATTTAAGAGATTACACTACTAACAACTATAAAACTGTAGACGATTATCAATTCGGTGGAGGGGCTGGAATGGTAATGATGGTAGAACCCATTGATAAGTGTATTACTAAATTAAAAGCCGAAAGAAACTACGATGAAGTCATATATATGACCCCTGATGGAGAAACATTGAATCAACAAATAGCTAACTCCCTTTCATTAAAAGGTAATATTATCATCCTTTGTGGGCACTATAAAGGAGTTGATCAAAGAGTAAGAGATCATTTCATTACCAGAGAAGTTTCCATAGGTGATTATGTATTATCAGGAGGGGAACTTGGTGCGGCTGTATTATGTGATGCTGTTATTCGATTGATTCCTGGTGTCTTAAACGATGAAACTTCAGCTCTGACGGATTCCTTTCAAGACAATTTATTAGCTCCGCCAGTCTATACGCGTCCTGCCGAATATAAAGGATGGAAGGTACCGGAGATTCTATTAAGCGGAAACTTTCCCAAAATCGAAAAATGGCGTGAGGAGCAGGCATATGAACGTACAAAAGAACGGAGACCCGACCTTCTAAAGAAGAAATAATCTCAAACCGATTGTATATTGTAATTTATTGATTATCTTTGCACTCATTTCGAATTAACCTCTGGCGATAACCGTGAATGTTACTTCGATTATAACATTTTAAAATTTAATCATGGAACCGTTAGTAAAGTTTGTACAAGAACAGTTTGTAGAGACAAAAGAATTTCCTCAGTTTTCAGCAGGGGACACTATCACTGTTTATTACGAAATTAAAGAAGGTGAAAAGACACGTACTCAGTTCTTCAGAGGTGTTGTAATTCAAAGAAGAGGTTCAGGAGCATCTGAAACTTTTACAATTAGAAAAATGTCAGGTACTGTAGGAGTAGAAAGAATCTTTCCTGTAAATATGCCTGCTTTACAAAAAGTAGAAATCAATAAAAGAGGTAAGGTTCGTAGAGCTCGTATATTCTACTTTAGAAATCTTACTGGTAAGAAAGCTAGAATTAAAGAAGTTAGAAGATAATTTTAACTACTTTACCATTATACCTAAAGGCGCTATTTCCATAGCGCCTTTTTTAATTCTTAACAAGAACTGTTAAAAGTACGTATGGTCTTGATTTTCAGATTAATAATCAGTATATTGTAGTTTACAAATCACATAGACAAATGTTCTTTGAAAGATAATTCTTTAACTAAGTCTGTAAATTTTTTGAAAGAATATTTTAATACGGAATTTTTACAGAAAGTTTGAATCATTTTTACGATCAGTGCCGAAAAATTAAAAGTAATTATATTTTAATTAAGTAGGAAGTTAAAGAATGAAAGAAGCATCTTAAATTAATTCAAAGATGTTTCATCGAAATAATAGTATTTACCGCAACTGGAGTTTGCAAAATGGGTGTACTATACATCTAATTTAAAGAAGTATTGTTATTTCGGAAGCCATATCATCGTAATAAAAAATACAATGATATGGCTTTTTGTTTTTTATACGAGACTCCCTCCTTATCAGTCTGAAAAAGAGTTTAAAATATGTATATTTGCGTCGTTTAAATAAATATTACGTAATTCAAATGGCACAAAATCCTAAAATATTTTATACCAAGACAGACGAAGCTCCTGCTTTAGCTACATATTCATGGCTTTCAATTGTAGAAGCCTTTACCAAATCATCAAATATCGCTATAGAAACAAAAGACATTTCTTTGGCAGGTAGAATTTTAGCAACCTTTCCTGACTTTTTAACTGATGATCAAAAAGTGACGGATGCACTAGCAGAATTAGGAGAACTAGTAAAGAAGCCAGAAGCTAACATTATAAAACTTCCTAACATCAGTGCTTCAATCCCACAACTACGTGATGCAATTGAAGAGCTACAAGCCAAAGGATATAATATTCCAAATTATCCGGACGAGCCTAAGACTGATGAAGAGAAAGAAATAAAGTCTCGATACGATAAAATTAAAGGAAGTGCAGTTAACCCGGTATTGCGAGAAGGAAACTCAGACAGACGAGCTCCATTACCTGTAAAAAATTACGCAAAGAAAAATCCACACTCTATGGGTGCATGGAGTGCTGAATCTAAATCACACGTAGCTACCATGGCTGCTGGTGACTTTAGATCTAACGAGAGGTCTGTTACTTCTGATAAAGCACAAAAAATAAGTATCCAATTAGTGGGTAACGATGGTAGTAAAACTATCCTTAAGGATGGAATTAAAATCCAGGAAGGTGAAATTTTTGATGCTACCGTAATGAGCAGAAAAGCCCTTATCGCATTCTTAGAACAACAAGTTAAGGATGCAAAAGACACGGGAGTTTTGTTCTCTTTACACATGAAAGCGACTATGATGAAGGTTTCTGACCCTATCATCTTCGGACATGCTGTAAAGGTCTTTTTTAAAGAGCTTTTCGAGAAATACGGAGAATTATTCAATGAAATTGGTGTTGAGGAAAACAACGGCTTAGGGAATCTAATTGATAATCTGCAACAATTGCCTGCAGATAAGCAAGAAGAAATCAAACAGGAAATTCAGAACATCTTGAACAATGGCCCTCAATTAGCCATGGTGAATTCCGACAAAGGAATTACAAACCTTCATGTACCAAGTGATATTATTATTGACGCTTCAATGCCTGCAATGATCAGAAATTCTGGTCAGATGTGGAATGCAGAAGGGAAACCGCAAGACACTAAGGCTGTGATTCCTGATAGTAGTTATGCCGGGGTGTATCAGGCTACCATAGATTTTTGTAAAGAGAATGGTGCATTCGATCCTACAACTATGGGAACTGTACCGAATGTAGGTCTGATGGCACAAAAAGCTGAGGAGTATGGATCACATGATAAAACCTTTGAAATCGCAACCGATGGAAAAGTTGAAATAGTTAACGAGGAAGGGACAGTTTTAATCGAACACCAGGTTGAAGAAGGAGATATTTGGAGAATGTGCCAGGTAAAAGATCTGCCTATTCAAGATTGGATAAAGCTAGCAGTAAGTAGAGCGAAAGCCACCAATACACCGGCTGTATTCTGGTTGGATGAAAACAGAGCTCACGATGCAGAGTTAATTAAAAAAGTTGAGAAATACCTTCCGGAGTACGATACAGAAGGATTAGATATCTTCATTATGTCTCCGGTTCAAGCTACTAATTTTACTCTTGAACGTATCATTGACGGTAAAGACACTATTTCTGTAACTGGTAACGTATTAAGAGATTATTTAACGGATTTATTTCCAATTCTGGAAGTGGGAACGAGCGCTAAAATGCTTTCTATAGTTCCACTTATGAATGGCGGTGGATTATTCGAAACAGGTGCAGGTGGATCTGCTCCAAAACACGTTCAACAATTTTTAGAGGAAGGTCATTTAAGATGGGATTCTCTGGGAGAATTCTTAGCATTGGCAGTTTCTTTGGAGCACTTTGGTGAAGTTAACAGTAATGATAAGGCAAAAGTACTTGCTGATGCATTAGATAAAGGAACTGAAAAATTCCTGGATAATGATAAATCGCCTTCTCGAAAGGTTGGAGAATTAGACACAAGAGGAAGTCATTTCTATATGGCCATGTATTGGGCCCAGGCTTTGGCTAATCAGGATGCAGATCAAGAGTTAAAAACATTATTTAGTCCTGTAGCCAAATCATTAGCTGAGAACGAAGATGCTATAGTTAATGAATTGAACAACGCTCAAGGACATTCTCAGGATATTGGAGGTTATTATTTGCCTGATGAAGGTAAAACCAAAGTAGCAATGAAACCAAGCGTTACATTAAACAACATATTAGAATCGTTATCATAACTACAGAATAATAATTCAATAATAGAAAAGCCTGCTTGATATCAAGCGGGCTTTTTTGCACCTCATTCTAAAAGTACACCTATAAACTAATCATACGTTCTCCATAATCTTAATAAAGCGAACTACGATTGGTTTATATCTAATAAACCGTAGCTATAAGCTTCAATTACAAGACTATATAAGAAATTATTCTGGATCAATCTCAAAAGTTGTATGTAGGTTGAAAAATAGATTAAGATTTTTGTAAAAAAAATATAGTATTACATTTATCTCAAGACCTCTTACACTTGATGATACCTGGAGTATTAATTATCCACCTCAATCTGATTTCCGGCCAAACAGAACAGGGAGCACTTTATTTGCATTTTGAAGAAAAATTATATAAAATAAATCTAACTTGTCATTCCGCACCTGTTACCAAATCCATTAATATTATAACCGGAACCAAATCTTTCTGTTCTGTCCCAATGTTATTCCACACCCAGTGTCATTCCACATTCATTGCGGAATCTCTTGATGCAATGCTCCATCCATTATTTTACTATAATCCAAATTGCAGGGAATGAATTGATAAAATACAAGTATTAGTTCGTTTAGCCTCTTAATACTAGTGAAGATCTATATACGAGATCAATTAAAGCTTAAATGGCAATGATCTAAAGTACCAGATAAAAGGATAAAGAAAG
>NZ_AYXY01000013.1:0-177173 GCF_000511935.2 Zhouia amylolytica AD3 | reverse complement strand
CTCAAAACTAAAGTTTTTTCAATAAAAACAATCGCTTAAATCTAAACGATTGATAAACATAATATTACACCGGTAAATTTTTTGAGGAAAGCTAAGTTAGCAAAAGTATTTTAGTTACACAACTATTTTTTACTATTGTCTGTTGGTCCATTTGTTAGTTAATGTGGCATAATCAAAATCCAATACTGAAGGCTGCCTGGGTATCCTATTTACAGCGAAAGCCCTTTGTAATATATCTTCTATTAAATAATCTTCGTGATTAGATTCCGGATGATACTCCTCCTTTAAAGATATATCAAACATGCTTGCCGTGGTATTATACCAAAAAGCTCTCCACCCACTTCGAAGATCCTTGACCAGATCAAAAGTGGTAATTCCAGTTTGACGATGTATTAATTTAACTAAAATCTGTCCTTCGGTCCTTGTAAGCTTTTTTAATTCTTCCGTGAACTCCTCTTCCATATACTGTTGTAACATCTTAGTATACTTTTTGCGCTTGCGCTTAGATTCGATCTGACCCAAACGTTCATTTAAAGACACAAGGCGTTCAGCTGCTAATTTTGCATACGGATATACCTTAATTGTTTTCCTTTTCAATATATAGTATTGCACCCTCTCCTTTCTGTCTTTAAACCTTAAAGGTTGGAAAACATAAACAGGCTCGAGCGCAATCTCAGAAACCGGTATTGTGTCACCATCTATAAAGTATAAGGTTTTGGCTGTATCTATTGGTTTCTCCACCTGAGCGTACACCATAAATACAGAAAACATCAACATATAGAAAATGACTCTCTTCATCATTGCAAATTAAAATCATTCAAAAATAATAAAATACCTAGCCTTAACTATTAAATGTATGTGAATATTGCTAATTTCGCTAACTAAATTTTTGACTTATGGCGAAAAAGAAAATCATCAACAAGAAATCAATCAACTTCTTAGAGAAATATCTAAACAATGCTGCCCCTACCGGATACGAATGGGAGGGTCAAAAAATTTGGATGGAATATCTAAAACCTTATGTGGATACTTTTATAACTGACACCTATGGTACAGCGGTTGGAGTTATTAACCCCGATGCACCATTTAAAGTAGTTATAGAAGGACACTCAGACGAGATATCCTGGTACGTAAACTATATTACGGATAATGGACTTATATATGTAATAAGAAATGGAGGTAGTGACCATCAAATAGCACCATCAAAAGTTGTTAATATCCATACAAAGAATGGTATTGTAAAAGGGGTGTTTGGTTGGCCAGCCATCCATACACGTAATAATGAAAAAGAAGAAACCCCAAAATTAGATAATATCTTCATCGATATAGGGGCCAAGGATAAAGAAGAAGTTGAAAAGATGGGAGTGCATGTAGGTTGTGTAATCACCTACCCTGATGAATTCTTTGTGTTGAATGAAAATAAGTTCGTTTGCCGGGCGATTGATAACAGAGCAGGTGGATTTATGATTGCTGAAGTGGCACGTTTACTCCATGAAAATAAAATAGAACTTCCTTTTGGATTGTATATTACCAATTCGGTTCAGGAAGAAATAGGATTACGCGGTGCTGAAATGATTACCCAGACCATTAAACCGAATGTGGCTATCGTAACAGATGTAACCCATGATACCACCACTCCAATGATCAACAAAAAGAAACAAGGGTTAGCTGAAATAGGTAAAGGTCCCGTAGTGTCATATGCTCCTGCAGTACAAAACAAGCTTCGGGAACTCATTATTGAAACAGCAGAAGAAAAGAAAATACCTTTTCAACGAATGGCTGCTTCGAGATTTACAGGAACAGATACAGATGCATTCGCCTACAGCAATGGTGGGGTAGCTTCTGCATTAATTTCTTTACCTTTACGTTATATGCACACTACAGTAGAAATGGTACACAGGGAAGATGTTGAAAATGTTATACGTCTTATTTATGAATCGCTTTTAAAAATAGATCCTAATAAAAGTTTCAGCTATTTTGAATAATGGATGAATATGTAGACATATTAGATGATAAAGGGAATTACACTGGTAAATCACTTTTAAAATCAGAGGCCCATCAATTGGGCCTTTTCCATCCTACCATTCATGTCTGGCTGTATACCAACAAGGGTGATGTTTTAATCCAGAAGCGCGTTGCTACCAAAAATACATTTCCAGGATTGTGGGATGTATCTGTAGCGGGTCATATTTCGGCAGGTGAATCAATTCTTACCTCTGCGATAAGGGAGGTTGAAGAAGAATTAGGGTTAAAACTCAAAGAATCGGATCTTCATAAAATCGGAACACACAAACATACAAGTACCCACGGTACTATTATAGATGCAGAATTTCACCATATATATATAGCCGAATTAAAAGTTCCTATCGACACACTGACTTTGCAAGCATCGGAAGTCGAGGCTATAAAATTAATACCTCTTCAGGAATATACCTCTGAAATCAACAAAAACCACGCAAACAATCACTATGTTGTTTTGGATGAAGCGTATTACGAATTAGTTTTTGAGGGTTTGCAGCAAGCAATAAAAATGTAACAAAAACACACTTTTCAAGCAATTGCTTTTTAAGTACTTTAGTGCCATGAAACCAACATGGATTTTTTTAATCAGATTTGATATCAAGGTATGATTAACAATATTTATGTGAGAGCGCAACGGCAACAAGTGCATATGAATTTTTTGCACCGTTATCCGTTGGGCAGAAATTTTTAAATACATGAAAAACACCATTGCTGAAAGAGTCGCTGACTTTTTGAAACGTTATCCACCATTTAATTTGCTCAACAAAGAGCAGCTATTAGAAATTTCAAGACAAGTTCGTATTATCTATTTGGAGAAGGATAATGTGGTCTATAAACAAGAAGATACCGGACATGATCAGTTTTATGTGGTTCATAAAGGGGCTGTTGAATTAAAGCGGGAAGAAAAAGAAAAGGTTAAAACCGTTGATCATTGTGATGAAGGTGATATTTTTGGTCTTCGTCCACTTTTTGCCAATGAGAATTATGCAATTACAGCTATAACTGAAGAGGAATCTATTGTATATGGTATTCCTATCGACATTTTCAAACCGATAGCCACTCAAAATTTAAACATTGGTAATTATTTATTAGAAAGCTTTGCCTCCAATACTAAAAATCCATTTTCCAAAGAATATACGAATAAGCTTTATTCAGATGATGAAATACTTCTAAAAAATGATCCGGAGATTTTCGATTTACAACCAGTGAAGTATGTTAAGAAAGTTATATCCGCTAAACCATCATCTCCAATAAAAGATGTAGCTCAATTAATGTTTGATAAAAAGGTGAGCTCAGTTGTCATTAAAGAGAATGGCTCCCCCCTTGGAATTGTGACGGACAAAGATTTTCGAAACCTGGTAGCTACTGGAATTGTTCCCATAGAAAATGAAGTTTCAAGAATAATGTCCTCTCCTGTATTGTGTTACCCTAAACATACCACCATAGCCCAGGCACAAATTAGCATGATGAAACACAATGTCAGTCATTTGTGTATTACGAAAGACGGCACAGCAAATTCAAAGGTGGTAGGAATCGTATCTGATCACGACATTGTTCTGATGCAAGGTAATAATCCTTCAGTGCTCATGAAGGCTATACAAAAGGCGAGCAGTACCAAAAAGCTAAAGAACATCCATAAAAAAATACGCGTATTACTAAAAGGTTATATCGCACAAAATATTCCCCTTACTCATATTACTAAGATCATTTTCGAACTGAATGATGCAACTATTAAAAGAGTTATTGATCGTGCTATAAGTAAGATCGGTGAACCCCCTGTTAAGTTTGCATGGATCTCCCTTGGAAGTCAGGGAAGGAAAGAACAGTTACTTCATACTGATCAGGACAATGCAATAATTTTTGAAGATGTCCCTGAAGATAAACTGGAAGAAGTAAGAGCCTACTTTTTATTGTTGGCTACAAAGGTGAATAAACGTTTAAATATTATTGGATACGAATATTGCAATGCTGAAATGATGGCCCGTAACCCCAAGTGGACGTTAAGCATTTCTGAATGGAAAGATCAGTTTACAAGATGGACAACCACTGCCGGTGATGATGAAATTCTGCTTTGCTCCATATTTTTCGATTACGATATCTCATATGGAGATTCATCTTTAACCACAAGTCTGGCCGACCATATTTTCGACATTACAAGAGATAATCAACGGTTTTTATCAATGTTAGGTGTCAGCGCATTAAGAAATCCTTCACCCATGGGATTCTTCAGGCAATTGCTTGTTGAAAAAGATGGTGAATATAAAGACTTTTTTGATCTGAAGAAAAGAGCACTTATGCCGATTACTGATGCAGGCAGACTGCTTATACTTCAGCATCGCGTAAAGAACATCAATAATACTGCTGAGCGTTTTGAAAAGCTAGCGCAATTAGAACCAGAAAATAAAGACTTGTATTTATCCTGTTCCTATGTCGCGAAATCCCTCTTAAAATTCAGAACCAAACATGGTTTAATGCATAATGATAGTGGTCGATATATTGAGTTGGCAGCACTCACAAAGGAAGAGAAAATGAAATTAAAGCGTTGCTTTAAAATTATTACTCAAATTCAGGAACTAATTAAATTCAGATTTAATTTAAGTCACTTTCTATGATCAATTGGTTTAAAAAAAGAAATAGAGAGGAACTGCCAGATTATTGGCGAACCTATGAAGCTCTTTTCAAAGAGAAGCCCACTCAACCACTTAAGGATACCCGATTTGTTGTTTTAGATACTGAAACCACAGGTTTCGATTTTAAAGAAGATCGAGTATTATGTATAGGAGCTGTGTCACTTATAAACAATACTATTGACCTTTCTGAAAGCTTTGAACTCTATATAAAACAGGATCGCTTTAATCCTCAAACAGTGGCCATACACGGTATTATTAAAAATGAGAAAGTTAATATGCTGGATGAAGATGAAGCAATAAAACGATTTCTAAAATATATTGAAAATTCCGTTTTGGTCGCCCATCATGCTGGATTTGATATCGGAATGCTTAATCAGATTTTAAAAAGAATGGCGCTACCAAAACTTAAAAACAAGGTTTTGGACACCATGATTTTGTACAGAGCCACAAGAATAACCTCAAATCTTATTGATCAGGAAAAAAACTACAGTCTCGATGAGATTGCAGAAAATTACAATATTGAGCTTCAAGATCGTCATACTGCTGCCGGTGACGCCTATATTACAGCCATGGCCTTTATTCGCATTATCGCCAAACTAAATAAAAACGGAAAACTTACTCCAAAAGATCTTTTTAGAATCAAATGATAACTTCATGTTCAATAAGAGCGGTAATGATTTGAAAAAAGTTTAGAAGTTTAGATCTGGAAGCGTTACTTTTAGAACTATTATATATCTTTTACCTAGAGAAGTTAATTCCATCTAAAAGGGTTAACAGACCATTTATTGGTAAACCGACAATGTATTATACCACCAACTACTAAAATTGAATACATATGAAGAACTTATTCTTAACAACAGTTACGTTACTAATGGCACTATTAACACCTGGCCTGTCAAACGCTCAAAACGAAACCAACGAAAAATCAGCCCAGAAAAGAATCAAAGAACTTAATCAGTTTTATGATATTTTGAGTAAAACTGTAAAAGAAGGAGATTATGAAGGATATTCCAATTTATACCATTCAGATGCCATAGTTGTTTTTACTGCCGGCGAAGACAAAAAGAGTGTTCCGGTTATAAAGGCCCTGAATAAATGGAAATCAGGTTTTGAAGACACTAAAAGTGGCAAAGTTAAGGCGCAAGTGGAATTTAGGTTTTCACAAAGGGTCGGAGATGAAACCACCGCTCATGAAACAGGAATATTCCATTATCAATCATACAATAAGGCCGGCGAGGTAATCTCGAACTATTATGGTCATTTGGATATGCTATTGGTAAAATTAGATAATCAATGGAAAATGATCATGGAACATCAAATTAGTGATGCAACTCCAGAGGAATGGGATGCCCTATCGCCGGAATACTAAATTATAACTCAAGACAACTTCAATGTGGTACTATCTCCACTGAGGTTTTGAAAACCTGAAATATGATCCTTAAGAGGATTGATGGTATTAAGAAAAAAAAGGAAAATCGTTTAAACCATGGGGTTTGAATTCCTGTATTAAACTTGTCAAATTAAAAACCTGATACATTTCAAGATAGAACGTATCAGGTTTTTTCAGTTATTAACCTTGGGAATTTTTACTATTTCAAGAAACAATAGCTTCTTCCATAATGCTTTCCACCACATCAGGGTTTAGCAAGGTTGATGTATCTCCCAGGTTAGCAGTATCTTTTGAAGCAATCTTACGCAGAATTCTTCTCATGATCTTACCACTACGTGTTTTTGGAAGTCCTGTAACGAACTGAATTTTATCCAATTTGGCAATTGGTCCGATCTTATCCGAGATTTGCTGATTAATTTCTTTACGTAAATTATCTCTGTCACGGCTTTCACCTACATCCTTCAGCATTACATAACCATACAAAGCATTTCCTTTCACATCATGCGGGAAACCAACAATAGCTGATTCTGCAACTGCAGGGTGTTCGTTAATGGCATCCTCTATAGGAGCCGTACCCAGATTATGTCCTGATACTATAATAACATCATCTACCCTTCCGGTGATTCTATAATACCCTACCTCATCACGCAAAGCGCCATCTCCGGTAAAATATTTATTTTCAAATGCACTGAAATAGGTGTCCTTAAATCGTTGATGATCTCCCCAAACACTTCGAGCCATTCCCGGCCAAGGAAATTTGATACAAAGTCTACCATCTACCTGGTTTCCTTTTACCTCTTCTCCATTTTCATCCATTAATGCAGGCTGGATTCCCGGCAGCGGTAAAGTAGCATATGTTGGTTTAGTAGGAGTAACATAAGGAATTGGTGATATCATAATACCCCCAGTTTCTGTTTGCCACCATGTGTCAACAATTGGACATTTCTTTTTACCTACATGGTTATCATACCAGTGCCAGGCTTCTTCGTTAATAGGCTCCCCTACCGATCCTAATACTTTTAATGAAGACAAATCATACTTTTCAACAAGTTCCTGATCTTCTTTTGCCAGGGCTCTGATTGCTGTAGGTGCCGTGTAAAATTGGTTTACCTTATGTTTTTGAACGATTTCCCAAAACCTGCCGGAATCCGGGTATGAAGGAACTCCCTCAAACATTACTGTGGTAGCTCCGTTTGCAAGGGGACCATAGATAATATAACTATGTCCTGTAATCCATCCGATATCTGCTGTACACCAATACACATCGTCTTCTCTGTATTGGAAAACATTTTTAAAAGTATATGCTGTATACACCATATACCCGCCAGTTGTATGCATCATTCCTTTGGGTCTTCCTGTCGATCCTGATGTATATAAAATAAACAAAGGATCTTCGGCATCCATAATTTCAGAAGGACAATCATCACTGGCAGCATCCAAAAGTGGTTGTAGCCATTGATCTCTTCCCTCCTTCATTTCTATATCAGAATTAATACGCTTAGCAACCAGTACGGTTTCTATACTCGGACATTCTTCTAAAGCAGCATCTACAATTCCTTTAAGATCGATAGTTTTACTACCGCGATAACTACCATCAGAAGTAATAACCATTTTACAGGTAGAATCATTTATTCTGGTTGCTAAAGCCGTAGAAGAAAATCCTGCAAACACCACTGAGTGAATGGCTCCAATTCTTGCACATGCAAGAACGGCTACAGCCAATTCAGGAATCATCGGTAAATAAATACAAACACGATCACCCTTTTCAATACCCTGCTCCTTTAAAACATTAGCAAATTTAGAAACGCGTTGATGTAATTGCTTGTAAGTAATATGTTGCGCCGCTTCCCTAGGATCATTAGGTTCCCACAAAATTGCCGTTTTGTCTCCTCTAATATGTAAATGTCTATCGATGCAATTTTCAGTAATGTTGAGTTTTGCATTTTCGAACCATTTAATTTCGGGCTTATTAAAATCCCAACTCAGGACTTTATCCCATTTCTTACGCCAAAGAAAATGTTCTTCGGCTACCTCTTCCCAGAAGTTCTCCGGTTCTCTTACAGACTTTCTGTAAACATGGTAGTACTCATCAAAACTTTTAATGTGATAGTTACTCATTTTATGCGCTATTATTATATTTTCAATTTAAGTCGCATAAATTTATAAAAATGACTAAACTATTATAGCAAACAAAGGGTTAAAATTAGAAAAAGCCACATTTTAGTGGCTTTTTGTTAAAAGAGGTTTTCAATATGGTCGAATGAATGCGTTTCTTGTGAACCTTCCTTCATATCTTTCAACACAAAGGTTTGTTCATTTAATTCCTGTTCGCCTATCATAATTACTTTAGGAATATCACGCTTATTGGCATATTTCATTTGTTTATTCATTTTGGCTGCGTCAGGATAGAGTTCGGCATTAACGCCTTTTGATCTCAAAACCTTAATAGCTCTCATAGCCTGCAATGCCTCCTTTTCTCCAAAATTAATGAATAATACATCCAATTGTTTTGAAACAGTTTCCGGGAAAAGGTTTAATTCTTCTAATACCAAATAAATGCGATCCAATCCAAATGATATCCCTACTCCGCTTACATCTTTTAATCCGAATATGCCTGTAAGATCATCGTAACGGCCACCGCCGCCAATAGATCCCATTTGTACTCCTTTCGGTGGCGCTACTTCAAAAATGGCTCCTGTATAGTAGTTAAGGCCTCTTGCCAAAGTAACATCTATATCCAAAGATGCAGACTTTAATCCCAGTGATTCGATAGCTTCAATAATAAATGAAAGCTCTTCTACCCCTTTGGTACCTTCTTCAGAACTACTTAGTAATTCCTTGAGTTGTTGTAATTTTTCTTTATTGCTTCCTGTAAAACCAAACAAAGGCTGAACTTTTTGTATAGCTTCCTCGGCGATACCCTTTTGAAGCATTTCATTTTTCACACCTTCTTCTCCAATTTTATCAAGTTTATCCAGTGCAACGGTAAAATCAATTAATTTTTCTTTAGCACCAATCACCTCAGCAATACCTGATAGAACCTTTCGATTGTTCATTTTAATGGTTACACCATCCAAATTAAGACTTGAAAAAACTGCATCATAAAGTTGTACAAACTCTACCTCCTGCCATAATGACTTTGATCCTACCACATCAGCATCACATTGATAAAACTCACGGAATCTACCCTTTTGAGGCCTGTCCGCTCTCCAAACCGGCTGCACCTGATACCTTTTAAAAGGGAAGGTAATATCATTTTGGTGCATAACCACATACCGTGCAAATGGAACAGTAAGATCATAACGTAATGCCTTTTCTGTAATTTTCAAGGCAATCTTATTTGCATCTTTGGTTTGATAAAGATCATCACGAACTTTTGACAGGTAGTCTCCTGAGTTCAGGATCTTAAAAATTAGACGATCTCCTTCCTCTCCATACTTACCCATTAAGGTATCCAGGTTTTCAAAACTAGGTGTTTCAATCGGTTGAAACCCGAAAGTTTGAAAATGCCTTTTGATGGCATTAATTATATAATTACGTTTTGATACTTCAGCAGGTGAAAAATCTCTGGTTCCTTTGGGTATGCCTGGTTTCTGTGCCATTATGCTTTAATTTCTTAATTTAATATGTTTTGGATTATTGATAAAACTATGGAAGTATCTTCTCGAGGTAATTATACAAATCTCCTTTTGTAATTACCGCTCCCTCTTTTATCAATTCAAATTTATCCACATTCTTTTCTTCCGAATACATTTTTGAAGCTGTCATCATCTCCACCTCATCGCCTAAAAAGTTTTCTTTAAACCATTGAAACCCTTCGCCAGAAGTTAAATCAATAGCTTTATTCAAAACTCTTACAGCTATCAATTTCATTTCTTTATCAGTTAAATGGAAAAGAAACATTTGCGTTGGTGAAACATTTTCCAAATACTCCACCTTGGATAGAACTCCTTCCCAGATTAAATCACTGAACACATCCAATTCTTGTTCGGCTGTTTCCGGTTTTTCTTTTTTAATGCTTTCCCATTCATCAGCTGTAATGGACTGTGTTGCCAGAAAATTAATAAATTCCTGGTGTAATTCTTCAAACTGTTCTTTCGTAAGTCTAGAATACTTCATTCGGCTTAAAACTTCATTTAATGGCGCAAAAATAAAGACCAGAGTTCGATTATTAAAGCAAAGTCAATATTAAAATAATAGGAACCAAGTAAAAAGGCCGTACAGATAGTACAGCCTTTTAAAATTAAATCGAAAATACTTAATTAAAAATGTATCGAATACCAAACTGAGCTTGCCATCTGGAAGCCAAACTGGAATCATATACAAAGGTATCTGTTAAATCAGGATTGAAGGTGTACGTAGGTACATTATTCGCATCCACCGTAACGCCCAATGGTTGTATGTTGGTAGGTTGCTGAATTAAGCCCCAATCTGAACTGATTAAATTTCCAACATTTAATATATCGAAACTTAACTGAATGGTATTTGTTTTATCTTCACTAACCTTAAAATTGTAATCCTGAAGAATCTTAATATCCCATCTTCCTCTCCAAGGGGCTAAGGCGCCATAACGCTCTGCATACGATCCACGATTATCACTCAAATAATCATCTTGACGAATGTAATTCTCAAAAGCCTCTGCCTGTCCGGCACCCGAAAAGTTCATTTGTCCGACCTCCGCTGCTGTTGGTATGTAGATCAAATCGTTAAAGTTAGAACCATCTCCATTAATATCACCTCCATAGGTATAGTTAAACCGTCCTCCCTGGGCATATTCGAAGAAGGAAGAAATGGTGGTAGCCCATTTATCATTACCATATTTAAATTGCTTCGATAAAACACCTATAATTCTGTGTCTATCTCCATACTTAGAAAATCCAAGCACATCATTATTGGCATTGCCAACTACGGGGTTTGCCACAAAGGCATCACCTGTAATTTCAGCTTCAATTGAATTTACATCTTTAGCATTTAAATAGTTATAAGCAAGACTTGTATATAAGCCATTATCCCAATTCTTTTGAGCTTTTATTGACGCATTCCAAATCCTTCCTTTATCAGAATTGGTAAACACATAAGCATTATTAGCACCTATATCATTCGAGGTATAGATTTCTCGGTTATCTACACCTACCAACTGCCCGGTAGGATCCTTTAACCCCCAATTCTGCACATGAGCCCCGTTAATATCTTTAGTATAGGAAGCATCCAGCGTTAATGTAAGACCATTTTCCAATCTATGGTCAACCCCTAAACTGGTTCTCCATACTTGAGGCCATTCATAATCAGGGTCGGTAATTTGGAAAAAGCCCTGATCTGCTCCACTTACCTGATTACCAATCCACACAAAAGGGAAACGTCCGGTAAAAACCCCTGTTCCTCCCCTTACCTGGGTGGTATTATCATCCATCACATCCCAATTGAAACCAACTCTCGGTGAAAGCAACCATGCATTTGATGGCATTTTAGTCGAGTTCAACAAGACTTCCTCTCCGGTATCAGGGTCGAAATATATAGTATTCGGGTCTACAGTTGCTCCATTATCGGTGTCGATATATTCCTGTATTTTTTCTGAAGTATCAAAATATAGTGGTTTATCGGCTCTAATTCCGAAAGTAACCTTAAAATTGTCCTTAACATTCCATTCATCCTGAATATAAAAAGCCAACTGACCTACGTTAGTCTCAGATAATTTCCATCCACCGTCGTTACCAACTCCGGAAGCATTTAAAGCTGCATACCTGTCTTTAGCAAATTGCAGGTTTTGCACCAATACACCATTAGGGTCATTGGCATCATCCAGGAAGGTTTGAAGGGATGGATATGGTCCACCAAAACCAGGGATATTGAAGGTTCCATAATATGGAAACGTCCCAAAGTTGTCATAAGCAGCCAGGTTAAAGGAATTATCAAACTCAAACTTTTCGAAAGAAACTCCAACCGTAAAAGTATGCTCTCCGACGAAAAAGTTCATGTTGTTAGTTACCTGAAAAACTTTTTGATCTAAACGGTTATGAATCGAAAAAGGTTCATGACCGGCAATAATATAATTAGATCCGGCACCATCCTGAATGGTTATTACAGGAGCAGGTTCAGAAAATGGGTTTCTAAAGTCATCGAAATGCGTATATCCCATTTGCAATTTATTGACTGCCTGATCTGATAAGGTAGAATTCAATTCCAATTGAAAAGATTGAATTCTGTTATTGATTTCATAGCCTGAATTTTCAAATTGAAGGGTTGATGCACTTGGACCTCTAAATCCTAAGGCAGTTGGGTGTGCCGGTTTTTCTTTGGAGGCATCCAAAAAGTTATATATAAAAGCCAATCTGTTCTTGTCGTTGATATTCCAATCTAATTTAAAAATACCCTTAGTGGATTCGGAACCAAAAGTGAAGCCTTCATAAGCTCCTGTGTCATACCCTAAGCTGGACAAAGCGTCGGAAACGGCTATTAGATCTTCAACAGTAACTCTTGATTCATTAATAGCACCTGTTCCTCGGTTTGGAACAAACGAAGAACCTAAATCAGATCGCTCATCCCTTTCAAAATTTGCAAAAAAGAATAGCTTATCTTGAATAATCGGTCCACCAATGCTAAAACCATATTGATTCTGTTTCAAATCTGGTTTAAACACTTTATCTCCCTTTATTTTACCTCCGGTTAGATCTTCAGTTCTAAAGTATCCATAAGCAGTTCCTTTAAATTCGTTCGTACCACTTTTGGTAACGGCATTTACAGAAGCTCCTGTAAATCCGGATTGTGTAACGTCGTATGGAGCGACCGCTACTTGTATTTGTTCAATAGCATCTAAAGAGATCGGTTGCGCATCTGTTTGCCCACCAGGAGTGGCGGCGTCTAATCCAAAAGGATTTGTAAATATGGCACCGTCTAACGAGAAATTATTGTATTGATCATTTCTACCTGCAAAAGATCCTCCACTTGCGGTTGGTTCCAACCTGGTAAAATCCTGAGCGGAACGGGAGATTGTTGGAAGACGGGTGAGCTCTCTCCTTCCTACACTAGTTTCCGCACCGGTCCGGTCTTTACCAAAGGTACCGGTTGCATCTCCGGTAACTACCACCTCTCCAAGCTGCTCACTGGTCTCCTGAAGGGAAATGTCTAAAGTTTCAGACTTACCGAGTTCGAGATATACATCAGTGAGTTTGTGATCCTGAAAACCAACATAGGTTATGGTAATCACATAGGGTCCGCCAACCCTCAAGTTTAATAAATTAAAACGACCATCAAAGTTTGTTGCCGTACCATATTTAGTTCCTGTAGGACTATGGATAGCAACGACACTTGCTCCGGGCAAAGGTTGTCCGTCCGGATCGGTAATCAATCCCTTAATATTGGAAGTCGTAACCTGTGAGAATACTGCCAGTGTTGAAATGAACAACAGGCAAAAGAGTAGGATTCTTTTCATTTGATTAATTTGTAGTTAGTTTATTGTTTTTAAGTATGTAAATCTATGATAAACACCTAACTAATATAAAACTTTTTATTAACATACCCTTAACGAATTGATTTCTGAATGCCATGCAATCAGATATACCGTGCTGATTATCAAAAAGTATCGAGTTCCTACCCTGACTTCAGGTTTACGATATGGCTATTATCATTTATATACACTTTAACCATGCCTTATCCATGCCTTATCTATGCCGTATCTATACCTTTGCACCGGGCCTAGACACTTTTATCCATAAATTTCCTACCAAGGAGAATACCCTACAATTACTATATTTTTAAAGACAAGATCACCCACATTTGTTGCGGAATCTATTAGATTAGGGAGGTAAAACCAAAACGGGGCATTCCACACTCTTTACGGAATCTATTCAATTTGTCATTCCGCACTTGTTGCGGAATCTATTTATTCTATGTTTGATCCAGGCTTCCTTTACGGATTGACCACAATCTTTACACAAACACAAAAATTGGACATAATCCGTCTTTTTTATTTTTAGCCCGTCCGAAACAAGATGTTTGCAAAACGGTATTCAATTAAAAAATCAAATGAATTCAAACGGGTTAGCTACGCTGATCCGGAGTAAGGGAAACCTGCTGATAAAGCCTTCAGGCTATCGCCTGAGTCTTTTTTCTTTTTATCCCGTCCGAAACAAGATGTTTTCAAAACGGTATTTAATTAAGAAATCAAATAAATTCAAACGGGTTAGCTGCGCTGATCCGGAGTAAGGGAAACCTGCTGATAAAGCCTTCAGGCTATCGCCTGAGTCTTTTTTCTTTTTATCTCGTCCGAAACAAGATGTTTTCAAAACAGTATGCAATTAAAAAATCAAATGAATTCAAACGGGTTAGCTACGCTGATCCGGAGTAAGGGAAACCTGCTGATAAAGCCTTCAGGCTGGCGCCTGAGTCTTTTTTCTTTTTATCCCGTCCGAAACAAGATGTTTCTTCCGGGCTTAAAAGAAAAAAGCCTTCAAAGAAAACTTTGAAGGCTTTATCGGGTGGAAGACCGGGTTCGAACCGGCGACCTCTGGAACCACAATCCAGCGCTCTAACCAGCTGAGCTACAACCACCGTCTTTATTGCGGATGCAAATGTATAATATTATCCGATTTTACAAAAGGTTTTTTTATAAAAATTTACACTAAATCACTTAAACTATTGACTGCCAAATATCTCTCAACAGTAAAACCTTCGGCATGTTCAACGCCAATGAGCCTTCCCAGGTCTCTTGCGCGGTAATTAACGCTATCAAAAAAGTTTGAACTACTTATTGGCGTTTGTGGCTCATCACTCTCCGGGTCGAAAAATTGAGAGGCATAAGCTTCTATAGCGGCTATTTTTTTATCGATAAAACCTGAAACATCAACCACAAAATCAGGCTTTAAATTTTTCCATTGGATATAGTGATAAACATGTTTTGGTCGCCATGCGTCCTGCCATTCATCATCACCATCAAATTTAGTATCAATTTTTCTTAGACCACTTAAAAAGCAAGCGTCACTTACAAGCTTACTCCCTTTACCATGATCAATATGCCTGTCATCCACAGCATTACACAAAACGATTTCCGGACGGTATTTTCGAATCATTTTAATGATTTCTAATTGATGATCTTTGTCGTTTACAAAGAATCCATCAGCAAATTCCATATTCTCTCTAACTACAGCTCCTAATATTCTGGCGGAAGCAGCAGCTTCTTTATCCCTGATCTCGGCGGTACCCCGTGTTCCTAATTCTCCTCTGGTTAAATCAACGATACCCACTTTTTTCCCTGAGGCTATTTCTTTTGCAATGGTTGCTCCACACCCTAATTCAACATCATCAGGATGGCTACCGAATGCCAGTATGTCTAATTTCATTATTGTTTATAATTAAGTAGTAACTGTTTGTTTTTTCACCTTAGCAATGGCGTTTTCTATATCTGCTATAATATCATCCCGATGTTCTATCCCTACGGAAAATCGCAACAGGCGATCAGAAACACCTTGAGCCATGCGCTCTTCAGCACTTAATAACGCATGAGACGTTTTTGTAGGCGACACAATAGTACTTTCAACACCCGCAAGGCTCATGGAAGGCTTAATCAGCTTTAACTTTTTAACAAATGCAACCGGATCTATTTCTTGAGACAATTCAAAAGACATCATTCCACCGAAACCTTTCATCTGCTCTTTAGCTAATTCATACCCCGGATGTGACTTGAGCCCTGGGTAATATACCTTCGTAATATCAGGTAACTTTTTAAGATGTTTTGCAATCTGCTTGGCATTTCTGTTTTGAGCTTTTACACGAATCCCTAAGGTTTTGATACTTCGTTCCAAAAGCCAAACAGTAAAATCGCTAAGTGTTCCTCCGAAATTAATAGCAACCCCATGAATCTGGGCTATATGTTCCGAGGAGGCACAAACCGCTCCTGCAAGAATATCACTATGCCCCCCTAAATACTTCGTGGCACTATGTATAACAATATCAATACCAAAATCAATTGGATTTTGATTCACCGGACTCGCAAATGTATTATCGATCATAGAAATCAAATTGTATTTTTTAGCCAATGAGGCGACCATTTTGATATCTACTACAGAAAGTAACGGGTTGGAAGGCGTTTCTATATAAATCACCTTTGTATTGGGCTGAATGGCATTCTTAAAATCCTGCTCCTCCGAGCCTGAAGTAAAAGAATACTCAATACCAAACTTATCAAATTCCTTAACAATAAGATTATGGGTACCTCCATATAATTGCTTTTGCATTACAATGTGATCTCCTTTTTTAAGGAATGCAAACAGCGAGGTGCTGATAGCTGCCATTCCACTGCTAAAAATTATAGCATCCTCAGCATGTTCTAAAGCCGCTATTTTCTTTGACAGTGCCCTTTGGTTAGGAGTATTAAAATTACGAGGATATTGCTTTATATCCATATTCTCATATGCATATGACGTACTCATATATAAAGGGGAGATAGCTCCTTTGAACTGTTCATCCTTTATTTCTCCTGTATGGACACATATCGTGTTTAGCTTTAAGTTTTTTGATTTCATGTAGTTTATATTATCCTGTGATCAAGTAATCTTGTTGTACAGTAGAGGGCTTCAATGATTTTATTCTGTTATTAACCTATTACCCTTTGATCCAATCTGTGATCTTTTCATCGATAGGGAGTGTTTTCGGTTCAATCACCTCTACCAGATGCCCTTCTTCATCAATCAGATATTTTTGGAAGTTCCACTGCACTTCTGAATCTTTTAAACCATTTTTAGATTTCTGGGTTAAGAACTGATATATAGGATGCATATCTTCACCTTTAACCGATATTTTAGTCATCATTGGAAAGGTTACACCATAATTCTCCTTACAAAAGGATGCAATTTCTTCGTTAGATCCTGGTTCTTGTCCTCCGAAGTTATTTGCCGGAAAACCTACGATAACAAAATTGTTGTTTTTATAGGTGTCATACAACTCCTGAAGGTTTTCATATTGTGGGGTCAGACCACATTCACTAGCAGTGTTCACCACCATTATTTTTTTTCCTTTTAAAGAAGCAAAATCAAAGGGCTCCCCATATAAATCTTCTACTTTAAACTGATAAATATCTTGTTTTTGCATCGTTTGTTCTTTAGTATCTGTTGCCTCCGCAACGTTTTCTTTTTGTTTATCACTTGATTTACAACTTACTATAGCTATCATAGCTATGATCAAAACTAATCTTTTCATACCTTTTATATTTTTCCTTAAAGTTAAGAAATATGGCAGAAGGTTCAAGTAGTTTAAAAAAAGTTTGTGATTTACTTTTTCACCCCTAAAGAATCCATAATTTATTAAAACAATCTTTTATGTTTTGTTTAAATATTTCAGCATTTTTGTGCCAATTAAAGGTTATTTATTAATCCATCGGATTTATCTACGACCTCACAAATTAAAAGTTCGTATATGCAGTTATTATCATATGTTTTAAAACACTCACAATTACCGGAGAGAGGGGTTGCCAACACACTAAAACTTCTTGACGAAGACAGCACCATTCCGTTTATTTCTCGCTACAGAAAAGAAATGACGGGAAATCTCGACGAGGTACAGATTACTACCATTGCGAAGCTAAGGCAAGGCTTTGAAGAGCTTGAAAAACGCAAACTCACTATTTTAAAAGCCATTGAGGAGCAGGAAGCTTTGACTCCTGCCCTTAAAGAAAAAATAGAACAAGCTGAAAACATTACTTTATTAGAGGATCTTTACCTGCCTTATAAAAAGAAACGGAAGACGAAGGCATCCATTGCCAAGGAAAAAGGACTGGAGCCTTTGGCTAAGATCATCATGAAACAACACGATGACGATGTTCCCGGAACTGCTGAACGCTTTATCAATGATCAAGTAAAAAACAGCAATGAAGCCTTACAAGGTGCCAGAGATATTATTGCGGAATGGATTAATGAGAATGAATGGGTGCGCAACAAGCTACGTCGCCTTTATTCCAGAAATGCTATTATAGAGACCAAAATAGTAAAGGATAAAAAAGAAGATGAAGATGCTCAAAAGTACCAACAATACTTTGAATGGAGCGAACCGCTAAACAGAGCTCCCTCACATCGATTACTCGCTATGCTTCGTGCAGAAAACGAAGGTATTGTACGGGTAAAAATTCAGGTAGATAAAGAAGAGGCCTTAGACCTCATCGATGGTGTTATTATTAAAACCGATGTTGATAGTTGTACAGATCAGGTTTTCATAGCCATTGAAGATGCCTATAAACGTTTACTCGATCCTGCGATTTCCAATGAAGTTCTTAAAGAAGCTAAGCTCAAAGCTGATGAAGCAGCTATTAAAGTCTTTTCAAGTAACTTACGTCAATTGTTACTCGGTGCCCCATTGGGTGAAAAACGTATTCTGGCCATTGACCCCGGTTTTAAAAGTGGTTGTAAAGTGGTTTGCCTGGATGAAAATGGCGATTTAAAACATAATGAAAATATCTATCCACATCCACCTCAGCGGGAAACTACCCAAGCCATGAAAAAAATAAGATCGCTGGTGAATGCATATAACATTGAAGCCATCGCTATAGGGAATGGTACAGCTTCAAGAGAAACTGAGGCCTTTGTAAAAAAAATCGGCTTTGACAGAGATTTACAGGTATTTGTAGTTAACGAAGCGGGAGCTTCGGTATATTCGGCTTCAAAAATCGCTCGTCAGGAATTCCCGTCATACGACGTTACCGTAAGAGGCGCAGTATCCATAGGTCGGAGATTGGCTGACCCCCTTGCTGAACTGGTTAAAATTGATCCAAAATCAATTGGAGTTGGGCAATACCAACACGATGTAGATCAAACCAAACTCAAAGAAGAACTTGACCTGGTAGTAATGAGCTGTGTAAACAGTGTAGGGGTTAATGTAAATACAGCTTCTGCTCCTCTCCTGAGTTATGTTTCCGGTATTGGCATTGGTTTAGCAGAAAATATTGTTAAGTATCGCTCCGAAACAGGTGGTATAAGCACGCGTAGAGAACTTTTAAAAGTTCCAAGACTTGGAAATAAAGCTTTTGAGCAAAGTGCTGCTTTCTTGAGAATTTCAAACGCTCAATATCCGTTAGATAATTCAGCTGTCCACCCTGAAAGCTATAATATTGTCGAGCAGATGGCCAAAGATCAAAAAGTTTCTTTGGACGATCTTATTGGGAATAAAGAGCTTATTCAAAAAATAGCACTTGAAAATTACACCAGTGATACGGTTGGACTACCTACACTTACTGACATCATTAAGGAACTGGAAAAACCGGGACGTGATCCGCGTAAAAAAGCCAAAGTCTTTGAATTTGACCCAGGATTAAAATCTATTGATGATGTTAAGGTTGGCATGAAGGTACCGGGTATTGTCAACAATATAACCAACTTCGGATGTTTTGTAGATATTGGTATAAAGGAAAGCGGACTAGTTCATATCTCTAAGCTTGCCAACGAATTTATCAGTGATGTAAACAGTGTTGTACAACTTCATCAGCATGTAGAGGTTAAAGTAATTGAAGTTGATGCGAACCGTAAACGTATACAACTATCTATGATAGATTAACAATGAGATCTTTTTATAAACAGTTATAGTCGATTCCAGCGCAGTTGAAATTAAATAAGTTCTAACTGCGCTTAACCGACTCATTTATCAGTATTATACTTTCACTAATTTCCACTTACCCTTCTTAAACCAATAGATCGCTACCAGCGCGATCAGTGATTCTGCAAGCATTATTCCCCAAAATACTCCTATTGGACCCCACTCCATGGTAAGCGCAGCAAAATATGCAAAAGGCAACTGGAACATCCAAAAGCAAAAGAAATTTATAATCGTTGGTGTTTTGGTATCTCCTGCTCCATTAAAAGCATTTGTTAAGGTCATCCCATAGGCATATAACACATAACCTGCTGCTACGATCTGTAAACTCATGGCTCCATACTTAACTACCTCGGGCACCTCACTAAACCAGCCTATAATCGATCGGGCAAAAAAGAGATATAATACAGAAACAATAATCATGAAGTAGGCATTATACTTACTGGTTTTCCATACTGAAATTTCTGCCCTTTCGGGTTGATTTGCTCCCAGGTTCTGACCAACCAGGGTTGCAGCAGCATTACTCATTCCCCATGAAGGCATTAGGGTAAACATCATGATTCGAATAGAAATGGTATATCCGGCCAGGACCTCACTACCAAATTCACTCATGATTCGCATTAAAAATATCCAACTCGAGGTACCGATCAGGAACTGCCCTATTCCTCCGAGAGAGACCTTTATTAAACGGAGCATAATCTGCGTACGTATAACCAGATCTTTAAATGCCAGCTTTATACGTGTAGCTCCATAAAATAATACGAAGAGCTGAAAAACTACAGCTGTTCCTCGTCCTATAGTAGTTGCTATGGCAGCACCTGCCACTCCATATTCGGGTATTGGACCAAGTCCGAAAATGAAAATAGGATCGAGAATAATATTTAATCCATTAGACAATACCAGAGCCCACATGGCCATGGAGGCATTTCCAGCACCCCGGAAAATAGCATTGATAAGAAATAATAAGACTATTGTTATATTACCTCCAAATAGAATTTGAGTATACCTATACCCCTCCTCTACAAGATCGGATTCTCCACCCATGAGTGATAAGATCTCTTTAGGAAATACAATTCCGATGGTACTAACTACGATAGCTACGAGAACACCGAGAATGATAACCTGCACAGCAGCCTGATTCGCTCCAACATGGTCTTTCTCACCTATCCTTCGGGCTACTATAGCCGTAGCAGCCATACTGAGTCCGACTGCAACTGCATAGACCAGGGTGATTACCGATTCTGTAAGTCCGACCGTTGCCACAGCATTGGTACTTACCTGGGAGACATATGCTATATCGACCAAAGCGAAAACAGATTCCATACACATTTCAAGTATCATGGGTATGGACAGCATAAATATAGCTTTTCGGATACTTCCTTTAGTGAAATCCATTTCCTTACCGGAGATGGCATCTTTTAATAGCTTTAAAAAGGAAACTAAACTAAACTTGTTTGATGTCATTAGATTGAGCGATTGATAAATTAAAAATAATAAATTTTTAACGTTGGTCTGGGAGTTATTGTGCCAATAAAAGGGTATAAAAAGAAAATCTTAACCCATTTCTGGCAACCTTTAGCATTGAAAATCCATCAACACTATTAACCTATTATTATCACTCTGGAAATCATAATGAAACAAAGGTGCTGCTTTTTTTAAAAAAAACAACACCTTTGACAAAAAAAATTAAATGAGCCTTTTAAAAGGTTCGTGTTAAATTAAATCCGAAGAAAAAATCACCATCCCCCCAATCTCCTGAGGCATGGGATAAAAACCCACGTTCCATCATTCCTTCAGCATTGGTAAAGTGCATTTGAAAAACATGCCCTCCAGTTTCAAGATCAACTCCTATTGACAATGGATTATGAAAAGGAGAAGAAGGGGTTCTGTTCGTATGGATTCCGTAATCCATATTAATACTCCAACGATTGGCTATTTTATATCTTCCGCCCATTCCCATAATAAATTGGTTTTCATGTTGTACCAAGGGCGACGGGTATGCCTCATACAGGTATGAAGGTGCTAACTCTAAAGACAAGCGATCGTTAAATTTTCGGGAAATCAAAATTTGCTGAACGTAAGACAACTTATCCCCAAATGAAATAGCAGGGTCTAAATCTTCATCATAAGACGTATTAATTCCTCCAACTGAGTATCCGCTAACAGTTACAGGGAAACCATCTTCCCTCTGAGTTAACAACCTGTACTTAAACTGAATATCATAAACTTTTTGAAATGAACTTCTCGAAATTCCTATGTTAAATATATCCGATATACCATAAATAAACTGTATTCTGGTTACCGCATTATCAAGTCCGAAAAAATCATCTATGCCATTCTTAACACTGCCGAATCTATGGGAGACTACAAAACGAAACTCTTTGGCTGCTGCCAACTTAGTTGATTCAAAATTTACAATCTTGAGCGATTTAAATGCTGCCTCAGCATCATTTAAAGTGTCTGTTTTATCTATTTCTTTCCAAATATCATCTTGCGCACTAAGTGTTTGAAAGGATAATGCCAAAACACAAAAAATTGAAAGTGTTAAGTGAAGTTGATTTATTCCTCCTTTCAATAAGAAAATTAACGGGTTCTTTGGTTGGGGTCTACACATATTTTTGAGATTTAAAAACCAAATCTAATAAACTTCCGTATATGAACACAAACACTGTTTAACATTTTTTTAATATTTTTATACAACAAATTAATTAATTAACCCCTGAACTATGAAAAAATTAACTTTTTTATCAAAAACTACCACTTTATTACTTTTTAGTATTTGCCTAACAAGTTGTTCCAGTACCGATGATTCTGCTATGGAAAACATCCCTGATGAAATTGATGGCACCAGCATTACCTATGAAAATACCATTAAAGGCATTATGACCAGCGAATGCACATCGTGTCATGGCAGCACAACTAGTCAAGGTGCTCCTATGTCATTGGTAACTTATGCACAGGTAGTTGATGCGGTAGATAACAGAAATCTTGTTGGCCGTATTGAAAGTAATACCAACCCAATGCCACAGGGTGGAAAAATGTCCCAAACTAAAATTGATCAGATCAAGGCTTGGGTCGCTAACGGAACCCCAGAAAAATAATGAAAACAAGGCAACTAAAATACAGGCTTTTAATAACGGTACTATTTGTGTCTATGACTACTATGGCCCAAAGCACCTACAAAACCACTAAAGGTATTATCACCTTTAATGCTTCAACTCCTTTGGAAAACATTAATCCGACCAATTCAAAAGTAAATGGAATTTTAAAAGATGATGGTGCCTTTGGAGTTGTAATGCTCATTAAAGAATTTGAGTTTTCAAATAAGCTAATGCAAGAGCATTTTAATGAAAACTATATGGAATCTGAAAAATACCCAAAGGCGTATTTTAGTGGTAAAATTAAAAACCTAAACTTAGAGGAACTGGATAAAAATCCAAAGGAATATCAGGTTGAAGGAAAAATAACGATTCACAACGTTACAAGACCACTTTCGGCTGTTATAAAGTTAAGTCGGGAGCAAGGAGGTATTAAAGCCTCTTCAGCCTTTACCCTCCTAACCAAAGATTTCGACATCAAAATCCCTAAGATCGTATTTACAAAAATTGCAGAAGAAGTAGCGGTTCAAATAAACTTGTTACTGGAAGAATAATTGTCGAAGAAGATATTTCAAATTCACAATATTCCTGTGGTATATTTTGAAATTATAAAAAAAGGAAAGCATTTTTTAGGCTTTCCTTTTTTATTTTAAAGGATATTGATTCACCCGATCTTTTTATTAACCTTTGTGTTTAATACTGAAAAAAAAGAGCATGAACTCGAATTTAAAGAAAAGGGTTGCCGTTAGCGCTGTATTTTTTTTAAGCGGACTTTGTTTTGCCAGCTGGGCAAGTAGGATTCCGGATATTAAAAATACCCTTGGACTCAATGAAGGGCAATTGGGAGGTGTATTATTAGGGCTTCCTGCCGGATCTTTGGTTGCTCTTCCTTTGGCTGGCTGGATGGTACATCGTTACGGAAGCAAAAAGGTCGTAATTCTTTCTGCAATATTATATGCCCTTTTCCTTCCGTTACTTGGTCTTGCCAATGCAGTAATTGAATTGATCGGGGCTGTAATTCTCTTCGGTCTAGTTGGGAACTTAACAAATATAGCGGTTAACACTCAGGCCGTAGGTGTAGAATTTCACTATGGAAAAACAATCATGGCTTCCTTTCATGGCTTATGGAGCCTGGCCGGATTTGTAGGAGGTGCAGTTGGAGCAGCAATGATCGATCTTAAAGTCACGCCATTTTATCATTTTTCTATAGTTGGGGCATTATGTTTACTTATTATCTTAATCGCATACCGGAATATGTTATCAGAAGATATTAATAAATCGTCTGAGCAAGGATTGGTTTTTAAAAAACCTGATAAACTTTTATTAAGAATAGGTATTATAGCTTTTTGTGGAATGATGTGTGAAGGATGTATGTTTGACTGGAGTGGTGTTTATTTTGATAAAATTGTTAATGTGGATGCAAGTCTTACCACCCTGGGATATATTGCTTTTATGAGCACTATGGCTTCCGGAAGATTTGTAGCCGATTATTTCACTCAACGTTTTGGAGCTGTTGCTTTATTACAATTTAGTGGGATTTTAATATTCTCTGGTTTATTAATATCGGTATTGTTTCCATCTTTAATATATGCCACAATTGGATTTTTATTAGTAGGTGCCGGTACCTCTTCTGTAATTCCTTTATCTTTTTCAATCGCTGGGAGATCCAAAACCTATAGTCCGGGAATTGCTTTAGCCATGGTATCTACTATTGCCTATTTTGGATTTTTATTTGGCCCTCCTATTATTGGATTTATTGCCGAAGAATTTAATTTGAGATTCTCTTTCTCACTCATCGCTGTAGTAGGTGCGTTAATTGCTGTTTTAAGCTGGACAGGAAAGCCTATTTTAAAACCAGCTTCAAATACTACTAAAATGTAGGTTGTGAAAGATTTTTATCATTTTTTAAAACAAAACACTCGTAATGTAAGCTTTGGATGGGTTATGACTTTTTTATCCAGTTTTGGGCAAACATTTCTAATATCGCTGTATGTACCGGAAATCATTAAGTCCTTTTCACTATCTGAAGGATCCTTTGGGGGTATTTATGCCCTGTGCACCATGACCTCCTCTGTTATAATGCTTACGGTAGGGCATACCATTGATCATAAGCCTGTAAAAAAGGTAACTGCGCTTACCATCACCGGTGCGGCTGTTTCTTGTTTTATTCTTGGCGTTTCACAAAACCATATCCCCCTTCTTTTTCTGGCTTTAATAGGATTGCGACTTACAGGTCAAGGATTAATGACACATATAAGCATGACCGTAATGTCTCGATACTATACTGCCGACCGAGGTAAGGCTTTAAGTGTCTCGGCATTAGGTTTTTCTGTGGGAGAAGCTATTTTCCCCATCATAATCTCCACGCTCATCTTATGGTATGATTACGAAATAGCAGCCCTTGTATCCGGTGGTATCCTATTGTTGTACCTAATAAGACTGAAATTTATAAAACTCTCACATTTTGATGTGACCTTAGATGACCACAAGCCTTCAACCCTGTCATTGATCAAAGATTATAAGAATCTTATTGGAGAAAAGAAGTTCTTGATTATGATGCCGGCAAGCATATCTGTTGCCTTTGTTTCAACCTCCATTTTTTTCTATCAATATGTCTTTGTTGAACACAAAGGCTGGTCAGTATCATTATATGCTTCATTTTTCACCGCTTATGCCATTACCCGTTTTGCCATGTCAATACTTGGTGGTTATTGGGTAGATAAATTTACGGCCCGTAAAATGTTCCGTATCTACTTATTGCCTATGACCCTCGGTATGCTTCCTTTAGCCTTTATGAATAGTATTTTAGGAGCACTTATATTTTTAATTTTAGCCGGATGCTCGGTGGGTATGTCTGGTGCTGTTACCACTGCCGTTATTGCTGAGATCTATGGTGTTAGAAAAATTGGCGCCATTAGAAGTTTATTTACCATGTTTATGGTATTAAGTACTGCTCTGGGACCATTTTTAGTGGGACTTATGATTGATGCTAAGGTCGAATTTTCCCGGATTATACTAAGCATGTTCGCCATCATGTTATTTTCACTTATCAATGTACAACGTATCAAAAAGGTTCCTTAACACCTTAAAATCATAGGATTTTCCCCCTTTTTAACGATCTTTGCTTGTCTTTTTAAAAATATATTATGATTTTTAGATAATCAAACAGACAAAGTGCTTTTAATCAACATTGTAACTTATTCCAGATTGCAAACAAAACAGCTATCATCTAAAAGAATTCTTATTGCATTTATTGCAATCATTTATTCTTTTTCTTTAACTGCACAGGAAAGAACTTTTGAAGAGGATCTTAATTATGTTTTGAATAAAAAGTTTACTTCGGCGGATTCCCTTGCTAAATATGTAATGAAGTATAGAAGGGACACTTTAAAAATGCAAACCTTATTAAAGGAATCGAATCAAAAAAAATATTTTGAGGGAGCATCATTCGCCAATAATGTCTTAGGAATTTACTTTAGAGATAAATCGAAATATGAAAAAGCAATTGACTATCACAAGACAAGTCTGAACATTGCAAAAAACATTGGTAATGATGAGCTTACAACCTCTGCATTGAATATGCTTGGGGTTGTTTACAGAAGAATGGATCAGGTTCGTATGGCATTAGATCGACATCAAATGGCCTTGAGCATAGCGGAAAATAGTGATGTTAAAAGTGAACACATAACCAAGTCAATTACCATCTCCTACAACAGCATCGGTAATATCTACCTAACATTAAAACAATATGAAAGTGCTGAAGAATATTTCAGGAAAGCTTTATCCCTGGAAGAATTTATTCATAGCAAGTTAGGCTTAGCTATTAATTACCATAATATTGGATACACCTATGAAGCACGAGAAGTTTTTGACCAGGCTCTAACCTACTACAAAAAATCACTAGCCTATAACAACGAGATCGATTCAGATTTAGGAAGGGTTATTTGCAACAACAGTATTGCACAGGTCTATCTCAAACAAGGGAGTTTTCAAAAAGCGCTGGAACTTATAAGGACTACCCTAACAACATCTGTGGAAATCGGAGATCCCTATTATATAGCTATGGCCAACATAAGTACTGGTTGGGCGAATCAGGAGCTGGGTTATTATAGCAGGGCCTTGCACCACCTAAATAAGGGATTGAAAATTGCCAAAGAAAATAAATTACAATCTTTTGAAGCAGAGGCCTATAAACATCTTTCCAATTTGTATGCTGCTCAAAACAACTATAAAGAAGCACTTGGGTACAATCGATTATATCAGGAAAAAGAGGAACAATTTCTCAATGAGAGCAATCAACGCTATATGTTCGATTTGCTTACCAAATATGATGTAGAGAAAAAGAAAGCGCAAATTGAACTTCTTGAAAAAGAAAACGAAATTGTAAATATTCAACTAGAGCAACGGAACAAGATTTTTATGTTTATTTTCATGTTCTCGTTGTTGACCATTGCATTTTTGGTTATTCTATTCCGCCAAAAAAAGCTGGCTGGTGAAAAACGTTTTTTAAGTTTGGAACAGAAGCTTTTACGACTTCAGATGAATCCACATTTTATTTTTAACTCCCTGCTCTCTATAAAGCTTTATATGCTTAATAATGATAAAAAAAGTGCAGTTGCCTATCTCGATCAGTTTTCTAAATTGATCCGCACCATTTTATCAACATCAATGGAAAAGGAAATTTCCCTGGCTGATGAGTTAAAAACAATGCAATTATATGTAAATATCGAGAATATTCGCTTGTGTAATGAAATTGACTATAAGGTATCCATAGATGAGAGTCTGGATCTCGATAGTATCAAAATTCCTTCATTAACTCTCCAGCCTTTTATCGAAAATGCTTTATGGCATGGATTGTCTGCCAAAGATGGCTATAAGTCTTTAAACCTTACGGTTCGAAAGGATTCTAATGATTATGTAGAAATTAGCATCCTCGATAATGGAATCGGGCGCGAACGTACCATGAAGATTGAAACTGAGAAAAAGAAGAACAATACAAAGTCTATTGGCATTGCCCTAACAAGGGAACGACTGGCTAACTTTTCTAAAAATTTTGCCAATATGCACAGCCTGAATATCATTGATTTATATAACAATAATAACCCTTCAGGTACACAGGTTATTTTAAAGATACCGGTGCGTTAGGAAAATCCATTCTATATTCTTCCATACTGCCATACACCTTAACTTCTATTAATCGATTAATTAGGTAATAGTTTTTTTCCATATAAACATTTCTGATTAAATAAGTGCCCCGCTAATTGTAAAACTTACACTTTATTACTTAAGTCAGCCTTCCAATATTTCTCTAAATTCTTTTCATGTTCAAAAGTAAATCCAAGCTTTCTTTTTTGTGACTTTTAAGTTAACACATAACCACAAAGTCAAGAAAAGGTTAAAAGCTAATTAAACAATCTAATTGAACTAGGTAGTTTAAGCGTTTGATGTGACTTATTGCATGAAACACCGAAATATATGTCATTAAAAAAAGAATACTTTTTACACCTGCTTAAAAAATATAATGATGGGTCCTGTTCATACGATGAAAAAGTAATCATTGAATCATATTTTGATAAATGTCAAGATCATAACATTCTTCTTAATGATTCAGAAGTCTTTATTAAGAAAAAAATCTACAAAGGCATCAAAAAGGAAATTTCCAGGAAGAGACTTCGTACATCTCTTTTACTCCCCATGAATATTTTAAAATATACAGCAAGTCTTTTATTCCTTCTAAGTTTAGGGTATTTCATAAACGAAAACCAAGAGCTCAAAACTCATATAGTATACACGAAGTTAGGTGAGAAAAAAGAGGTCTCATTACCTGACGGCACATTGGTATTTCTAAACTCAGGAAGCCAACTTTCTTATCGAAGTAATTATAATCAAACAGAAAGGAATGTTAAACTACAAGGGGAAGCCTATTTTGATGTTCATAGAGATATAAACAAACCTTTCACGGTAGAGACGAATGAATTTACAACCAAGGTTCTTGGTACTTCTTTTAACATAAAAACTCCAGATAAAAATAACAACGCTACAATTGTAAGTGTCACCTCGGGAAAGGTTAATGTGTACAACCTTAAGCACAGAATTGATGAAAAACTAATTAAAAATGATCAATTATTATATGATCATTCGAGGCAACAATTAGAAGTAAATCATCAACATGACTCAAAATTAGATGCGGCTTGGAAAGAAAATATAATTGCTTTAAACGGAAACAATCTGGAAGCTACAGCTCATGTATTAGAGAAATGGTTTGACATCAATATCATCATATCCGATCCGGCTCTAAAGGAAATAAAAGTAAATGGTAAATACATTAACCCAAGTTTGGAAGAGGTTTTAGAGAGTTTAAAATTTTCAACTGGAATCACTTATTCCTTTTCAGACGAAAAAACAATTTATTTAAAAAAAGACACCATGAACAAAATTAGAAGTGAATAATAAAAAGAAAGCCTTTCCTGCTCCAACAAGAAAGGCTCATGAACATCTAAAAAGTCAGTGAAAAACTTAATAGAATACATTTTTAAAAATAATGAAAACAAAAATACAAAAAATACAAATCAGGAATTTAAACCCTATATTCTTGATCATATTTCTTTTTCTGATACCAATCTCAATTCCTGCCTACGCATATCACAGTGCTGAGAATGGGATTTCCATCTCCATAGAAGAAAAACATTTATGCGACATTTTAAGTACTATTGAGAGTCAATCAGAAGTAACTTTCATTTACAATGAAAAAATAAAAAAACTAGCTAAACGTAAAACCCTCAATTATCAAAATGAAAAACTCGATGTAATTCTCGAAGATCTTAGTAAAATTTTTCAAATAGAATTCAAGCGAATTAATAATACAATTGCCGTAAACATTAAAAAAGCGTCTGAAAATGACGTAGTCGTTAACGGAACCATTACCGATAAAGATGGTATTCCTCTGATGGGAGTTAATGTAATGATAAAGGGAACTTCTAATGGGGTTACAACAGATTTTGATGGTAATTTTAAATTAGCAGCGCCTGCAGGAAGCGTCCTTGAAATTACGTATATCGGGATGAAAACGATATCAGTTAATGTTTCAGCCAGGGATAACACATTTAATTTAATTATGGAAGCTGAACAAGAAATGTTGGATGAAGTTGTGGTAATAGGTTACGGTGAAAAAAGTAAAGAAACACTGATCGACGCGGTTAATAAAATAGATCCCAAATCGATTGAAGAAAGGCCATTATCAAATGCTGCAAATGCACTTCAAGGAGTTAGCCCCGGTTTAAACATAACACAATCAAGCGGAAAACCGGGAACCTCTCCACGAATAAACATTAGAGGATTTACATCTATAAATGGTGGATCGCCACTCATAATCGTAGATGGTGTTGAAGGGGATATTAATAAACTAAACCCTAACGATATTGCTTCCATAAGTGTCTTGAAAGATGCCGGAGCCTCTGCAATCTATGGTGCACGTGGAGCTTTTGGAGTTGTATTAGTAACGACCAAAAAAGCTAAAAAGGGTAATCTTACAGTCAATGTAGGAAATACGACAGCGTTTAGCTCCCCTACCATTAACACTAATTTCGTGACGGACCCATACAGGGCCGTAACACTTGTTGATGAAGCATTTAGAACTGCAGTTGGGAGGTCGTATACTGGATATTCTGAGCAAGATTATCAAGCTTTACTCGAGGTCTCTAAAAACCCTTCAAAGGCCAGAGTTATAAAAGACATTCGCAATGGTAAAGAACAGTATATTCATTATGGAGCTACTGATTGGTGGGATTCTTTCTTCAGAAAATCTTATCCCTCTTATATAACCGATGTATCTGTATCTGGAGGGTCTGAAAAGGTAAAAGGTTATTTTTCTTACCGAAACTATCAAGCTACTGGAATATTAAAAGTTCAGGACGATATATTCAAACAATACAACCTCAGAGGTAAAATTGATATGGAAGTTAATGATTGGCTTAGCTTTACTAATAACATGCAGTTTAACAACACTGATGATGTAGAGCATGGTGGTAGTCAATATGGATATCGGAGTATTTGGGGAAGTCTAATTTGGGTACATGCTTTGCCTTCTTATGTCCCAGTAAATCCGGATGGTTCATCTCTATGGAGAACAGAATTGAATAACTATACTGTAGGTGATGGTGTTTACGCTTCTCTTTTACACGGTAAATCTAAACAAGTTACTGATCAATCAGAATTTTCAAATATTGTTTCTGCTCATATTAAACCTATGAACGGCTTGGAAATAACGACCAGCTATGCTATTAGAAAAGTTAACTTTAATCGTTTTCAAAGATCAACACGAATTCCATATTCCATTTTTGTGAACAACCTGGCTACATTTGGTAATGACAAGATTACCGAGTACAACAATCAATCGAGTTATAATGCTTTTAATATATACGGAGAATACAAAAAGCAATTGGGAAATCATTCATTGAGTGGTATGGCCGGATTTAACCAAGAATCCTATTTTATAAAAAGTATTCAAGCCAGTAAACAAAATAGTATCTCAGATGATCTTAATTCACTTGGATTAGCAACTTCGAACCCGGAAACCATGGGAAGTGCTTCTGAATGGGCACTCCAAGGGGTCTTTTATCGATTATCATACGACTACAAGAAAAAATATTTAGTTGAAGTGAATGGTAGATATGATGGATCTTCCAGATTTCCGGAAGCTCATAGATGGGGATTCTTTCCTTCTGTTTCAACAGGATGGATTGTAAGTAGAGAAAACTTCTTTAAAAATATAAATACCCTAAGCTTATTGAAATTGAGAGCATCTTATGGATCACTCGGAAATCAAAACGTCGGAAACTATGCATATATACCTACCCTGAACAAAGGTATAAACTCAAGCTATGCCATGGATGGTGCATCCTTAGGTTACATAGAATCTCCAAGCCTTAACCCTAACCAAATTACCTGGGAGAAGGTAAAAACAAAAAATCTTGGTATTGACCTGGGCTTTTTTAACAATGCTCTGACCACAAGTCTGGATCTGTTTCAAAGGGATACAGAAGGCATGTTAACTGCGGGAGCTACTCTGCCAAGTGTTTTAGGGACTCCTTCTCCTCAAGAAAATGCAGCTGATCTCCGCACTAAAGGCTTTGAACTTTCTTTAGGATATACGAACAATTTCATGTTAGGAAATGCACCATTCGAATTTTCAGTAACCGGTTCATTATCCGACTCCAAAACAGAAATAACCAGGTTCGACAATCCAAAAAACAGCCTGCTAGATTTTTATGAAGGCATGACGATTGGTGAATTATGGGGGTATCACATTGACGGTTTATTTCAGTCAGAAGATGAAATTCAAGGGCATGCAGATCAAACGCGTGTTTCGAACCGTATTATGGCCGCTGGAGGATTACAGCCAGGAGATGTGAAATATATTGACCTTAATGGCGATGGCGTAATTAATGAGGGGGAAAATACTCTAGACAACCCTGGTGATCGTAGTATAATTGGAAATACGGCTCCTCATTATTTATACAGCTTTAAAGTAAGTGGATCCTGGAAAGGTTTCGATCTTTCAGCTTTCTTCCAAGGAGTGGGCAAACAAGATTGGTACCCACATAGAGACTCCAGAGCATTTTGGGCTATGTATAACAGACCTTATGATTCTTTTATAAGAAAAGATTTAGCAAACAATATTTGGACACCAGAAAATACAGATGCGTATTTCCCTCGTCTTTTCGGATATATTGCATTATCAGATAACGATGCCCTTGGAGCTGTTAACAATAGATACCTTCAAGATATATCCTATCTAAGGTTAAAAAACTTAAGTCTGGGATATACCCTTTCGGATCAAGTAATGGAAAAACTACCGATATCAAAATTAAGGATCTACTTTAGCGGTGAAAACCTATTTACTTTTACAAAATTAACGGATTATATAGACCCGGAAGCTGCGAGTAATTCCGTTAATCTTAATAGCCCATCAACTTCGACGAACAGAAGTACCGCTCAAACAGTTCCTTTCTCTAAGATATATTCAATAGGGATGTCACTTCAATTCTAATCATAATACCATGAAATACAAAACAGATAATATGAATTATATGAAAATTAATAATTGTTGGTCAATACTTATGGTCTTTTTTGGGCTTATTAGTATTGGATGTAGCGATGAGTATTTGAATAAAGAACCACTATCTGATGTTACTGCTGAAAACTTTTTTCTAAAGGCTAGTGATCTAGAATTATATACTAATGGATTTTACAGAATGTTTCCGGAAAGTTCCATTTACAGTGGTGATGCTAAGGCGGACAATATAATAACCACAACCTTAAGTGATGAAATGAGAGGTACACGACTAATTCCAACCACAGGTGGAGGATGGAATTGGGAATACCTGAGAGACATTAATTTTTTTCTGGAAAACTACCAAAAATGCGATGATGAAAATGCTAAAAAGCATTATGGAGGTATAGCCCGTTTCTTTAGAGCTTACTTCTATTTCGATAAAATAAAACGCTTTGGAGATGTTCCTTGGTACGATTATACAATCGATCCGTCAGACGTTGAGAGTTTACAAAAACCCAGAGATAATAGACAATTTGTGATGGATCGAATTTTAGAAGATCTTGATTATGCAATAGAAAATCTAAATGAGGAGGTTCAGGCTTATCGAATTACCAAATACAGTGCTTTAGCCCTTAAATCGAGAATAAGTCTATACGAGGGTACATTTGAAAAGTATAGGGGAATTACTGGTTATGAAAAATATTTACAATCATGCATAGATGCTTCTGAAGAATTAATGAATAACGCTCCCTATGGCGTTTATACTACAGGTAATCATTCAAGTGACTATATGAACTTATTCAATTCCCTTGAAACAGAAACTAGTGAAGTTATCTTAAGCAGACAGTTTACACAGAGTTTAGCCATTGACCACAATGTAAATTATTACACCACAACCTCATCGTACGGAAGACCTGGTATGCCTAAAGACATGGTTAATAGTTACTTAATGAAAGATGGTTCGAGGTTCACTGATAAAGCTAACTTCAACCAACTTTCCTTTATCGAAGAGGTTTCTGACAGAGATCCTCGCTTATCACAGACAATAAGAACACCGGGGTATCGTAGAAAGGGCGAATCCTTAAACATTGCACCTAATTTAGGTGCAACAATGACAGGTTATCAATTAACCAAATTTGTTACTGAACCTATGTATGATACCTACGATGAATCCGTAAACGATTTACCAATCTTACGGTTCGGTGAAGTTGTTTTAAATTTTGCTGAAGCCAAGGCTGAGCTTGGGACTATTACTCAAAGTGACCTTGATAATTCAATACAGATGCTTAGAAACAGAGTTGGGATGCCACCCTTAATATTAGCTGAGGCAAATTCAATTCCTGACCCATATCTTGAAAATCAATACCCTAATGTTAATGGAACCAACAAAGGATTAATCCTAGAAATAAGGAGAGAACGACGCATTGAACTTTATATGGAAAATCATAGATGGGATGATATCGTAAGGTGGAAGTCTGGTCAGACTATAACCCAACCATTACGTGGATTGTACTTTCCGGGGACAGGGTCATACGATCTCGATAATGATGGTCAGATAGATGTTGTTTTATATGAAGGAGATACTCCTGGAAACCAAACTGCGGGTATACAATATATTAAATTGGGAGCAGATATATTTCTGGACGAAAACAATTTAGTAGACCCTCAACCTGACTTCAATAATCGAACCTTTGATGAAAACAGAGATTACCTATATCCTATTCCAAGGGTTGAACTTCAATTAAATCCAAGTCTAACACAAAATCCTGGATGGGAATAAAAACTAAAACGATCATGACAAAATTCGTCACAAAATCAGTCATACTACTAACGTTTGTAGGTAGTATACTTGCTACAAAAACACAAGCACAAGAGAAAAATTTATTAAAAATTATGTCCACAAATATACGATATGCCAGTCCGAATGACGGTATCAATATTTGGGATCATCGTAAAGACTGGCTCTGTAACAGTATTAATTTTATGGACATTGACGTATTGGGAGCTCAAGAGGTTATTGATCGACAGTTGAACGATATGAGTAATCGTTTACCGAAATATAAATTTGTTGGAATTGGAAGGAATGGAGGTAAAGAAGGTGAATATTGCCCAATTTTTTATAAGAAAGAAAAATATATACTTTTAGAAAGCAATACATTCTGGTTATCAAAAACACCAGAAAAAGTTAATTCCAAAGGATGGGATGCAGCCTTACCCCGAATTGTTACTTATGTTAAACTAAGGGACAAACAGTCCGGAAGCGTCTTTTATTTTTTTAATACGCATTTTGATCATAAAGGTAAAATGGCCAGATTAAAAAGTGCTGAGCTATTAACTAAAAAAGCTAGACAAATAGCGGGCAAGCATCCTTACTTCATTACTGGGGACTTTAACCTTACTCCTTCCTCTCAACCTTATAAAATACTTACAACATCAAACACTGATGGATATTTCTATGACACTTATATGAATACCGATCAGCTATATGGACCTGATTATACATTTAACGGATTCAAAATTGAGCCTGATAGTAACAAAGAGCGCATAGATTATATTTTTTATCGAGGTAATATTACGATTTTAAAACATCATGTACTTGATGGTCAAAGAGGTTCGAAATTTATTTCAGACCACTTTCCTATTATCGTTAATGCCGTCATTAACTAATAACTTCACTCCCCTGCATTTAAATGCAGGGGAGTATTAACATTAAACTAATCATTTTCATAACGCAAGGATAAAGCATAGATAGCTTTTCATTAAAAGCATGAGTATAAATTTATACTCTAGATAATTATTAAGTCCATGGGTCAGTCTTACGAGGATACACTTTTAGTTAATTTACTACAACAACAAAGTCCCAAAGCTCTGAAGTATTTTTATGAGAAATATTGGAAAAGAATGTTTGTTTATGCCCATAAAATAATTGATAATCAACAGACATGTGAAGATATTGTGCAAGAAATTTTTATCAGTCTTTGGAAAAAAGCCCCTGAAACAGACATCAGAAACATCGAGGCTTATTTATTTCAAGCCTTACGTTATAAAATTTCAAATGCAATTAGAAATTCAAAATATATTGAACTTCGAGATGACATCCTGGAAGATTTACCTACGTCCAACAATATTAAAGATCATGTGTATTATTTAGATCTTGAAAACCAAGTCTTAAAAACTATGGAATCCTTACCCCAAAAATGTCGAAATGTGTTCTATTTAAGCAGAATTAAAAATTATAATAACCAAGAAATAGCACAACAACTAAATATATCAGTTAGAACGGTAGAAAACCATACTAATAAAGCACTTAAACATTTTAAATTCCATCTTCAGGAATATTCAATCTACGGCGGGATTATCCTATTAGTTTACTATATACTTCAACCCTCATTTTTATAAATAAAGATAAAACACCTTTAGCAACAGGTATTTCCTTATTATATCTACCATAAAAAAAGCCGCTAAAAAGCGGCTTTTATATCTTTATAATCTATTTATTTCTTCACCTTAACGCCATTCCCATTTTTATAGTACTTCTTACCTTTCCAGTAGCTAATAGCACCTATCACAGCTACCACAGCCACACTATAGTAAACAAAGTTAGGGGTAATCACTTTATCTCCACTTGCATAACTATGGAGTCCTGATAAATAGAAGTTCACTCCAAAGTATGTCATCATGATACTTGCATAAGCTACAACACTTGCAAAATTAAAGGCCCAACGTCCTCTTAATCCAGGTACTAATCGCATATGAATCACGAATGCATAGACCATAATACTTATAAGTGCCCAGGTTTCTTTAGGATCCCATCCCCAGTATCTACCCCAGCTTTCGTTAGCCCACTGACCACCCAGGAAGTTTCCAATAGTGAGCATCACTAAACCAACCGTAAGCGCAAGTTCATTGATAATTGTTATTTCTTGTAAGGCCAACTGCATCTTTTTCTTGTTCTTGTTACTGGTAAAAATTATAAGTAACAAAGCAACCAACCCTAATATCATTCCTAAAGTAAAAGGACCATAACTACCTACTATAACAGCAACATGAATCATTAGCCAATAACTGTTCAGTACAGGTTGAAGATTTGCAATAGATGGATCAAGCCAATTCATGTGAGCACCCCACAGAATTATTGCGGTAACAAAAGCAGTGGCAGCAACCGTCATATCACTTTTTCGTGCAAATAACAATCCCATGCCCATGGTTGCCCATCCTACATAAATAACACTTTCATAGGCATCACTCCAGGGAGCATGACCACTTATATACCATCTAAAAGCCAGGCCTGCTGTTTGCAATACAAACAGGGCAAACAACACATACTTTCCTCCGGTAATGAACTTTTGAGTCCATTTGGCATCTTTAAAAATCTGTGTGATAATCAAAACAAACATCAACAATCCTACTAATAAATAGTACATCATCAATTTCTGAAAGATATTGATCTTGTTATAGAGAATTTCCGCTTTGATTTTATTTTCAGATGGTAAAACCTCTCCTCCGTAATTTTTTTGATTTTGCTTAAAAGCCTCGAGCATTTTATCTGCTTCAGCATAATCGCCAGTAGTTTGAGCCTGACGTAACATCATCAAGTAATATGGTATCGAGTTATTAATGAAATTAGCATAAAGGGAATCCTGTACCTCGAATTGACCTGTATTGAATTCAGTTCTCGAGATCCATTTATTATTTTCATTATCAGTCAACGGGAATATTTTTAAAATCTCCCCACTTAAGGCCCTGTTTAATAAACCAAGTTTCAAATCAAATTCTTTAAAAGCTTTTTGAAACTGGTTTGGTGTATTTGTAGCATAGGCCTCCTGTAAATAAGGAGCTAACTTATAAGTCCCTTTCTGATCAAAAAAATCTGTGGCTCTCACAAATTCCTGTTCAGAAGGCACCCCAATGATCTGACGTATACTATCATTCTTTTTGGTTACGTAAATAAAATCTACATGATACCACAGCGACGGGTTCTTCATCATGGATAGCATCACCTGATCCTGATCCATACCTTTAAAAGTATTACTCTTGTGCAACTTTCTGAACATCTCAGCAGCAAAAGTATTGATAGGCTTCATCCGGCCTCCATCATCCTGAATCACCAAACGACCAAACTTATCAGCATGTTCTTTGGATACAATACTTGAATTCAGCACCGAATCTACCTGTGCACTTGATGGTGTTAAATTATGTGCATGCTGGTCTTCGGCGGTCGTATGCACATGTTCTTCTGTATGTTGATGAGATTCCTGAGCAAACCCATTAAGCATGAACATAAATGCTAACATTCCCGTTAGTGCTGCTTTTTTGCTTTTGACCTTCTCCAGTTTTTTTCCGAGTTCTCTGAAGCGGGTTTTACCGAAAAACATGATTCCCATTAATCCTGCATATAACAAGAAATAGCCAATATAGGTTATCCAGGTTCCCCAATAGTCATGATTCACAGAGAAAACCGAACCTTTTTCATCAGGATCAAAATTTGCCTGGAAAAATCTATAACCTTTGTGATCCAATACATGGTTCATATATATATGGTAATCGAATGGACGTTCATCCTGAACCGTTACCTTACTTTCAAATGATGCATATCCTTTTTCGGTACCTGGGTATTTTTGAGCAATAAAATCGTTTAATTTAATACTGAACGGTAATTGATGACGTATTGAGCCATATGACAAATGAAAATCGAGTCCACCCAATTGTATTGTTTTAGGATCATTAATAAACCCTCTTCCACCTAACAATTTCACTTGTTTGGTTTCATTACCAACGGTTACATCTACAATGACTGCATCTTGCATATTTTCATGCTTCTCTTTGGCCTCTACAACCCCATAATGCCCTTTAACCGGAGGTTCTGGAAAAACGAACTGCATACCTGCAGTAGAATAGAGCGATCTCATTTGAAGTGTTTGTAAGCTATCTTTTACCAGTTTTCCCTGGGCCTGATCTGCCATACGCATATACTCTCCTTCAAAAGGCGATTTAATAGTACTTAAGGTATCAGTAATATTTATGTTAATAGCGCCATCTGTAGGTTTGTTGAATGCAAAAAGAACATTATGTATACTTGAGATCTCTCCCTCTTTCAAGTAGTGATCATGCCGCTCACCTCCACCGGCTTCAACAATCTTTAAATAAGTATCGCCATTTTCATCTTCGATCAAACCTTCTTCAGCTCCCTTAATAAAACCAGCATAAGATATTTTAAAAGGCTGCCCGTTGAAATCCGATCTCCAAGGTAAACTTGATTTTTCCGCTTCTGGAGTTAGTAACACCTCTTCTTGCAGCATTTTTCTTCGCATTTCTCCATTCATTTCACCATCTACCATGGCTGACAAATAGGTTTTGTGCGTTAAAATATAATCAACCGACTGACCTTCCCTTACTGGCATCATCCCCTCAAAACTAATATAGCGGGTAACAAATGCTCCTGAAATGATTAATATAAAAGACAAATGAAGTAATAAAACCGGCCATTGTTCCCATTTAAGAAGTTTGTACTTCTTAATATTTCCGATAAAATTTATTACAAAAAGTACCATAATGACTTCAAACCACCAAGCATTATAAATCCAGATGCGGGCAGTATCTGTACTATACCAACTCTCGATAAATGTTCCGAATGCCATCGCTACGGCAAAAACAAAAAATAAAACAGCCATTAATCGTGTAGAGAAGAGTGTTTTTTTAAGAAGGTCTACCATTGAAGTAAAAATAAGTTTCTGATTCGAATTTCAGTGTGCAAAAATAGGGTATATATATGGATTCTCATAGATATTAACAATACTTAAAGAATCATTTCTTCCTAAGTGACAAAAGATTAAAATGTAAAGTTCTGTAAGGTTTTTTGTATCTTTAATACTAAAGCTGTAACTACCTCCTTTTCTTTAGAACCTATAATCAACATTTAAAAACTTTAAAAATGGACAGGAAGTCTTTTATTCAAAAATCATTGGCGGCAATGTTTATTGCATTACCGGCCTATGCCTATCTGAGCTGTTCCTCCGGCTCTGATGATAGTGGAAGCCCTTCCCCAAATCCTGACCCTACGCCTGACCCATCAGCCAATTGTCTTCAAAATGGCACCAATTCATCCATCGGTGGAAATCATGGACATACTTTAACCGTGTCTAAAGAAGATGTTGAAGCTGGTACGGAGAAAACCTATAACATTGAAGGTAGTGCCGATCATAATCACACGGTAATCATCACGGCATCAAACTTTAGTTCGTTAAAAGGCAATGATTCTATAACAGTTACATCTTCTAGCGATGATGCCCATACACACTCTATTACAGTATCTTGTGCGTAAAATTTAATTTGGCTCCCTATCGCTATGGAAGCTGTTAGTTCGAGCGCAGTCGAGAATTATTTTTAATATCGTATGAATACGTTTCGACCGCGCTCGTATTAATAATTAATTTTCTTAAACTCATGCATGAAGTTCCTTTCAGATTCTTTATTATTTATACCTATACATAAAATAAATTAGTATGCTTAATTTAGCAGCATGACAACAGTTGCACTCATTGGGGCTGGCAATTTAGCCACGCACCTGTATAAAGCATTTCGCAATACGGAAGACATCGAGGTTGTTCAGGTTTACAGCCGGAGTGAATTAGGGTCGGTTTCAGATGACATGAACAACCGATGTATCCACGATTTACAGAGGTTGACTACAGCCGATATTTACATTATTGCTGTTTCAGATGATGCTATTGCCGAGGTTTCTAAGCAATTCCCCTTTACAGACCGCCTGGTTGTACACACTTCAGGCAGCATGCCCATGGAGGTTATTGAAAGAACAAACAAAGCAGGAGTTTTTTACCCTCTTCAGAGTTTTTCAAAAGAAAAGGAAGTAGACTTTCAACAAATTCCATTGTGTATAGAAGCTGAAAATGAAGGAGATCTGAAGGTTTTAGAAAAACTTGGACGTGCTATATCACCCAAAGTGTTTCATATCAACTCTGCACAACGAAAGGTAATTCACCTGTCTGCCGTATTTGTCAATAATTTCACCAATCACCTTTATCATATTGGAAGTGAGATTTGTAAAGAAAATAATATCCCATTTGAAATTTTACATCCGCTTATTGAAGAAACGGCGAAAAAGATTCAGACAATGAATCCAAAAGAAGCGCAAACTGGTCCTGCAAGAAGATCTGATCAAAAAACCATAAATTCGCAACTTCAACAATTATCAAATAAATCTCAAAAAGAAATATACGAGTTAATGACTCGTTCTATAATAGCATTGTATGGAAGAGAAAAGTTATAAAGAGTATCTGGAGCATATTACTACTTTTATTTTTGATGTAGACGGTGTTTTAACAGATGGCACCGTATTAATTATGACCGATGGACAAATGTTACGAAAAATGACTACCCGTGATGGGTATGCCCTGAAAACAGCTGTTCAAAAAGGTTATAATGTTTGTATCATTTCAGGAGGTAGCAACGAAGGAGTTCGTAAACGTCTGCAAGGTCTTGGAGTAACAGACATTTATCTGGGAACTCACCATAAAACTGAACAAATGGATGAATACATGGACATCTATGGAATCAAAGCTGAAAATGTCATGTATATGGGAGATGATATTCCTGATTTGGAGGTGATGAAATTGGTTGGGCTTCCTTGTTGTCCTAATGATGCAGCTTCTGAAATTAAAGAAATTTCAAAATACATCTCTCACAAAAAAGGAGGTAAAGGCTGTGTAAGAGATATTATTGAACAAGTTTTAAAAGTTCAGGGCAAATGGAACGGTGAGGATGAAAAAGATGCTCAATATGATTAATTAATAAATTTTCTATGCTAAACGACCTCTTAAAAAACCATCACCTGATTCTAGCTTCCGGCTCACCAAGGCGTCATAAATTTTTTAAAGATTTAGGACTTGATTTTGAAATTCGATTAAAACCTGTCGAAGAGATTTGCCCGGAGAGGCTTCGTTATAGCGATATTCCTGATTTTTTAGCGCAACTTAAAGCCCTGCCTTTAAAAGACACTCTTAAAGAACGGGATATATTAATCACCTCAGATACTATTGTCTGGCATCAAGGTAAGGCTTTAGGAAAGCCCGGGACTGAAAAAGAAGCCTTCGAAATGCTCCGTTCACTATCGGGTGAAGTTCACGAGGTGATAACCTCTATCTGTTTTACAACACCGCAATTGCAAAAAACGGTTAACGCCATCACGAAGGTTTATTTTAATGAACTTACTGACGAAGAAATAGACTATTATATAAAAAACTATCAGCCTTTTGATAAAGCCGGAGCTTATGGAATACAAGAGTGGATCGGTCTCGTAGGAATAAAAAAAATCGAGGGTTCTTATTTTAATGTCGTAGGTTTACCTGTACATTTGTTGTATAAAACTTTAAAAACCATCGTCGAATAACTCATATGGACGTATTCTTAACTTCTTATCGTGAAGAAATTTTACAAACACTGATTACCATCGTAATTTTAGTGATTGTGCGTTTTATATTTCATAAAGCAGCGAAAAAGGTTGGTGAGCTTAGTGACTTTAACACCGCACGAACTACTCTGATAATTAAATACATCAATGTTTCCCTGTCTATAATGCTCGCGGCTATCTTGAGTTTGATATGGGGGGTTAACTTTAATGACCTTGGTCTTATTCTATCTTCCGTTTTTGCGGTAATTGGTGTTGCCCTTTTTGCACAATGGTCGATTCTAAGTAATATAACTGCGGGGGTCATTCTGTTTTTTTCATTTCCGTATAAAATTGGAGATCGTATTAAAATACTTAATAAAGATTTTCCAACTGAGGGAATTATAGAAGACATCAAAGCATTCCATATGCACTTGCGTACTGATGAAGGGGAACTTATTACCTATCCCAACAACCTTTTTCTTCAAATTGGCGTTACGAAAATTGAAAAAGACAGCCAGGATGATGCTATTGACAGCATTTAGTTAAAGAATTTCTAAAACAATAGGTTTAGGTATCATAATTCCTATATTTGGAAGAGTTACACAAACCAAATTTTATGCGAAAAACTATACTTTTTCTTTTTGCTGGTCTATTATTTACATCCAATTTAATTGCTCAACAACCAAAAAAATATAACGCCACAGAAATTTTTGAAGCCATTCAAAAACTTAACTTTTTAGGTTCCGCCCTGTATATTGCAGCTCATCCTGATGACGAAAACACACGACTGATATCTTATTTATCAAACGATTTAAAAGCTCGTACCGCTTACCTTTCCTTAACCCGTGGAGATGGTGGGCAAAATCTCATTGGCCCAGAGTTAAGAGAACTCCTTGGCGTACTTCGGTCTGAAGAGTTATTGGCCGCAAGAAGAATTGATGGTGGTGAACAGTTTTTTTCGCGTGCGAATGATTTTGGCTACTCAAAACACCCGGATGAAACCCTGGCCATTTGGAATAAAGAGGCGGTTTTATCAGATGTGGTTTGGACGATACGTAATTTCAGACCCGATATTATTATCAACCGATTTGATCATCGATCACCCGGTACCACCCATGGCCATCATACCTCCTCAGCAATGTTAAGTTTTGAAGCTTTTGACTTAGCAGCGAACCCGGATAAATTTTCAGATCAACTTAACTATACCGCTACCTGGCAACCCAAGCGTTTGTTTTTTAACACCTCATGGTGGTTTTATGGAAGTCAGGAAAACTTTGAAAAGGCAGATAAAACCAATTTATTAGAATTTGAAATTGGTAATTATTACCCACTACGCGGAGTTTCTAATAATGAAATAGCCGCCTTAAGTAGAAGTCAACACCGCTCTCAAGGTTTTGGCAGTATGGGTTCAAGAGGAAGTCAAACCGAATACCTGGAATTCCTCAAAGGCGATATGCCTAAAGACAAAACCAATTTATTTGAGGGTATTAATACCACTTGGAGCAGGGTTAAAAATGGTGAAGCTATTGGGAAAATATTAGGTAAGATTGAGGAGAACTTTAATTTTAAAGATCCATCCTCTCATCTACCCCATCTTTTAAATGCCTATGGACTTATCAATAAAATTGAAGATGACTACTGGAGAGCTCTTAAATTAAAAGAGATCAAACAAATCATTACCGCTTGTGCAGGACTATACCTGGAAGCGGTTGCAAATGATGTTTCTGCCAACCCGGGAGATCAAATCACCCTTTCAATCGAAGCCATAAACAGAAGTGATTCCGCTATAATTTTAAAAAGTATCAGCACCAGTCTGAACAATTCCCAACAAGGGCTTAACACCCCGCTCAACAACAATGAGAAAGAAGACATCGAATTGGAAGTTGTCTTACCTGATACCTTATCGTATACAGCTCCTTATTGGCTTACAAAAAAAGCTGAGTTAGGCATGTATATGGTAAAAGACCAAAACTTAATAGGGAAGCCTGAAACACCAAGAGCCCTATCCGTAACCTTTAATTTAGTATTTGATAATTCTATTACCCTCCCAATTGTAAAAGATGTTATTTATAAATATTCTGATCCTGCCAAGGGAGAAGTTTATCAACCATTTGAAATTTTACCCCCTGTAGCCGCAGCATTTGAAAACAAAGTCAATATCTTTTCAGATGCACAACCGAAAGACATTTCCTTAAAGGTGAGAGCAGTTAAGGATAATATTACAGGTATAATTTCTCTAGACCTGCCGGAAGGATGGGAAGTACATCCGGCAGTTATTAATTTCAATATCAAGAATAAAGGTGAAGAAAAAGCAGTAACCTTTAATGTTACTCCGCCTTCAAATGAAAATGTCGCAACCATTAAACCTCTCGTGCGGATTAATGGAGATGCTTATTCAGGAGCTTTAACCGAGATTGCTTATGATCATATCCCTACGCAGACCGTTCTCATGCCATCGGAGGCGAAGGTAGTTCGTCTAAACATTGAAAAAGCCGGGGAAAATATTGGGTACATTGTTGGTGCAGGTGATGCTGTGCCTGAAAGCTTACAGCAAATTGGTTATAATGTAATGACTATTGCACCGGAAGACATAAATGCTGAAAATTTAAAACGATTTGATGCTGTAGTGGTTGGAATCAGAGCCTATAATATCGTGGATGAATTAAAATTCAAACAGTCATTTTTATTGGAGTATGTTAAGCAAGGAGGTACTGTTATTGTTCAATACAATACCACCTGGAGGAGCGGTGACTTTCCTGTTAAAAACCTAGCTCCTTACGAACTAAAACTTTCGCGAGACAGGGTAACTGACGAAAATTCAGAGGTAAACATTATAGCAAAAAACCATTCTTTAATAAATTTCCCTAATAAAATTACCCAAAATGACTTCAATGGATGGGTACAGGAAAGAGGATTGTATTTTCCTAATCAATGGGGAGCAGAATTTTCTCCAATTTTATCTATGAACGACAAAGGTGAATCTGCTAAAAAAGGAAGTTTGTTAGTCGCTCCTTACGGAAAAGGTTATTATATTTATACGGGACTTAGCTTCTTTAGAGAGCTGCCGGCAGGTGTTCCTGGTGCATACAAATTATTCACCAATATGTTATCAATTGGTAAGGAACAGCTTAAAACAGACGATAAAAAAATTAAAGGTTAATAGATGCTAGATAAATTTGAATGGAAAAAATGGTACACCTTAGTATTGGTTGCCAACGCTATTTATATTATTGTTTTTTACCTAATAATGACCGGGAATCGCTAGTTTATGGAAGAAATAGATTGGATTGTATTATCGGGGACATTATTATTTATTGTTGGGTATGGTTATTGGAAAACCCGCGGGAGTAAGAATGTAAATGATTATATTCTTGGTGGTAATGAAGCCAAATGGTGGACTGTAGGACTATCCGTAATGGCGACTCAGGCTAGTGCTATCACCTTCCTCTCTACTCCGGGTCAGGCATTTCATGATGGTATGGGGTTTGTTCAGTTTTATTTTGGACTTCCTCTGGCCATGATCATCATATGCATGGTGTTCGTTCCTATTTACCACAAACTAAAAGTATATACAGCCTACGAATTTCTGGAAAACCGATTCGATTTAAAAACCCGATCCCTGGCCGCAATTCTCTTCTTGATTCAACGCGGACTGGCTGCCGGTATTACCATTTTTGCTCCATCTATAATTCTTTCTGCTGTTTTGGGATGGGACTTGAAAACACTCAACCTTATAATTGGGGTATTGGTTATTATTTATACTGTTTCAGGAGGAACAAAGGCTGTTAGTGTTACCCAGAAACAACAAATGTTTGTAATCATGACCGGAATGTTCGTGGCTTTCTTTTTGATTTTAAGCTACCTTCCAAATGATATTACTTTCTATAAAGCCTTAAAAATTGCAGGAGCCAACGATAAACTTAATATTGTCGACTTTTCATTCGACACCTCGAGCAGGTACACCTTCTGGAGTGGAATTACAGGAGGACTGTTTCTTGCTTTAGCATATTTTGGAACAGATCAAAGTCAGGTTCAACGATATCTTTCGGGAAAATCAGTTCGGGAAAGTCAACTTGGACTTATATTCAATGGACTTTTCAAAGTTCCTATGCAGTTTTTTATACTGTTGGTAGGGGCTATGGTATTTGTTTTCTATCAATTTAATCATGCGCCTTTAAATTTCAATCCTGCTGCCACGGAAGCCGTATTGAAATCAGAAAAAGCTGAGGAATACAAATTGCTGGAAGAAGATTATCAAAAGCTTGAACGAGAAAAAAAGATCGCTCAAGACCATTTTGCATCCGTTTTGGATGTAAAAGATTTTGATATGACCATGAAGGCCAAAGAACATATTCAAGAAATTAATAAAAAAGAAAAAGACTATCGCAATTCAGCAAAAGAAATTATAAATACCGTAGATAAAGATCTTGAAACCAATGACAAGGATTATGTGTTTATCCATTTCATTCTGAATAATATCCCTAAAGGACTGATTGGTTTATTACTTGCGGTAATTTTATCTGCTGCCATGTCCTCAACTGCATCTGAATTAAATGCCTTAGGAACCATAACTACTATTGATTTATACCAACGGTACCAGAAAAAAGAACAGACTGAGAAACACTACCTGAATGCTTCGAAGTGGTTTACTTTGTTATGGGGTTTTATAGCTATTATGTTTGCTAACTTCGGATCGCTATTTGAAAACCTGATTCAATTGGTCAATATTATAGGGTCTATTTTTTATGGAAACATATTGGGCATATTTTTAATTGCCTTCTTTATTAAGTTTATTCGGGGAAATGCTACTTTTATTTCAGCCATTATCACTCAAATAGTAGTTATTGTTACGTATTATTTCGCCATTGGCATTCAGCCTGAAGGTGAAGAAATGCTAAGCTATTTATGGTTGAACTTCATAGGTTGCATCCTGGTTATTCTTATGGCACTTATTTTTCAGCTCATATCACCAAAGCGTCGTAATGCCTGATACAGATCATAAAATACGATGGGGTATCATCGGGTTGGGAAATATAGCCCAATCCTTTGCAACGGATTTACTTACCGTTAGCAATGGATGTCTTCATGGTGTAGCCTCCCGGGATCTAAATAAGGCCCAGGAATTTGCTAAAATGCATCATGCTCAACACGCATATGGCTCTTATGAATCATTAATTGCCGATGAGCAAATTGATGCGGTATACATCGCTACCCCGCATACGCATCATAAAGAATATACCATTGCCTGTCTCAAACATAAAAAAGCCGTGTTATGTGAGAAACCATTCGCGATGAACAAAGATCAGGTACTGGAAATGATCGCAACTGCCAAGGAGCACGATGTTCTTTTAATGGAAGCACTATGGACCTATTTCCTACCTCATTATCGCTATGTTTTAAATCTTATTAACCGCAAAGAGTTTGGAACAGTTCAAAAACTGGAAGCCGATTTTGGATTTAGTAGTGAATTTGATGCTGACTCCAGATTATATAATAAAGACCTCGGAGGTGGAAGCTTGTTAGATATTGGTATTTATCCTGTATTCATAGCCTTATCTGCCTTAGGAGTTCCCAAAGAAATAAATGCATCGGCTAAATTTTATAAAAATGGAATTGACACTGAATGCAGTGTTAAGTTTACTTATAATAATCGGTCGGAAGCATATTTACATAGCACCATTATTAAAGATACACCTACAACCGCAACATTCTATTGTGAACATGGTATAATCAAAATAAATGAAGGCTTTTATGGCCCTACCACCGTAACAATCGTGGCAAACAACGAACAAAAGACGCTCGATTTTGGTTACACCACCAAAGGCTTCAGTTATGAGATAGCTCATTTCAACCAACTCCTTTTAAAAAATAAAAAGGAAAGTCCGATTATGAACTACGATTTTAGCATACAATTAATTAGTCTTTTGGACGAGATCAGAAAGCTCATAGGACTTGAGTACCCTGTATAAAATTATACTATAAAAAAAAGCATCCGCGGATTCCGCGGATGCTTTTTTTATTTACAGAACATTTTATTTAAGCATTCTCTAAAATTTGGGCTGCATGATCCTTTGTTTTTACTTTGTCGATCACCCTTTCCACTACCCCATTTTCATCTAAAATAAAGGTCTTTCTGTGGATTCCATCATATTCTTTCCCCATGAACTTCTTAAGCCCCCAAACTCCAAAAATATTAATGACTTCCTTTTCTTCATCTGCGAGTAAAGGGAAAGGAAATTCATATTTGCTTTTAAAATTAGATTGACGCTTTTCAGAATCGGCACTTACTCCTAACAATTCGTATCCCTTATCTTGTAATTCTTTATAATGATCTCTTAGATTACAAGCTTCTGCCGTACAGCCTGGTGTACTTGCTTTTGGATAAAAGAAAACAATCAGTTTTTTACCTTTAAAATCAGATAAAGACACCTTATTTCCATCTTGATCGTTTACGGTAAAGTCTGCAACTTTATCTCCTGGCTTTAATGTGTTCATAAGCTATTTTTTTAAGTTTTTTCTAAATTAAAGAGAACTAATTTCTATAAAAATTGCAAATTTGTTCTTCAGCATTTCCAGCAAATTTATATAAAACATGACGAAAGCAGAAAAAGTTGACTTTGTAATTGAAAAACTAGAGGAATTATATCCGAAAATTCCAATTCCTTTAGATCATAAAGATCCCTATACCCTCTTAATTGCTGTATTGTTATCAGCTCAGAGCACCGATGTAAGAGTCAATCAAATTACTCCTATCCTTTTTGACCGAGCCGACAATCCTTATCAAATGGCTAAGGTTCCTGTAGAAGAAATCAGGGATATCATTAAACCTGTCGGACTTTCTCCTAAAAAATCTAAAGCCATTTCTGAATTATCACAAATACTCATAGATAAGTATAATGGTGAGGTACCACAAGATATAGATACTTTGGAAACCCTGCCTGGAGTCGGACACAAAACAGCGAGTGTAGTGGTAAGTCAGGCTTTTGGTATACCTGCGTTTCCTGTAGACACCCACATACATAGATTAATGTACCGCTGGGGGCTAACCAATGGTAAAAATGTCGTACAGACCGAAAAAGATGCCAAAAGACTGTTTCCTGAAGAAAAATGGAATTCTTTACATCTGCAGATAATATGGTACGGCCGACAATATTCGCCAGCAAGAGGATGGGATTTGAATAAGGATATTATCACGAATACAATTGGCAGAAAGACCGTTATTCAAGACTATTATAAAACAAAAAAGGCCCGCTAATAATAACGGGCCTTTTTTGCTACACAGTCATTTAGTTTAAAATATTTTCAAACTGAATATCTTTGTAGTTAATAACACTTAAAGCTCTAGAGTAATTCAACAGAAAATCTATTGTCTCTCTATTAGGTTTTAATTCTGTGGTGTTTGAAAATTCTTTTGAGTAAAAATTTGCCATATTGATCTTTTAAATATTATACCTTATCAACGTGGCTACTAATGCTTTATTGTTTTAATTCGTTAAAATAATTTTATTTTTCTCAATTATCTTTCGCATATTGATTATTGCATAACGCATTCTTCCAAGTGCCGTATTAATACTCACTCCTGTGGTTTCTGCAATTTCTTTAAAACTCATATCCTTGTACATACGCATAATAAGCACCTGCCTTTGATCGTCGGGTAGTTCTTCGATTAATGCACGAACATCCTGCTCAACCTGATCTTTTATAATTTGCCTTTCTGCATTCAAGGAAGAATCTCCCAGAACGGAAAAAATATTAAAATCGTCTGTTCCCTCAAACTTAGGCATACGTCCATTCTTTCTAAAATGGTCAATTACCAAATTCTGAGCAATACGCATTACCCAGGGGACAAACTTACCTTCTTCGTTATATTTTCCTTTTCTTAAAGTTCGAATAACCTTTATAAAAGTTTCCTGAAAAATATCTTCAGTGATGTCTCGATCGCATACCTTTGAAAAAATGAAGCTATAAATTCGTTGAGAATGTCTGTTAATTAGAAGTTCTAATGCTTGTTCTTCTCCTTGTAGGTATCGTCTAATAAGGGTAGAGTCTTTGGGTAATTGTTCCATACAAAATTACTTTTTTTTTAAGATTAGGGCTTATACTACGTACTTTAACGTATATGTAATAAAAAAGTAATTTTGTTAAATAGGCGTGTTTGTTTAGACGGTTAACTACTCAAATATAAAAACATATTCTTAAAAAACACAAATTTCACAGCTACTTTTTAACATTTTTTTGTTTAGCCCAGCTGCTTTTAAAGCAGGAAATAGATCATTATCTTTGTGGTTTTCATCTATTTTCAATTTTAAATCCATGAAAATGGTATTTACTTTTTTTTGAAAACTATTATGACCGATATACTTACGTTAGACCCGAAGCAGAATATAATTATTAAAGGTGCCAAACTACACAACCTTAAAAATATAAATGTTGCTATTCCCCGTAATAAACTTGTGGTTATCACAGGCCTGTCGGGATCGGGTAAATCGAGCTTGGCATTTGACACACTTTATGCCGAAGGACAAAGAAGATATGTAGAGAGTCTTTCGTCATATGCAAGACAATTTTTGGGTCGTCTGGATAAGCCAAAAGTTGATTACATTAAAGGGATCGCTCCGGCTATTGCCATTGAACAAAAAGTAAATTCAACAAACCCAAGATCGACTGTAGGGACTACTACAGAGATCTACGACTACCTGAAACTCTTATACGCACGTATTGGAAGAACCCATTCTCCTGTATCAGGTAAAGAAGTAAAAAAGCATACGGTAACTGATGTCGTAGATTATGTAAAACGCTATAATGATGGTAGTAAGTTACTTTTAATGGCTCCGGTACATATACCTGAGGATAGAAGTATGCTTCAGATGCTCAAGATATTATCCCAGCAGGGTTATGCAAGAATAAAGTATAAAGGTGATGTCGTACGGATCGATACTATTGAAGAAGAAATTGACCATGACTTTCTTTTGGTGGTGGATCGTGTAGTGGTTCGAAAAGATGAAGATTTCTTCAACCGACTTGCAGATGCTGCCAGTACCGCATTTTTTGAAGGGAAAGGCGAATGTATCATTGAAGAACTACCATCTGGAAAGCAAACTCATTTTACAAATAAGTTTGAACTGGATGGTATGCAGTTTCTGGAACCAAATATTCATTTGTTTAGCTTTAACAACCCATATGGTGCCTGTCCAACCTGTGAAGGTTATGGTGATATCATAGGGATTGATCAGGATTTGGTTATTCCAAACTCAGGACTTTCCGTATATGAAAATTGTGTATTCCCCTGGCGAGGAGAAAGCATGAGCTGGTATAGAGATCAATTGGTTAATAATGCTTATAAATTTGATTTCCCTATTCATAAACCATGGTTTGAACTTTCTGAAGAACAAAAAGAACTGGTTTGGGAAGGAAATAAATACTTTGTTGGACTCAATGAGTTTTTCTCTGAGCTGGAAGAAAAGAGTTATAAGATCCAGAATCGGGTAATGCTTTCTCGATATCGTGGTAAAACCAAATGTACGACGTGTCAGGGTAAAAGACTCAGACCAGAAGCAAATTATGTAAAGATTGGCAATAAAACCATTACCGACCTTGTAGAAATGCCTCTACATACTTTAGCTGCCTTCTTTTCGAAGTTAAAATTAAATGATTACGACTTACAAGTGGCGTCACGCCTATTAAAAGAAATCAACAATCGCCTGCTATTTTTATCGAATGTTGGTTTGGATTACTTAACGCTTAACCGTAAGTCTAACACGCTTTCAGGAGGTGAATCACAGCGAATTAATTTAGCTACATCCCTAGGAAGCAGCCTGGTAGGATCGATGTATATCCTTGACGAACCTAGTATAGGATTACATCCAAAGGATACTGAAAAACTCATTAAAGTTTTAAAATCTCTTCGAGATCTGGGGAACACCGTTATTGTAGTCGAGCATGATGAAGACATCATGAAGGCCGCTGATGAAATTATTGATATTGGTCCTGAGGCAGGGACGCACGGAGGTAATATAGTTGCTTCAGGGGTATACAATGAAATTTTAAAAAGCGACTCATTAACCGCCCAATATCTCAATGGACAATTAGAGATAAAAGTTCCTCAAAAAAGGCGTTCTTCCAAAGAATATATTGAGATTATAGGAGCAAGAGAGAACAACTTAAAGAATATAGATGTTACATTTCCATTACAAATGTTAACCATGGTGACAGGCGTTTCGGGTAGTGGAAAAAGTACTTTAGTCAAAAAGATTTTATACCCGACAATTCTAAAAGAAACAGGTGGCTATGGTGAAAAGGCAGGACACTTCTCTAAAATTGGCGGAAAATACAGTTCAATTTCTTCAGTAGAGTTTGTGGATCAAAATCCAATCGGAAGATCCTCGCGAAGTAATCCGGTTACCTACATAAAAGCATACGATGATATTCGCGGTCTTTTTACAGATCAGAAGTTGGCTCAATTAAGAGGTTATAAACCCAAACATTTTTCATTTAATGTTGATGGTGGTCGCTGTGAAACCTGTAAAGGTGAAGGTGAGGTAACCATCGAAATGCAATTTATGGCAGATGTACACCTGGAGTGTGAAACTTGTAAGGGCAAGCGATTCAAAAAGGAAATTCTCGAAGTTAAATTTGAGGATAAAAACATCGATGATGTATTAAACATGACTATAGATGATGCCATTACCTTCTTCCAAAAGTTTGATCAATCGAAGATTGTTAATAAACTTCAACCGCTTCAGGATGTTGGATTAGGCTATGTAACACTTGGACAAAGTTCATCAACGCTTTCAGGAGGAGAAGCACAAAGAATTAAGTTAGCCTCATTTTTGGTGAAAGGAAATTCGAAGGAAAAAACATTATTTATTTTTGACGAGCCAACTACGGGATTACATTTTCATGATATACAAAAGCTTTTAACATCCTTTGAAGCCTTAATTGAAAAGGGGCACTCTATCATAGTTATTGAACATAATCTCGAACTCATAAAATGTGCAGATCACATTATCGATCTTGGTCCTGAGGGAGGTGAAAAAGGAGGCGAATTAGTTGCCTGTGGCACCCCTGAGGAGGTTAGTTTAAATAAAAACAGCTATACAGCAACCTACTTAAAAGAAAAATTAAATTCATAAATCATACATGATTTAAATGAAACCGATTCCATTTAAAATACCCAAATCTGAGAATTCTTCCTTAAGAGTTCAAATCGATGAAGGATTACACTTTTATGATCGGCTTCATTATCATTCGGAGTTTCAAATTACCACTATTGAAAAAGGTGAGGGTATTTTGTACAGTGGTAATAATATGACCCAGTTTAAACCTGGTGATACTTTTATATTAGGCAGTAATATTCCGCATTTAATGAAAAGCGCAAAGCCCTATTTTTCAGAAGCTTCAACAGGTGTTTATTCAGTATCTCTCTTTTTTAACCTTAACTCTTTTGGTCAAAATTTTTTTAATATTCCTGAATTAAAAAACATCCACACGCTGCTACAAGAAAGCAAAAGAGGTATTTTAATTGAAGGCCCATTAAAAAAAGCTATTCATCAGCAGATTTTAAAAATGCCTTTACAAAAAGAAGAAGAATTAATAATTCAATTACTCCAAATATTATCAGTACTTAACAAAGCTTCCAAAAGCTTCATTAACTCTGATGTTTATCGCTTTTCAATTCAGGAAAAAGACGGGCTTCGATTAAATGACATCATAAACTACACCTTTAATCATCTGGAAGATGATATTAAAATAGATGATATTGCCGAAGTAGCCAATTTAAGTCGATCCCAATTCAGCCGATATTTTAAACTTCACACCAGAAAAACTTATGTGGAATTTTTGAATGAGTTGCGAATAGAATCTGCGTGTAATCTACTCCTAAATGAGAATAACACTATTGAAAATATTTGCTATGATGTAGGTTTTAAAAATCTTTCAAATTTCAATCGTCAATTCAAAAAGGTAAAAAGCGTAACGCCTTCTCAATATCGCTCTATTCAACTCAAATAAGAAGAAGCCAGTGCCAGTTTAAAAACTAACAAAGGCTTCTTATCTAACCAACCTAAAATTCAATTAAAATCTGTTAAGACGAAACATACTGGTATCCATAGATTGCTTGGTATCAGAGATAATTTCTGCTATTAGCTTACCAGTTGCCGGTCCCATACTAACTCCCATCATGGCGTGGCCTGTAGCCACATAGAGATTATTACAAGTATCTGCTTTTCCAATATAGGGCATACCATCAGGAGTACAAGGTCTGTAACCATACCACACCTTCTTCTTCTGTTCAGTATCGATATCAATTTCCTGATAATACTTTGGCAGGCATTCAAATATTCCGTCAAGTCTATTTTGATTAATATTTGTAGACATTCCTCCAAGTTCTAGAGTTCCTCCTATTCTTAGTTCATCCCCAATGGGAGATACAGCTACTTTACCCTCGGTCAAAATCGCCGGAATTTTCGGTTTATTAGCCAAGGAGTTAAAAGTTACGCTATATCCTTTTCCGTCCTGTAAATATATCTTTAGTCCTGATTTTTTTAGAATCTGAGCAGACCAGGCTCCTCCGGCTACAAGCAGGTTCTCTACCGCAACTTTTTGTCCTCCTTCAAGTACAATGGAATGTACCTTACCTCCATGCTCCTCCAGGCCTACCACTTCTGTATTAGTTTGAATTATGACCCCATTTTTCTTTAAAACAGTGGTTAACTGCTTTACAAATTTGTTAGGATGCAAATTGGCATCTCCAGGAAAATAGACCCCACCTTTTACTTCTGAATTAATATGAGGATCTAATTCTTTTAACTGGGAATTATTCAATACCTGAGTATCTAAACCAATATGATGTGCCTTCTCAGCCAATTCTTTCTCTTCTTCTTCCTGATGCGCCGTTCTATAAAGCATGAGCAGACCATCTTTCTGAAAATTGAAATTAAATTCAGGATGTGCTACAAATTCCTGATATAGCTCTTTACTCCATTCATTCAGGTGAAATAAAAAAGGCATGGCCTTTTTTACATGACCTTCATTACAAGACTTATAAAACTTATAGGTCCATTGCAACAGAGATAAATCTAAGCGAGGTTTAACATAAAAAGGACTCTTACTGTTAAACATCCACTTGATACCCTGTGAGATCATACCCGGTGATGCCAGGGGAATCACATGACTGGGTACAACCATGCCCGCATTTCCATGCGAAGCTCCATCGGTAAGGTCACCTTTATCAATAATAGTTACCTCAAAACCCTGTTGATTAAGATACCATGCAGAACATAAACCAATAATTCCGCCACCTACAATATGTACTGATTTTCTCCCCATATTAAATTACTTGAAATCCGTGAGCATAAGGATCATCTTCCTCATCTATAACTATGGTATTGTAACCAAATACTTTAGCCCATCCTGAAATACTCGGAATAATGGCCTGGTATTCACCACACGAGGTTACCTCTTCAACACATCCAATAAATTTAGAACCTATGTAGCTCTCATGGATAAATTTATTTCCTGCTTTTAATTTTCCTTTCGCAAACCACTGTGCCATTCTTGCCGATGTTCCTGTACCACATGGCGATCGGTCTATGGCCCGGTCTCCGTAAAAAACTGCATTCCGTGCATCTGCATCATCAGATAACGTATCACCCGTCCAAAGTACATGACTAAGACCATTGATGTTTTTATCTACAGGGTGTTGAAATTCATATTTTTCATTCAACAGGTGCCTGATTACAGGACTCCAGGTTACGAGTTGTGAAACATTGTAATGTTGTATCCCTTTAAAGTTCTTTTGAGGATCGACAATAGCGTAGAAATTCCCTCCGTAAGCCACATCGACAACCAACTCCCCTAAATCAGGACATTCCACTGTTAATTCTTCTTTATAAAGAAATGATGGTACATTAGTAAGTTTAACGGACTTCACCTTTCCGTTTTCCTCTACGTATTCCACATTAACAAGCCCTGCAGGAGTTTCCAATCTTAATTTCCCAGGCACCAATGGATCCACCAACCCCTCTTCGATCATTATTGTAACCGTTCCAATGGTACCATGTCCGCACATGGGTAAACATCCACTGGTTTCAATAAATAATACTCCAACATCATTGGTTGGATCGGCAGGTGGATATAAAATACTACCGGACATCATATCGTGTCCCCGGGGTTCAAACATAAGTCCTTTGCGTATCCAGTCGAATGAATTTAAAAAGTGTAACCTTTTCTCCATCATATTCGCTCCTTCTAGCTTCGGTCCCCCACCAGCAACAAGACGTACCGGATTCCCACAAGTATGGGCATCGATACAAAAAAAACGTTTTTTCACTTATATTACATTATTCTTTAGTTGTTAAACCATTTACCTTACGCCATATGTTTAATGGATTCCCATCTTTCAAGGCATCAGGTAATATACTTTGCGGTGCATTTTGAAAAGAAAGGGGACGTACAAATCGTTTAATTGCATCTGTTCCTACTGAGGTATACATACCATTGGAAGTAGATGGAAATGGTCCGCCATGATGCATGGCATGGCATACCTCAACACCTGTCGGAACCCCATTAAATATTAAACGGCCAACACGTTGAGATAAATTTTCGATCAGCGTAGGATTGTTGTTAAGATCATCTTCGGTGCCTAATATTGATCCTGTTAACTGACCTTCAAGTGCCCGGGTTACCTCGTTTAACTCTTCTTTATTTTCACAAACAACCAGCAGGGTGAATGGACCAAAAACCTCTTGATGTAATGTATTGTTCTTGATAAAATCTTTTGCCGAAACTTGAGCTATACCTGGTCGGCCTTTCCAAGAATCATCATTACTTTCTGCATCAAACAGCAAGGACACTTCCGCTTGATCAACACATTCCTTTTTCCCATTTACATAAGCTGAATGAATGGTTTCGTTTAGCATCGTTGCTGCATCGAGTTTGGCGAATTCTTCTGTAAGAGCCTCCATAAATTCCTTTAGTCCTTCTCCTTTTTCAACAATGGTTAAACCTGGATTTGTACAAAATTGTCCTGCCCCTAGATTAACAGACCCTGCTATTTGAGCGGCTATAGCTTTTCCTTCGGTTTTAATCTTTTGGTTTAAAACAAATACCGGATTAATACTTCCCATTTCGGCATAAACCGGAATTGGTTCTTTTCTTTCATTAGCTGCTTTTACCAATGCCATCCCACCAGTATATGAACCTGTAAAGCCTACTGCTTTTATCAATGGATGCTTTACAAGCTTTTTACCTACGGTTCTTCCAGAGCCTTGTACTGAAGAAAAAACACCTCCTGGCAATCCACATTTTTTAACCGCTTTGGTAATGGCTTCTGCCACCAGGGCATTCGTTCCCAGATGAGAAGAATGTGCCTTAACGATCACAGGAGAACCAGCAGCTAAAGCTGAGGCCGTGTCCCCCCCTGCCGTTGAAAAAGCTAAAGGAAAATTACTAGCTGCAAAAACTGCTACAGGTCCTGTTGACTGTAGCATTTTTCGTATATCGACACGTGGTAATGGAGTTCTATCAGGCATTGCCTCATCTACCCTGGCCTCTACCCAACTTCCTTCTTCCAAAAGTTCAGCAAAGAGTCTCAATTGTCCACAAGTTCGTCCGCGTTCGCCGACAACTCTTCCCTCTGGTAAACCAGATTCTATCATTACACGCTGAACAAGTGTATCACCCAAAGCTTCTATTTCGTCTGCAATAGTCCTTAAAAACTGAGCTTTTTTACTCCCACTTAGGTTTTTATACGTCAGCCAGGCATTATATGCTTCCTGAACCGCCGTGTTTAACTCATCCTCCGTTGCACATTTAAACAATTCTGAGGTTTGAGTTCTTTTAGCCGGGTCGACAGCTTTAATCGTTTCTGCACCTATTCCGCTAGGATTTCCGGCAATTAAATTATCGGTAATCATAGTATATTTTTTTATAAGTTTTTATAATCAGGTAATATAGGTCTAGAAGCAATACCATCTTCTAAAATCTTGATTACCCTTTTTCTTTCATCTCCAACCAAGATATGACGTGGAGCTCTAACCGGTTCTGTACCAATTCCCGTCATTACTTCCGCAAGTTTGATATTCTGAACCAGTTGAGGATTGATATCCAACTCTAAGATAGGCAAAAACCATCGGTAAATTTCCAATGCCTCGTCTATCTTACCTGCTTTTACTAATTCATAAATAGCTACCGTCTCCTTTGGGAAGGCACATACCAATCCTGCAACCCATCCGTCAGCTCCCATCAGAAGTTCTTCCATTGCCAGGGTATCCACTCCACAAAGAATTTTAAAACGATCACCAAACTTGTTTTTCATTCGCGTCACATTTGAAATATCTCGTGTACTTTCTTTTACCGCCTGAATATTGGCTTCAGATGCCAATTGCTCAAATATAGGTAGTGTGATCTCTATCTTATAATCAACAGGATTATTATAAAGTAAAATTGGTAATTTGGTACTTCTGGCAACGGTCTTAAAATAGTCTGCTACCTCCTGATCGGTTGGTTTATACATCATTGGAGGCAATAACATAAACCCATGGGCTCCCGCTTTTTCAGCTCTTTGCACTAACTCTATAGCAGCTGTAGTAGCTCCTTCTGCAACATTTAATAACACATCCGTTTGATCCCCGAAAGCCGCTACGGTTGCCTCTAATAAAGCTAACCTATCATCGTGAGTTAAGGTACTGCTCTCCCCTAAAGAGCCCCCGATAATAATACCATTTACTCCAGCATCAATTTGATGCTCAATATTCTTTAAAAAAGCTGGAATATCTAAATCTCCATTCTCTTTGAACTTTGTTGTAACTGCTGGGTAAACCCCATTCCACTTTACTGTCCTCATAATATTTATGTTATTTGAATATTGCAAATGTATAGAGTGAAATGGAGAGTTATTTATCATATAAATGCATTAACTAATACTATTGTGCTGTTTTAAGTTATTACCGGAATCAGCTTTATTCTGATTATATCACTTTGGCATAACCTTTGAACTAAAGATGGTGGAACTAATCCGTAATAACAGATTAGTTTTTTGGTTGGTTAGTTGGAAACCTCTCATTTATTAGTATTTGGGAGGTTTCTTTATCTAAAAAAATAAACACCTGGATAACAGCAGGTTAAATACTTAAAAACATTTTAATAATATTTTGGCACGGTGCTTGTAACGTTTGACAATGACTAGCCAGTCGAAAAATAAATGTTTAACAAAAAATCTTTAGTCATGAAAAAATTAGCAATATTACTAGTTATGGTTTTAGCCAGTCCCCTTGCTATAAACGCAAAAACTAATTCGACGGCTATTAACGGATATGGATACGGTGATCAATTTATATTTGTAGAAGATGGAATTACCTTCTCTGTGTATCCGAATGGTGAATTTGATTTCTTTATTGACAACCCTAATTATATTGGAGTGAATGTTAATACACGAAATGTAAACATCAGTTTTAATGCTGGATATGGATATGATCGTTATGTACAATACGATGATTATGGTGCCGTAATACAAGTACTTAACACACCCGTTTACTATGATTTCTATGGGCGTGTATCAAGAATAGGAAATATCGATGTGTTTTATCGAAATAATCGTATCTACAGAATTGGTGGACTATACGCATACTATAATCCTCATGGTGTTTTTATCAGATATAGTGGTTATATCAATGTTTATAACAGAAGATATATTTACAGACCGTATCACCGATATTTTGTGAGACCAAGACCTTCATATTGCTATGTAAGCTATAAGCCTTACAGAAGATACTATGAACCTGTAAGATATACGTATTACAGACCTTATAGAAACAATTACAGAAGATCTTATGCTACAGTAGGAAGAACCTATCACTATAAGAATAACAATGGTAGAAACAAAGTTTACAGGAATGACAGACGTGTAAAGACAAGAAGAGATGATGCAACGGTTAGAAATGTTAGAAATCGTAGTTTAAATACAGAAACCCGAAGAAGCAATACGCGTTCGGTTAACCGAAATGCTCCTGATAGAAATAGAGACTACAGCAGGGCTTCTAACAACCGTAGCAAATCTGATGTTGCTACCAACAGAAGATATAACAACACGAGAAAAGTGAGTCCTAACAAAACCTCAAATACCCGTGTATATAATTCAAATAGAAATAGTACCCCAAAGAAAAAGTCTTATTCAAGATCATCAGATAAAAAGCGAAGTAGCAATGTCGCAAAAAGGCCATATGAACAAAGAAAATCAAATACGGCTTCAAGATCAGTAAAACGTTCTAAACCGACTCAAAAGTATAGCACAAACAGGTCTTCCAGAACTTATAACAAAAAAGCTTCCGGTAGTACCAGAAAAGCCAGCTCTTCAAGAAATACACGAGGAAATTCAAGAGGGAGAGGAAATAATATTTAAGAATTAAGTATAATAATGGTTTGGTTAGATTACGAGAGGGCTCGCAGTTATTCATTTAGCTGCGGGCCTTTGATTTTAGCACCCTCTCAACCATAGCAATAATATCATCAGATAACTTTAATCTTAAAACTACCAATAGATAACCAACCGAAACGATTGCCCCTTTTAAAACAATATTAATGATGGGGTGAAACGAAAAATCCCAAAAATAAAATAATAATATAAATACTAGCAGCACGATCGCTGTCTCTGCAGTTTTTAGCGTAAATGGATGTATATGAAGTTTTGCATACACAAACCAAAATTTTACGATACTATATAGCAAAAAGGCCAACAATGTAGCCAATGCCGCTCCGTTAATTCCTAGCATCGGAATAAATATCATATTTAGAATGACGGTAAGAATCGCCAAAAACACCCCAAAAAACAACACCATTCTGTAATAATCACTATTGAACAGAATAGAATTATTATTTCCTAATAAACACTCAAACAACTTGGCCGCGGCTATAAAAAAGACTACCGATATACCCCCACTGTACTGATCCGGAATAATTTGATATAATTGATTTACATTTAAAACAATTAACAATAAGATTAATCCACCGATAATAAAGAGGTTCAGTGAACTTCTTTTATACAAATCTTTTAAAGCAGTCATGTCTCTTTCATTGAGCAAACGTGCGGTGAGTGGATAGGTGATTTGATGCATGGCACGAGCAGGAACTACGATAACCGCTGCTATATAAACAGCTACGTTATAGAAAGCAATATTCTCAATAGCTTCATATTGTCCGATCATAAATTTATCCACATCCAGCAAAACCATCGCTATGGAGCCGGCTAGAATAATTAAAGACGTATACCTGATTACCTTATTCGAGTTTTGAGGTAATGCCAGGACAAATTTGGGTTTACTTACCTTAAATGCACTCAGCATCATCAATAACATTCTTAGGATATAGGCAAGCATCACACCTATGATGAATTCATCTGGTGTTAACCAATTCATAAAAACTGCCATTAGCAATGCCATTACAACCACTCTTAAAAATACTTCTTTTAAAAAGTTTCCATATACAGATTTCATATGAACTTTAGTCCAGGCAAAGAAGACTTCAAAATAAGCCATGGCAATAGCCGTAATATAGATTACCCATACATAACCACCAACGATGGCATTTTTCCTCGCTAAAAACGAAACTATAGATTCGTAAGCCACCGTTCCTAGTATACCAACTGGAACGATCAAGAGTAAAGGAAGGATAAACATCATAAAAGTGAACTTGCCTTGCTCGGTGTCTTCCTTATAGGAGCTGTAAAATTTCACCAAGGTATTTTGAACACCAAAAGTTAGCAGTGGCATCAGTATGTTTGAAGCAGAAAGAATGTAACCTACCAATCCATAATACTCATCAGACAAAAAATTAGTATAAAGAAAAAGGGTATTCACAGCACCTATACCAAATCCCATATAGGTATAAATGGTATTTTTAACTGACTGTTTAACTACAACTCCCATTGTTATATTTTCTTTACAACTGTTTAATTACATTACTTAAATGTTCGGTTAAAGCCTTCCTGCTATACTTTTGAAGGCCAATAGGGTGAACTTTAAGAGATGCTTTTTTATAGGCCTGATAATATTCCAGAATTGCCGTTTTCAATCTTGTTTTATCATCATACACAAAGCTTTTTCCTGTATTAGTTTCACGAACAATTTTAGCAGCGTCCCATTGATCCGGGCCAATGGCCAATATCGGACGTTCTGCAGCCATATATTCAAATAACTTACCCGGTATTATACACTGAGTTTCCTTTGCATCTATTTCAATTAACAATAACAGCTGTGAAGCTCTTTGAATCTTCAAAGCCTCATCATGAGTCACATACGCCTGTAAGCTTAATGAAGCCTCCAAACCATAATTTTTTATGCTTTGAACAACAACATCACTCACCACCCCTACTAAATTAATTTTTAAATCTTTAGCAAACGACTCACTTTCTTTTTTTAATTCCGATAGTACTTCCCATAGAACTAAGGGGTTTCTTCCGGACAACAAGGATCCGATGTGTGCTAAAGTAAACTCCTCATCTGGTGTAACACTATCAAAATAACTAACATCATATCCGTTGGTTATAACTTCTATAGGTTGTACTGTGAGTTCCTCAAACTCCTTTTTGGTCGTATAACTCGTAACCATTATTTGATCGGCAGTATTAAGCACTTCATGTTCCAGCTCTTTATGCCTCTCCGCAGCATTTTTTGTTAATTTTAGTTCTTTGTGATACCCAATGGTAGTCCATGGATCCCGAAAGTCAGCGATCCACTTAATACCTGATTGCTGCTTTAACTTCAAACCTATAAGGTGCAAGCTATGCGGCGGACCCGTGGTAATAATAGTATCGATATTATTCTCTTCAAGGTATCGAGACAAATAGGTAACCGAAGGATTAATCCAGAATTTGCGAGCATCCGGTATAAAGAGATTACCCCTTATCCACAACATCATTTTCTCTATAAATGATTGACTTCCCGAGGAGATTACGCCTTTACTGATTTGATTGGTTTTCTTTTTAGAAAATACCGAAGCGACCCCATAAGGCTCAAAAATCGGTTGCTTGATGATCGTAATATCTTCAGGCACTTCTTTTAAAAAAGCAGGATCTTTCACAGGATAGTTTGGATTCTCTGGAATGTATACTATCGGATCAATATCAAAACTCCTTAAATACTTAACAAACTTCAGCCATCGCTGAACTCCGGGTCCACCTGCAGGTGGCCAGTAATATGTTATGATAAGGACTTTTTTCATTCAGATTTCATACTTCGTTTCTCTTTGATCGTATAGCCAATACCCCCGAACAGGATTAAAACCAGAATCAAAGAACCCGCTAAGGCAATAGCACTACCTGTTTGTATTACTTCTGGCTGAAACTTAAACTCAATTGTATGTTTTCCAGCTGGAATGTTTAATGCTCTCAGCACATAATTGACTCTAAAACTTTCCGCTTTTTTTCCATCGATACTAACTTGCCATCCGTGTGGATAGTACATTTCTGAGAAAACGGCCAGGCCGTCATTATTATTATTTGAACGATACACCAAATGATTTGGCTCGTACTTTTTCAGGGATATGTTTGCCAAAGAATCAACTTCGAAGGTTTTTCCACTAATTAAATTTCCAAACTTTGAAACGTCTACTACTGCCTCCGTTTTGAAATTCAGACTATCAAGAGCTTGCATTTCCTGGTCTGCATTTTGAACCGTTTTTAGTGTTTCTACAAACCATGCATTACCATTTGCATATGGATTACGTGCCGGATATAAACCTTTATCATTTTGTTGAATAATATACTTGACATTCAACATATTCAAAGTCCCTATATTATTCTTGGAAATCTGATATTCAAAAAGCTCCTGAAGACGGCCGGGTTTAGCTGCATGATAGCCCCCAACAGAATTATGAAAATAAGATGTTCTAGCCCCATTTAATCCTTCACTTGGATCAAACACCCTAAAATGAGCCGTATCTTTTAATATCTCTACATCTGCTCCATTTGGCTGAAATGGCTTTTCTAATTTTCTTGCTGATACAAAATCTTCCTTATTTACATAGCGCTTATCAACCCCTACCAAATCGAAAATCAACAACAATCCAATTGCGACATAAGCATAGGTTACCTTAAGCTTATTCTTTAAATAAGCATACAATACAATTGCTATGACTAGTACAAATCCGAAACTACGCAATAAATCGCTCGAATACATTGCTTTTCTGTCCTCCTTTAGAAAGTCCATTAATTCCGGAAGACCCATTTGTGAAAACTGTTGCGAATAATAGGCATCGTTCAACGCATCAAAACTAAAGAACCCTTTACCAATAAACAGTACGACAATCAAACCTCCGATAATTGCTCCCGCCCTTTTTAAGGCATCTAACTTTTGTTTATGGTCTACCTCCGGTGAGAACATACGACTCAATCCGACGATCCCCAATACAGGAATACATAGTTCGAGAATTACCTGAATGGAAGATACAGCTCTAAACTTATCATACATTGGCATATAGTCAATCATCAAATCGGTAAGAATACTAAAGTTCTTACCCCAGGAAAGTAATAAGGAAAGTATGGTTCCTCCAACCAGCCACCATTTAAGACGACCTTGTACCAAAAACAGTGCTAAAACAAATAAGAATACCACCACGGCCCCAATGTAAGCGGGTGCTGCTACTATGGGTTGATCTCCCCAATAGGTAGGTAGGCCGGAAGTAAAACTTTTAGCCTGATCTCGTGGCACTCCCTTGTTTACAAGGTATTGGTACGTATTGGAATCCTCTCCAAGCGCTTCACTGTTACCGCCACCAAAAAGCCTGGAAGCGAACAAATTTAAGGATTCCGCTTTTCCATAACTGTATTCGGTTATATAATCGTAACTTAAACCATCTGAATTTTCTTTTGGACTACCGTCTGGATTTATTGTCAACTCACTTGTCCCCCGGGTACTCCAATCGGCATATTGCTTGGTGGCCATTATATTGGTAGCATTGGTTGCTACCCCAAGAATAACAGCACAGAACAACAATCCTACTGTTTTAAAAAAATGTGGTAGCTCTTTCTTTTTAAAGGCATCTAATAAATATACGACCCCTAGAACCACAACCAGCAACATCAAATAATAGGTCATCTGAAAGTGGTTGGCATTAATTTCCAGCGCCATAGCTATGGCAGTTAATAAGAAACCCCAAATATATTGCCGCCTGAAACTTAATACGATTCCGGCAAGAACCAAAGGAAAATATCCAATGGCATGAGCCTTAGCATTATGTCCTACCCCCAGAATAATTATAAGATATGTTGAAAAGCCAAAAGCCAAGGAACCTATAAATGCTAATTTCCAATCAATTCTGAGCACCAAAAGCAGTATATAAAACCCAATAAAATACAGAAATAAATAATCTGCCGGTCGTGGTAAAAAGCGAATGGTTTTATCTAATTTTTTCACATAGTTATGCGGATAATTAGCACCTAATTGATACGTAGGCATTCCTCCGAATGCACTGTTGGTCCAATAAGGTTCTTCGCCCTTTACTTTTCGGAAGTCATTTTGCTCTTTGGCCATTCCAATATACTGGACAATATCACTTTGAAAAATCTTTTTCCCCTGAAGTACCGGGGAGAAGTATGCCAAAGAAGCTGCAATAAATAAAACAAATACTACAATGTGAGGTACTAACTTTTTAAAGCTAAAGTTCATATAATTGATTTGGTTAGTCTAATTCTTCGAAATCTATATATTCTCCAACTTTTTTAGAAGATTTCGAGGTGTTTTTTTTATTTCTGGTTGGCTTTTTATCGATTACAGTCTCACCTTCTTTCGTCTGATACTGTTCATTTTTATATGTTGCCTGCTGTTGATATTGACCAAATCCCTCCCTAAACTTCTTCTCCATCTTTTTTGATATGTATTTCAGCAAGAATGGGGCTAATACTCTGCCCAATACTTTTAAACCGAAGTATATCAATAGTATAGTTAATAAAACAATTAAAACATCCATTTATTATTTCTTTTTAACCATCAAAAATACAATCTAATAACCGTAAAAACAGAAATAGTAACTTAAAAAAATAATAAAATCGTATATATTTGGGTTAACAGAATAGGAAATTCTAAAGATCAAAAACCCAAAAAATGAAAAATTTAACCTACCTGACATGTTTTTTTCTGTTATTCACTATAAGTGCTAAAGCCCAATATACCGAAGTAATAAATTCCAACAGACCGGGTAATTCCGTAAGTGCATTTTCGGTTGGTAAAAATGTAATTCAGGGAGAAGCCGGATTTTTATTTGAAAAAAGAGAACACGACCTGTTGAGAACCAGTTCAAATTTAAAAAGTGGCGAATTTGCTGTTCGCTATGGATTTCTTTTCGAACAACTCGAAATAATTTGGAATGGTACTTTCACCAATCAAAATATCACTGACAACTCTACGAGTCCTGCGTATAAATACAGTAGGACGGATTTTACACAAAACACAGTCGGCCTTAAATTCCTGGTTTTTGACCCCTTCAAAAATCCGGAAACAAACAAACCGAACTTATACAGTTGGCGAGCTAATAACAGACCTCAGTGGAGTGACTTAATTCCTGCAGTGGCCTTATATGCCGGTATGAACATGAATTTTGGGGATAACCCATATTACCCTACTGAATCTACGGTAAGCCCTAAGGTAATGCTTGCTACTCAAAATCATATAAGCTGGAACTGGGTATTGGTTTCAAACCTAATCTACGACAAGTTCACCGAAGATGATCCGATGTTAAGTTACATTATTACCTTAACTCATACCTTAAAAAACCCTAAATATTCTATTTTTGCAGAACATCAAGGCTTTAAAAGTGATGCTTATGGAGATGGCCTTTTCAGGTTGGGGGGAGCCACGCTAATTAACAAGGATCTTCAACTTGATTTTTCTATAGGGCTGAACACGAAAGACACACCTTCCAGATTTTTGGCAGGAATGGGAATTTCTTATCGTCTGGACTATCATGAAGATGAATTTAAAAAAGTCGATAACGTTTCCAAACAAGAAAAAAAGGCTTTGAGAAAACAAAAAAAACGACAAAGAAAGAATAATTCTTTCAAAGGTTTAGACAATTAAACTACGCAATGATTGAAGTAAGAGAAGCTATTACAAAAAAGGAACTCACCGAGTTCGTAAAATTTCCTTTTCAACTATATAAAGACTCTAAAAACTGGGTCCCACCTATTATCACCGACGAGGTGGAAAGCTTTAATAAAAAAACAAATCCCGTTTTTGAAACGGCAGATGCCCACTTCTATATAGCTTATAAAAACAATAAAGCTGTTGGCCGGATGGCTGCAATTATAAACTGGACCGAAGTTGAAAAGCAACGAATTAAAAAGGTCCGTTTTGGATGGTGGGATGTAATTGATGATGTAGAAGTAACCAAAGCACTTCTTAAAAAGGTGGAGGCATTCGGAGAAAAAAACCACCTGGATTATATCGAAGGTCCTATGGGCTTTTCCAATATGGACAAAGTAGGTGTCATGACCGAAGGTTTTGACCATTTAGGAACCATGGTAACCTGGTACAATTTCCCGTATTATAAAGATCATCTCGAGCAATTAGGATATGTTATAGAAAAAGAATATAACGAGAGTGAATTTTATCTTGATGATGTGAACCCGAAGTACTTCACCAAAGGCAGTGAGTTAGTTAAAAAACGTTATGGTGTAAAAGGTTTGAACTTTACCAAAACCAAGGATTTAATGCCTTATGTAGATCAAATGTTCGCCCTTTTCAATCAGGCCTATGCTAATTTATCTTCCTTTGTATCCATTACAGATGCACAAATAGCCTTTTACAAAAAGAAGTACATTAGTTTTATCAACCCTGAATACATAAAGTTTGTTGTTGACAAAGACGACAACGTAATAGCCTTTGGAATTGTAATGCCTGGTTTTGCTGAAGCTTTACAAAAAACTAAAGGTAAATTGTTCCCTTTTGGGTTCATTCACTTGCTAAAAGCGAAAAAGCAAAGTAAAAGCGCTGTCTTTTATCTGGTTGGTATTCACCCTGAATATCAAAACAAAGGCATTACTGCTGTATTATTTAATGAATTCTATAAAGTATTCTCAGAAAAAGGAGTTAATCATTTTATACGAACTCCGGAATTAAGTGATAATGCGGCAGCCAGAAACATGTGGAAACATTTCAATCCTCAGGTTTTTGTCATGCGGAGAACGTATCGAAAAAATCTATAAAAAAAAGGTTGCCTCTAAAGCAACCTTTTTTAGTTTTCGAACGCTTTGCCCCCCATAGTTTTAATTCTCCATACTATCATCCTTAGCAACAGCCATATTTACAGGGGTTAAATTCTCGTTTCCCAATACACTTTATAACGGTCTTTTAATTTGTAATTTCTTAAGATCACAATCCTTCAATATGCTTATTTTCTTCAGGTAGCATAGGTACTAACCTTTATGTTATCCCCATGTTATCCCCATGTTATCCCCATGTTATCCCCAAATTATCCCTATAATATCCTAAAACAATCCCCTTAATACAGTAAAATATGTTCTGCCTGAAGCAGCATTATATGCTATAAAAGTACAACCTTAAGATTCCGAAGATTGACCGTTCTCTGGAAGATTACCTACCAAGTATGCCCTGTAACTGCTGGTAAATTCACGTAAAAAGAGATCAAAAAAAAAGAGATCAACTGTATTTAACCCAGTTGATCTCTAAATAAAATATTATAAGAAAGCTCTTATTACATAGCTCCCCATTCTTTCAGAGAATCTTTATTCAATTTAACATAATCAGCATTACCTGCTTTTTCCGCGGCTGCCAAAGAAGCCTTAGCTGCACTAATTGCTCCCTTCTTATCTCCTTTTTTAGCTAAAATAAGAGACTTCTGTCTTAACATCCAGAATGGTGGCTCATCACCCGACATTGAAATTGCCTTATCAATCCACATACTTGCCTGATCAAGATCTTTTCCTTCTTGAAGGTAATATACCGCAGCTTGAAAATAATCTCCCGCACCCGGACCTGCCATGGTTTTTTCTATACTGGCTATCGCTTTCTTGGTTGTTGGTACTTCAAAAGGCACACCCACATAGGTATTTTCCCAATAAATACCCATTGAGGCGCCATTATTAGAGAGGTTATTTAAATCGATAGTAAATGATTCCACCTCAAACGGTAGTGAAATTACTTCTACAGTTGCTTTAGCCGCCACTTTACTTTCATCCCAGTTCTCCGGAGTACCCCAATTATTGGTGTCAGCATAAAAAATAACATCCCATGAAGACTTACCCGGCTTGGTAAAAATGGCATAAGAACCTGCTTTAAGTGTCTGGCCATTAACAGTAACATCATCAGAGAAAGTTATGACAGAGTTTGCATTGGCTCCAGTTCTCCACAATTTATCGTAAGGCACCAAATTACCAAATATGGTACGGCCTCGCATTGAAGGACGTGAATAGGTTAAAGAAACATCGGTAAGACCTACCTTTTGCTCAAAATTAGCAGTAGGGCTTGGTGCCGGCGTTTGTACTTGCGCTTCTAATAAAGAGGTTGACATAAAAGCACATAATAAAATTAAAGCTAGTTTTTTCATTTTTAATAATAGTTGATTTATACTATAGCAATTTACATATTTAACATGTTTTGCCTTATTAAATTATATTAAAATTACGATAATTTAAGCTATAGAAACCATATTTGTTTAACTTTGTTTTAAATTACTTAAACAGATTATGATCCATCGCATCCATAAACAACAAGGATTAACTATAAGTATTGACGAAGGTTGGGCATTTTTATCAGACCCGAACAATCTGAGTGTCATCACTCCAGACCATATGCAGTTTAAAATTTTAAACGGAGCGGAAAGCAATATGTATCCTGGTCAAATCATTGAATATACCGTTTGTCCATTCCCAAAAGTTAAAATGAAGTGGGTAACAGAAATAACACATGTTAAAGATCGGGAGTATTTTGTAGACGAACAACGATTTGGACCTTATGCTTTATGGCACCATAAACACTTTTTGAAACCCACTCGTGGAGGCATTATTATGGAGGACCTGATCCATTACAAACTTCCTTATGGATTTCTTGGAAACATCATCCAACCCATGGTAGCGAGACAACTTAAGGATATCTTCAACTACAGGGAAAATAAATTAAAATCTCTGTTTGGAGAATTAAAATATTAGCACACATATATGAAGTCGGAAAAAGTAACCCTTTTTTGGTTTAGAAGAGATTTAAGAATTGAAGATAACCGTGGTCTTTATGAAGCACTGTCTAATAATGAGCGTGTACTTCCTATATTTATTTTTGATGAAGAAATTTTAGTTAAACTACCTGATCAAGACGCTCGCGTTAGTTTCATTCATGAAAAACTTCTGGTACTGAACGATGAGTTATCAAAAAAATATAATACGGGTATAGCTCTTTATCATGGTAATCCTCAAGACATATTTCAATCACTTCTGGTGAGCCAGGATATTAAAAATGTATACACGAATCACGACTACGAACCTTATGCCATCAAAAGAGACCAGGAAATTTCTAATATACTCTCTAAAAATGGTGTCGAATTTTTAACCTTTAAGGATCAGGTGATCTTCGAAAAAAATGAGGTTTTAAAAAACGACGGCGATCCTTATATAGTGTATACCCCTTACATGAGGAAATGGAAAGAAACTTTTAATCCAAATACCGATATCCCTAATTACCAGATTGGAAACGTAACAAAGCATTTTTATAAAGGAGACTTTAATAAATTAAGTTTATCTGATATTGGCTTCAAAAAAAGCAACATTGAAGTACATCCATACAATATTAGCTCCTCCCTGATAGGCAACTATCATCAAACGAGAGACTTTCCTGCCCAGGATGGTACATCTCTTCTAGGTCCACATTTACGTTTTGGAACAGTTAGTATTCGCAGATTAGTAGAAAAGGCCTTAAATGAAAAGGACACTACTTTTCTAAATGAATTGATTTGGCGTGAATTTTTCATGCAGATCCTTTATCATTTCCCACATACAACCACAAAGAGCTTTAAACCTAAATATGATCGAATCAATTGGCGAAATGATGAAAATGAATTTCTGGCCTGGTGCGAAGGAAAAACTGGTTATCCGATTGTTGATGCAGGTATGCGTCAGCTGAACAACACCGGATATATGCACAATAGAATCCGAATGATCACAGCGAGTTTTCTTTGTAAACATTTATTGATTGACTGGCGCTGGGGTGAGGCATACTTCGCACAAAAGTTACTGGATTATGAAATGTCCAGCAATGTTGGGAATTGGCAATGGGTTGCCGGTACAGGGGTGGATGCCGCGCCTTATTTCAGAATATTCAACCCCATTACACAAATTAAAAAATTTGATAAAGATCTCAAATATATAAATACCTGGGTAAAAGACCTCAATGAGTTTAGCTATCCTCAGCCTATTGTTGAACATAAGGCTGCCAGAGAACGATGCCTGGAGGTTTATAAGAATGCCCTTAATTAAAAAAGCCTGATGAATTTGAAATCATCAGGCCTTAAAGTTTTTATTAATCTACTCTTAATATCTTAGCTCCAATCGCTCGTAGACGATCATCGATATATTCATAACCACGATCGATCTGTTCTATATTATGGATGGTTGAAGTTCCTTTAGCAGAAAGCGCTGCTATTAATAAGGAAATTCCAGCCCTAATATCAGGAGATGTCATTGTCGTTGCTTTCAATTGAGATTTAAAGTCATGACCAATTACTGTTGCTCTGTGCGGGTCGCATAATATAATTTTTGCTCCCATATCGATTAATTTATCGACAAAGAATAAACGGCTTTCAAACATTTTCTGATGAATCAATACCTCTCCCCTTGCCTGGGTAGCGATTGTAAGTACTATACTCAACAAATCGGGTGTAAATCCAGGCCACGGGGCATCTGCTATGGTTAAAATTGAACCATCGATATAATTTTGGATTTCATATCCATTTTCATGTTCTGGAATAAAAATATCATCACCTTTTTTCTCAACTGTAATACCGAGTTTAGCAAATACGCCAGGAATAACTCCTAAACTATCCCAATTTACATTCTTAATAGTGATCTCACTTTTGGTCATTGCCGCCAATCCGATCCAACTACCAATCTCAATCATATCCGGTAACATAGTATGATCGGTACCTCCCAAACTATCAACTCCTTCAATGGTTAATAGATTTGAGGCAATACCAGATATTTTCGCTCCCATGCGATTGAGCATTTTGCAAAGTTGTTGCAAATATGGTTCACAAGCAGCGTTATAGATGGTAGTGGTCCCTTTGGCCAATACAGCTGCCATTACGATATTTGCAGTACCGGTTACCGAGGCTTCGTCTAGCAACATATCAGTTCCTGATAAGGTCTCAGCTTCTACACCATAAAAATACTCTTCCCGGTTATATCTAAAATTAGCTCCAAGTTTGATAAAACCCTGAAAGTGGGTATCCAGGCGTCTTCTTCCTATCTTATCTCCACCTGGCTTAGGTATATACCCCTTACCGAAACGAGCCAATAAAGGTCCGACAATCATAATAGATCCTCGCAATCCTCTTCCGTCTTTTTTAAATTGCTCAGACTCCAGATATTCAAGATTAATATCATCAGCCTGGAAGGAATATGAGCCCTTTCCCAGTTTTTGAATTTTAACCCCTAAATTCTCAAGTAAATCGATTAATTTATTTACATCAACTATATTGGGTATGTTGTGAATCGTAACTCGTTCTGGCGTTAGTAATACGGCACATAAGATTTGTAAGGCTTCATTTTTGGCACCTTGAGGAGTTATTTCCCCTTTTAACTGATGCCCGCCTTCAATTTTAAATGTTCCCATAGAAAGTCGGTAAAGATTTTTTAATAACGTTTTTTATTGCGGCCTCCTTTATGATGCTTTTTACCGTTAGATCGGTGCTGTTTGTTAGGTTTGGAACGGATAAGATTTGAGCTGTCTGAAAGATCCTCATCCCATTTGGCCAAGTTAATCTTCCCTCCACTCAACTCATATAAATGTTCAAAGATTACATCATCTTCAACGGTGTCCTTATTCCAGTTTAAGAAACATTTCTTCATATGGTTTGCAATAGTATACTTCAAGGCCTGCTTTAACTCGCCTTCTTCCCAACCGTTACAAACATCAATCATACGTTTTATATTGTTCCCGTAAAACCTGTATTTAGGATGGTTTTGAGGGTATTCCAGCCCTTCCGGACGCTCTGCCAGCATCTCCTTGGTAGGTATTGGAAAAGGTGAATCGACATCTAATTTGAAGTCTGACATGATGAAAAGCTGATCCCATAGCTTATGCTGAAAGTCGGCCACATCTCTTAAATGAGGGTTTAGGTTCCCCATAACTCCAATAATAGCCTTGGCTACTTTATTCCTCTCTTCCTTATCTTCGATAGAAATGGCGAAATCCACCAGTTTCTGAATATGACGTCCGTACTCTGGAATAATTAACCTTGGTCGTTCACTATTATATTCTAAATTTTCAATCAAAACTATTGTTGGTTTTTAATGCATTAAATGTAATGAAGTTACGCAGTATTTCACTTGCAGGAAAGCATCATACGTTGCACTGCAAAATACTAATTTTTATACAATCAACAAATCAATTTATTAAAGAGAGATAATTCCTTCTACTTTTTCCGCTTCCTGATATTTTTCAATTACAGCTTCAGGGGATTCCATTTTTAAAGAAATTGAAATACTAGTATAAGTTCCTTTGGTAGATTTTTTAGTATTTATTACCGCTCCCATATTATCAAACATAGTTTCTACTTCCTTGATTTTATCTTCATCAGTAGGCACTATGAACTTATATAAATACAGGGACGGCCATTTAGTAGTCTCTTCTAAACGACTTTTTAATTTATCGTAAAAAGCTTTTCGATTCTCTTGATTTTCCATTACGCTTAACTAATCGATATTATTTCTTGCAAAGATAGTCTTTAGAATTCAATTTTTAGGTTATCCTCAGATTTCACTATTTTTGAGCCCTGAATAAATGAAACGTGAGTCATAAAAAAATTGTCATTACCGGAGGACCTGGAACAGGCAAAACATCTGTGGTAGATATCTTGAAAGATCGAGGTTATATTTGCTTACCTGAAATATCCAGACAGGTTACGATAGAGGCACAAAAACAAGGAATCGATCAACTTTTTCTAAAGGACCCCCTTCTATTTAGTAAAAAGCTGCTTGAAGGGAGGATATCGCAATTTAATCAAGCTACTAATCATCCTGAAAACCGAGTTTTTTTAGATAGAGGTATTCCCGATGTGGTTGCCTATTTGGATTATGCCAATCAGGACTACCCTGCTTACTTCTCCGAAGCATGTGCTGAACACTGCTATGACCAGGTGTTTCTATTACCTCCTTGGGAAGAGATTTACATTTCTGACAATGAACGTTATGAAAACTTTGAACAGGCCATACTAATTCATGATTACCTGGAAGCTGCGTATAAAAAATTTGGCTATCAACTTTTAGAAGTGCCAACGGGCACCGTTACAGCAAGGGCTGATTTTATTGAGAAATTTATTTAAGCTCTGGAAATTATTACATTAAATTTCGCTGAAAAATATGGGAGGCTTGCCCCCTAATTAGTAACTTTCTCTCATAAACAACAACTTGTATTAATGCTAGACCCTTTAACGGTTTTAAAACAATACTGGGGCTTTGATTCATTCAGAGCCGCACAGGAACAGGTCATCAAAAACCTTTTAGATAAACACGACACGCTTGCCCTATTGCCTACAGGTGGTGGAAAGTCTGTTTGTTTTCAGGTTCCTGCTTTAGTGCAGGAAGGGATTTGCATTGTAGTATCTCCTTTGGTCGCCTTGATACAAGATCAGGTCAATCAATTAAAAAACAAAAACATAAAAGCCATCGGCTTAACCGGTGGATTATCATATAAGGAGGTTGATGCTCTACTGGATAATTGCATCTATGGCAATTACAAATTTCTTTATCTCTCGCCTGAACGTTTACAGCAGGAGTTAGTTCAGGAACGTATAAGACAAATGCCTGTGAATCTTATCGCAATTGATGAGGCTCATTGTATATCAGAATGGGGACATGATTTCAGACCTGCATATAGAAACTGTGTGTGGCTTCGAGAAACGTTCCCTCATATTCCAATCGCCGCTTTAACTGCATCGGCTACCGCAGAGGTACAAGAAGATATTGTCCAAAACCTGAACCTGAGAGCGGTTCAAAGAGTAAAGAGTTCTTTTTCTCGTCAGAACATTGCTTATATGGTTTTTGAGGAAGAAGATAAAAGACATAAACTCAGCCTTATCCTTAAGAAGAACAAAGGATCGTCAATTGTATATGTAACCAGTAGAAAAGCAACTATCAATTTTGCTGATTTTTTAAACAATCAAGGTATCAAAGCTACTTTTTATCATGGTGGTATTTCTTCGGACGAAAAACAAAACAAACTAAAGTTATGGCTCGACAATCAAATTCAGGTAATGGTAGCCACCAATGCTTTTGGCATGGGGATAGATAAACCGGATGTCCGTACAGTAATTCACTTAAACCTGCCTGACAGCATTGAAAATTATTATCAGGAATCCGGGCGAGCAGGAAGGGATGGCAAGAAATCATTTGCAGTAATTCTAAAAAATAAGGCTGACGAACTTCAGGCTGAAGAGCAATTCGTTAAAGTATTTCCGGACAGCAATTTTTTAAAGCTATTATATAAGAAACTGAATAATTATTTTCAAATCGGTTACGGGGAAGACAGAGAGGAAAGTTTCGCATTTAATTTTAATGAGTTTTGTCATATCTATCAATTGAATGGTTTATTGACCTATAACGGCCTAAAAACGCTCGACAGACAATCTATTATCAACTTCACAGAATCGTACAGGAATAAAGTTATTTTACAGTTCGAGGTAAGCTCTAACAGGTTATTTTCATATTTAGATAAGTATCCTAAAATTGAAACTATTGTTCAGGCCATTTTAAGAACATATGGAGGAATTTTTGATCTGCCAACAAAAATCAACACAATTCTCATTGCTCAAAAAACAGCTTCTTCTGAAGCAGATGTGATGCAAGTATTACAGCAGTTACATAAAGATGAAATTATCAACCTTGAAGCTAAAAATACTGATGCTGAAATAACCTTCTTAGTTCCCCGTGAAGACGACCGGGTCATTAATGTCATTGCCAAGGATATTAAAAGTCAGAACAAGTTAAAAGCAACGAAACTAAAAGCTGTATTTGATTATTGTAACACTAGTGATCAATGTAAAAGTATTCAGTTACTAACTTATTTTGGAGAAACTAATTTACAACCTTGTGGTATATGTTCCTATTGCATTACCAAAAAACACAAGAGAGCCTCGAATGAAGTTTTGGATATTGTGGCAGAACAAATCATTAAATTACTAAAAGAAAAGCCGTTATCCTCCAGAGCTATTAATAGCCAATTAACCTTTCGGGAAGAATATATCCTTAGTGCCATACAGATACTTTTAGAAGATGAAAAAATAATTGTAAACGAAAGGAATGAATATCAGTTCAAATAAATAATTTTGAACCAGAAACTATTTAAAATGGAAAGAGATTTAAAAATCGTTTTTATGGGGACTCCCGATTTTGCGGTAGAAACCCTGAAAACTTTAGTAGAAAATAATTATAATATCGTTGGGGTAATTACGGCCCCTGACAAGCCTGCTGGAAGGGGAAGAAAGTTACATCAATCTGCGGTTAAAGAGTATGCCGTTGAGCAGGGTCTTCACGTAATGCAACCAACAAACCTGAAGAGCGAAGAATTTCTGAACGAGTTAAGGTCTCTAGAGGCCAATTTACAAGTGGTGGTAGCTTTTAGAATGTTACCAAAAGCTGTTTGGCAAATGCCAGTTTACGGTACTTTCAACTTACATGCTTCTTTATTACCTCAATACCGGGGGGCGGCCCCAATTAACTGGGCTATTATAAATGGTGAAACTAAAACCGGGGTGACCACCTTTTTTATAGATGAGAAGATAGATACAGGTGCCATGATTTTTCAGGAAGAGGTATCCATTGGTTCTGAGGAAACTGCAGGTATGCTTCATGATAAACTTATGTTTACAGGTGCACAATTGGTTTTAAAAACCGTTAACTGTATTAAAGAAGACAAAATATCCACCAGGATCCAAAATGAAGATGAGCCTTTGAAGGTGGCTTATAAAATTCATAAAGAGACCTGTAAAATAGACTGGGAAGCTTCTATTGACTCCATATATAATCTTATCAGAGGCTTAAGTCCATATCCGGCTGCATGGACAACGCTTTACAATGGTGAAGAAGAAGTATTCATTAAAATTTATAATGCTACTAAAGAAATCATAGATCACGAAGATAAAACAGGAACGCTATCTCTTACAAAGAATAGTATTAAAGTTGCAGTCCGTAATGGATATATTATTTTAAATGAGGTTCAACTACCCGGGAAACGGAAAATGAATGTGAGAGATGTTTTAAATGGTTATGAAATAAAAAGCGATGCTTACGTTCGCTAAAGCCTTATACAGTGCGAGATAAGCAAAATTTGTCGAAAAAAGCTTACTTTATTAACAATAGAGCCGAAGTTATTAACAAAATACCCGATTTCCCTTGATATTACTTGCATGATTGCATAATCCGTATAAATTTGTATAGGCTAATTAAAATTAATGTTTAACCAACAAGTAAGTTTTAAATTCGTTGAATTATGAACAAAACAGAATTAATCGATGCTATGGCAGCTGATGCCGGTATCACGAAAGCAGCAGCTAAAAAAGCATTAGAATCATTTTTAGGTAATGTAGAAGGTACTTTAAAAAAAGGAGGTAGAGTTTCATTAGTAGGCTTTGGTTCTTGGTCAGTATCTAAAAGATCAGCAAGAGAAGGTAGAAATCCACAAACTGGTAAAACAATCAAGATTGCTGCTAAAAATGTAGTTAAGTTTAAAGCTGGTGCAGATTTATCTAGCGCTGTAAACTAACGAACATCAGAATACAGAACATTTGAAGCGCCATTTCGGCGCTTTTTTTTGTGTTTTGAATTATTTTTCATTCCCAAATTTTGATACTTGGCTATTTTTTAATTAAATTTAAGAGTAAATAAACTAGCCAATGGTAGCCTTAAAGCCAAAAAAAGGACATTTACTCATCGCCGAGCCATCTATAATTGGAGACGCTTCTTTCAATCGATCTGTGGTGCTTTTGGCTGAACATAATGAAGAAGGTTCTATTGGTTTTATCCTAAACAAACCCCTCGAGTTCAGGTTAAATGAACTGATTCCCGATATTAAGAAAAATTTCATGGTATACAACGGAGGTCCTGTCGAACAGGATAACCTATATTTTATACACAAGGTACCGGATTTAATTCCGGGAAGTGTAGAAATATCCAGTGGAATCTATTGGGGTGGAGACTTTGAAAAGATCATTGATCTTATCAATGATGGTCGTATTAAAGAATCTGAAATACGTTTTTTCCTTGGATATTCAGGCTGGGCAATCTTTCAATTAGAAAAAGAACTTACCGGTAATTCCTGGATTGTTACAGAAAACAAATACAAAAGTAATGTCATCAATAAATCGGCCAGTTATTTCTGGAAAGAAAAAATGGTTGAACTTGGCGGGGATTATCTTATATGGTCAAATGCTCCTGAGAATCCAAACTTGAATTAGGAAAGTCTCACCTTCACATTTAACTTCCCTATTATATTCTTAGCTACATTAATTTCAAACTGCTTCTTACGGTATTTTGTAATCGGTCTGATACCTGTAATTACGTTCGTAATGAATAGCTCATCGGCTTTTTGAAGTTCGAATGGTGAAATGGATTCTTCTTTTAGTTCGCACTCCTCCACCGACTCCAAGACATTCATAAGCTGTTTTCTCATTATTCCGTTCAAGCATCCATCAGTTATCGGAGGGGTTTTTATCACATTCCCCTTTACTAAGAAAACATTTCCATTTAATGCCTCTACCACGTTCTTGTTATTATTAACCAGCAAGCAATTATCATATTCATTTTCACTGGCATAAATACTTCCCACAACATTAATAATTCTATTGTTACTTTTCAGAGTTGATAATAAGCCAGGTTCTACATAATAATCTTTGAACAACTCTACTTCGTAAGGCGACTCATCAATCACATAAAATGGGTTTTCAATTTCGACTGCCTCAATAACATAACTTACATCATTGTTCTCCGGAAGGTAATATCCGGCAGCATCTCTGAAGACATTCAATCGCACTCTTGCCGTCGTACTCTCCAGTTGATTTGTTTTAATCAAACTGATAATTTCCTTTTCAAGGAATTCTAAAGTAAATTCCATCGGAATATCCATTCTCAAAATACGCATTGAGGACATGAGTCTAAAGTAGTGATCTTCCCAAAAAAGGATTTTAGCATTTACTACTTTTAAAGTTTCGAATAAACCATCACCATAGCGTAACCCCCTATTGTTATGGTTTAAAAATTTACTCTCGTTTGCTAATATATCTCCGTTAAAATTAATCATAAAAAAATGCCTTGAATGAATCAAGGCACAAATATAGTTTATAGTTTATGAATCTTTAAATTAAACTGAACCGATTACATGTTTCAAATCTGAAATCTGGTTTTCCCATAACATTTTAGCTTCATCCACTTCATCTTCCTCAGTAAAGTCCGTCACAATTAGTGAGACATCTTTGGTTATTTCGTCAACTACTATTTTCATCTCAAAATAACTATCATCTTCATTCTGCAACCACTGAAACTTAACCAACACTCCATTCTTCTTTTTCAAGAGCTTAGCCTGCTCTTCAGAGCCATCCCAAATAAAGGTAAACATCTCTCCTCTGGAGTTAACATTATCAGCAAACCATTCAGACAAACCTGAAGGTGTAGAAATATATTGATACAGTAATTGCGGTGACGAGTGTATGGGGAATTCAAGTTCGTATTTTACTTTATCTTGCATGAATTATTACATTTAAATTTAAAAAGACAATATACTTATTTCTTTGAAATGGCAATACTTTTTCCGAAAAAATATTTTTTTTCAATTTTTGATTTGTGGTAGTAAAATTAGTTTCTATATTTGCACCCGCTAAGCACAAAAAAGTCTATCAGACTTTGCTTGGCAAGGATCAGGCGAGGTAGCTCAGTTGGTTAGAGCGTCGGATTCATAACCCGGAGGCCACGGGTTCAAATCCCGTCCTCGCTACGTAAATACTTATTATAAAGCCGGAACAATTTGTTCTGGCTTTTTTTGTATTAAATCATTTAGACTTTCGCTTTTTCATTGATCAAATATTTCGGTAAACCAGACGATCATAACAAGAGGATTTTACGTTAACATACCTGAAAGGGATCATACCTAATAGTTGTTTTTACACAAAAATTGTGATTGATTATTGAAAGAATAAGGGATTAAGCATAGCATCCAGAGATTCCGCAACAAGTGCGGAATGACAGGTGGGAGTGAAAAGTAGATTCTGCAATGAATGCGGAATGACATTGGGTGCGGCTTGACATTGGTACAAAATGGTCCGGCTTCAGTTACTATATTAATGGACTCTTTAACAGGAACGGAATGACAAGTACCATATATGCTAAATCATTTTTCTTCCAAATACGAAAAAGTGTTCCCTGATCGGTTTGGGGCGAAACCAGATTGAAGCAGGTAGTTAATACTTCGGGTAATATCAGGCTTAAGCAGTCTATAAATCCTATACTATTATTTATTGTACAAAGATCTTAATCTATTTTTCAATCCAGACACAACTTTTGAGATTGATCTATTTTATTGCATCTCACCTACCCTAAAATTGTTTTTACAGGAAACCTTAGCACATACTAACAAGCTCTAATTACAAACAGTTATATCCATAACCAAAGTTTTTAAGCCCTACATCTCTTTTCATTACTCAAGCGCTACTTTAACCATACCTTATCTATGCTTTAACCATACCTTATCTATGCCTTTGCACCGGGCCTAGAGCATCTTAACCATATAATGGGGTTGCTTAAAACACCAATAAACCTAATTAAAAAATCCGGACACAACTTTAGGGGTTCTTCAATTCAGATCACCTAAGCTTTACCCGGTCTCTGGGCATAAAAAAAAGGCCGTTTTTTAAAAAACGGCCTTTTCGGTATGATCACAAGATTGAAATATTATCTGGACGCTAAAAAGTCTTTCACATTCTTCGTTATGCGCTCTTCTATATCAGATACATCAGCCTTCGCAAAATCTTCGCCCATTATATTTTCATATAGTTCGATATATCGCTCAGATACTGTTTGTACATAGGCATCGCTCATTTCAGGCACTTGCTGTCCCTCTTTACCCTGAAAGCCATTTTCTATAAGCCATTGTCTTACAAACTCCTTAGAGAGCTGTTTTTGAGGCTCATTTTTGTCCTGGCGCTCCTGATAACCGTCTGCATAAAAATACCTGGAAGAATCCGGGGTATGAATTTCATCGATTAAAACGATTTTACCATCCTTGGTTTTACCAAATTCGTATTTGGTATCAACCAAAATCAGTCCTCGCTCAGCAGCTATCTCTGTGCCTCTTTGAAACAACTCACGCGTATATTTTTCGAGGATTTCGTAATCTTCTTTAGCCACAATTCCTTTGCTCAAAATTTCTTCACGAGAGATATCTTCATCATGCTCTCCCTGTTCAGCTTTTGTTGCAGGGGTGATTATAGGCTGAGGAAACTTATCATTTTCTTTCATCCCTTCCGGCATTGCCACCCCGCATAAGGTTCTTTTTCCTGCTTTGTATTCACGGGCAGCATGTCCTGACAGGTATCCACGGATTACCATTTCTACCTTGAAAGGTTCACATAAATGACCTACAGCTACATTAGGATCTGGTGTTGCCACCAACCAATTCGGAACAATATCCTGGGTTTGCTCCATAAATTTTGTAGCTATTTGATTCAAGATCTGACCTTTATAAGGAATTCCTTTTGGCATCACTACATCGAAGGCAGAGATTCGGTCGGTAGCTATCATGACTAACAGATTGTCATTGATGTTGTACACTTCTCTTACCTTTCCTCGATATACACTTTTTTGGCCAGGGAATTGAAAATTAGTTTTTGTAATTGTATTATTCATTAAAGTTGTGTTGAATTTTGATTGCAAAGATACAAGGGATTTACGAAAAACAATCTACCAAATCGCGCTTTATATCTCTTATTTAAAATTCATTATCGTGTTCAATTTTTTTATAGGCTTCAATAATATTTTTCACCAATCGGTGACGAATAACATCCTTATCATCGAGGTATATTACCCCTATACCTTTCACATTTCCCAACACTAATAACGCTTCTTTCAGTCCTGAAATAACTCTTCTGGGAAGATCTATTTGTCCAGGATCGCCGGTTATCATAAACTTGGCATTTTTACCCATTCTGGTAAGAAACATTTTCATTTGCGAGTGGGAAGTATTCTGCGCTTCATCTAAGATCACAAAAGCATTATCGAGGGTTCGTCCTCTCATAAAAGCTAAAGGAGCTATTTGAATGATCCCTTTTTCGATATAGTTTTCTAATTTTTCAGCTGGAATCATATCGCGTAAGGCATCATACAGCGGCTGCATATAGGGATCTAATTTTTCCTTTAGATCACCAGGCAAAAAACCTAAATTCTCTCCGGCCTCTACGGCAGGTCTTGTCAATATAATTCGTCTTACCTGTTTTTCTTTCAAGGCTTTAACAGCTAACGCTACTCCGGTATATGTCTTCCCGGTACCCGCCGGACCTATGGCAAAAACCATATCGTTTTTACTCATAAGATCCACCAACTTTTTTTGATTTGGAGTTCTGGCTCGTATTAATTTCCCACCTACGCCATGAACCAACACCTTGCCTTCGCTCTCTGCCTCTTCCACACCATTTAAATCTGTACTGGATAAAATACGTTCAATGGTATCTTCATCGAGCTTGTTATATTTACCGAAATGCGTGACCAGCATATCCATTCGTTTATCAAACTCTTCCAGCATTTCTTCATCACCATAGGTTATGATTTTATTTCCTCTGGCAACGATCTTGAGTTTTGGAAAATATTTCTTTAGAAGTTCAATGTTGGCATTTTGTGTTCCAAAAAAGCCTTTTGGGCTTATCTCTGTTAATTCGATTATAAGTTCGTTCAAAAGCTACTGAATTGTGGTTAATAATTGGTTTATCAATTTTAAGGTAAAAAAGTGAATCATCAAATATGGGTAATGAGTTTCTTTTTTAGTAGGTTTGTGGTTCAGATATTATCGTATTAGATAAATGTACAAATCAATATGATATGTTTGGGTTTCTAAGCTTTTTAAATTTAACAAAATATCAACAGTTATTCAATGCCCATTATTACTTTAACAACCGATTTTGGTGAGAAGGATCACTTTGTTGGAGCGATTAAGGGAGCTATTTATAGCGAATCTGAAGATTTAAAAATTGTTGACATCACCCATCACATCAATCCATTTAATATCCAGGAAGCGGCCTATGTACTTCAAAATGCGTATAAAAGCTTTCCGAAAGGCAGCATCCATATTATAGGGGTTGATGCTGAACTAAACCCGGAGAACAAACATATTGCGGTGAAGCTTAACGAACATTATTTTATTGGTGCTGACAACGGAATCATAACACTTTTGTCTTCGGAATTTAATCCTGAAAAGATTGTAGAGATCAATATCCATGATCGTGTTGAGAGTGTTTTTCCGGTACTTGATGTATTTGTTAAGGTTGCTGCTCATATAGCCAGGGGAGGTACTTTGGAAGTGATAGGCAAACTAACTACGAGTTTAAAACCTATCAAGCAATTAATGCCGATAGTTAGCGCTGATGAAACCCAGATATCCGGTAATGTTATTTATATAGACAATTACGGTAATATCGTTACCAACATTTCTAAAAAGCTATTTAATTCCATTCGTCAAAACAGAAAGTTCGAACTATCTGCCCGTAATCATAAGTTCAACACTATTTATGACAAGTACAGCGATTTGGTGAATTTTGATCTTGACGATAATAAACGGGATTACGATGGAAAAAAATTAGCTATATTCAACTCCCAAAATAATATAGAAATAGCTATATACCGAAGTAATCTTAATACCGTTGGTGGTGCCTCTTCCCTATTAGGTCTTGACTATCGCGATACCGTGAGTATTAAATTTATTGAAGGTTAGATAACTGAAATTATATGCTGGTAAGAATTGTAAAAATGCACTTTGAAGAAGATAAGATTAATGAATTCTTGTCTTTCTTTGATAAAAACAAAGAACATATACGAAATTTTGAAGGCTGTCGTTTTTTAGAGTTGTACCAAGACCTCGACCAGGCGAATGTTTTCTTTACCTATAGTTATTGGGATCAAGAAAGTGATTTAGAAAATTACCGTAACTCTTCGCTTTTTAAAGGAGTTTGGGCAACCACCAAAAAGTGGTTTAATGCAAAACCAGCAGCGTGGAGTGTTCATAAAATTGTAAGTTTACCATAATATGACAGCTATTTTAAAACGTGAAATAAAAAGTTTTTTTGCCTCACCTATTGCTTATTTGGTTATTGGTGTTTTCTTGTTACTCAATGCACTATTCTTATGGGTTTTTAAAGGTAATTTCAATATTTTCGATAATGGTTTTGCAGACCTGAACAGTTTCTTTCAATTGGCTCCGTGGATCCTTATCTTTCTAATTCCAGCCATTACCATGAAAAGTTTTGCTGATGAAAAGAAATTAGGAACCTTAGAGTTATTGCTAACAAAACCGTTAAGCTCTTTAGAAATTGTTCTGGGTAAATATTTTGCTGCCTTATTACTGGCGGTTATTGCCTTAATTCCAACTATTCTTTACGTAATCACCATATGGCAACTAGGTAATCCAGTTGGGAACCTAGATATGGGTAGTACTCTGGGATCATATTTCGGTCTGCTATTTTTAATGGCCTCATACACGGCTGTGGGCACCTTTGCCTCTACGCTTTCAAGCAATCAAATTGTTGCATTTATTGTAGCGGTTTTTATTTCTTTCTTCCTGTATTACGGTTTTGAAGGAATTTCGAATTTGTTTGGAAGTATTGCTTATTTCATTTCGGGTTTTGGAATGAAAGCCCACTTCGACAGTATATCCAGAGGAGTCATTGATTCGAGAGATATTATATATTTTTTGAGTGTTTGCACACTTTTTATTGTTTTAACCTCGCTAAGAATAACCAATAAATAATGTGAATTTTGAGCTTTTATAAAAAAAATAACAAAACCATTTTTCTAACAGTTATCATTCTTGTAATTGTTCATTTAATTTCGGGTCGCTTTTACAGTAGATTCGATCTCACCCAAGACCATAGATATACTATTTCTGAAGCTTCAAAAAAGATTATAAACACTTTAAATGAACCGGTGATTATAGATATTCTATTAGCCGGTGATCTGCAGCCAGAATTTAAAAAACTACAAACAGAAACAAGGCAACTATTAGAGGAGTTTGCTGCTATTAACCCAAACATAAAGTTTAGTTTTGTCGACCCGTTGGAAGGGGAGTCTAATCAGAACGAAACAATTTCCAATTTACAACAACTGGGTCTTACTCCATTAAATGTAACGGTTAGTGAAGGCAGCAAAGTATCTCAGGAATTCATTTTTCCCTGGGCTGTTGCCAATTTGGGAAACAAATCAGTTAAAGTTTCTTTATTAAAAAGTAAACTGGGGGCTTCCTCAGAAGAGCGGGTTAATAACTCGGTTCAACATTTGGAATATGGTTTTTCAGATGCCTTCAAGAAACTGACCATTCAGGAAAAGAAAAAGATTGCCGTGTTAAAGGGCAATGGAGAGTTAGATGATATTTACCTGGCAGATTTTTTAACTACGTTAAGAGATTATTACAGGATTGCACCAATTACCTTAGATTCTATAGTTGACAGTCCGCAGAAAACATTAAATCAACTCCAGCAGTTTGATCTTACACTTATAGCCAAGCCTACAAAAAAATTCAGTGAAGAAGAGAAGTACGTACTTGATCAATACATGATGCATGGAGGTAAATCTATCTGGCTTATCGATCAAACAGTGGCAGAGTTGGATAGTTTATTCAATGATCAGGGCAAGACTATTGCATTTCCGAGGGATCTTAATTTAAACGACCTGTTTTTCAACTATGGGGTACGTATCAATCCGGTACTGGTCAATGATCTGTATTTTACTCAAATTGTATTAGCTACCGGAGCCGGCAATGATTCACAATACAATCCTTTACCATGGTTTTATTCACCAATGGTTTTCTCTAAAAACAATCATCCCATCAACAATAACATTGAAGCTTTACGTTTCCAGTTTGCCAATAACATAGATACTTTAAAAAGCAGTACGAAGAAAACAATACTCCTGAGCAGTTCTCCACTTTCTAAAACTGACGGCACACCGCGTGAAATTAGTTTAGACATCATTGGAAAACAACCCGATAAAAACACCTATAATGACGGAGACCAGACTTTAGCAGTATTGTTAGAAGGTACATTTAGTTCTGCTTATCAAAATCGTGTAAAGCCTCTTAAAATTACCGATGCGAAAGATCAGAGTACCGATACGAAAATGTTAGTCGTGGCTGATGGGGACCTCATCAAGAACCAGACAAGTAATGGGCGACCTTTAGAACTCGGGTATGATAAATGGACCAATAACTTCTACGGGAACAAAGAATTTCTACTAAATAGCGTTAATTACATGCTGGATGACAGCGGACTTATAAACATTCGATCAAAGAAAGTAGCCTTAGCATTTTTAGACACTGAGAAAGTTGTTGAACAAAAAAAGCTGTGGCAAGTAGTAAACATAGGGGCTCCCATTGTTTTACTCCTACTGTTCGGGTGGATTTTCAACCTGGTAAGGCGTAAAAAATATACCACATAAATGTTAATAAGTTATTTTCGGTAAAAAATACAATTCAAATATATTTGTAATACGAGTGAAGGCTATGCTTATTTACCATTAGCTTGTTCACATTTGTACCAAATGAAGAAAATTGTAAACCGATGAAATTTATAGTATCAAGTTCGTACCTTTTAAAACAATTACAAGTTTTGGGTGGTGTTATTAATAACAGTAACACACTCCCTATTTTAGATAATTTCCTTTTTGAATTAGATCAAAATAAATTGACGGTATCTGCCTCCGATCTGGAAACTACCATGAGTTCCGTTTTAGAAGTTGAATCTGATGCTACAGGAAGTATTGCAGTACCAGCTCGTTTACTTTTAGATACGCTAAAAACTTTTCCTGAGCAACCGCTTACGTTTGTAACGGAAGATAATAATACCATTGAAATTAGTTCTAATCATGGTAAATACGCTTTAGCCTATGCTGATGGAGAAGAGTTTCCGAAGGCTGTTGAGTTAACAGACCCCAGCGCTACTACGATGTTAGGTGATGTGCTTGCAACGGCGATCAGCAAAACCATATTTGCCACTGGTAATGATGACCTAAGACCTGTGATGAGCGGGGTATTTTTTCAGTTTTCTCCTGAAAATATCCGCTTTGTTTCTACCGATGCTCATAAATTGGTAAAATACGAACGATCAGACATCAAAGCTTCTGAGGTAGCTGAATTCATTATGCCTAAAAAGCCGTTGAACCTATTGAAGGGTATCTTAGGAGGCAGTGAAAGTGATGTAAATATTGAATATAACGAAAGTAACGCTAAGTTTACTTTTGATAACTTTGAATTGGTTTGTCGTCTTATCGATGGGAAATACCCTAACTACGAGGCGGTAATTCCTAAAGAAAACCCGAACAAGCTTACTATTGACAGAACGCAGTTCTTAAATTCAGTAAAGCGTGTTTCGATTTTCTCAAATAAAACTACGCACCAAATACGTTTAAAGATAGCCGGAGCTGAATTGAATATTTCTGCAGAAGATATTGACTACAGCAACAAGGCTGAAGAACGTCTAACATGTGACTATCAGGGTGACGATATGCAAATAGGCTTTAACTCTCGTTTCTTGAATGAAATGTTGAACAACCTGGCTTCTGATGAGGTACAGTTGGAAATGAGTTTACCTAACAGAGCTGGAATCTTAACTCCGATTGATGGGCTTGACGAAGGAGAACACATAACAATGTTGGTAATGCCGGTGATGTTGAATAACTAAGAACCTAACCAACCCTTATATATTAATGGCCTGTGGAGCTTTGCTTTACAGGCCATTATTTTATACGGCGATGTCTGAATGTTATCTTATTTCTGGGATCTTGACCTAACAGCTTTTTTGTACGGGCATGTTGTCCTTCGAACAACTCCATATCTGTTACTTTACCAATACCTTATGAATAATGATATTTAAAAAATAGGCAAGCTTAACGGGTAATAAGGTTTTTCTCCATTGGAGGCCTTAATAGCATTAATAATTGGGAAAATAAAAGCCATTATTCCAACCGCTATTAAAACTAAAATTCCAAATCCGAGTAGAAATATAAGAGGTATACTAAGCAATGCATACACCAGAATACTAATCTGGAAGTTAATAATCGATTTCCCGTGTTCGTCCATTTGTTCAATTTTATCACGCTGGGTAAGCCAGAGTACAAGCGGTACTATAAACCCGCCTACCCCGGTCACATAGTCTAAAAGCTGACTTAAATGGGTCAAAACGATTAATTGATTGTCTTTTCTCATGGTTACTGTTTTTTGATTGATTTATCTATAAGACGCATTTTCATACAGATTGTTACAAAAAGTTTGCTGAATGAACATGAATAAGATTGTTTGGTAAATTGTATTTTTGCACAAATTAAGTATAGGTATGCAAGCTCAAGACAACATTATAGCCTTAGCAACTCCCAGTGGTGCTGGTGCGATTGCCGTTATTCGTATTTCGGGTAACGACGCCATCGAATTGGTAGCTCCATTCTTTAGATCCAAAAGAAATAAAGATCTTACCAAACAAAAGTCACACACCTTACACCTGGGACAAATTGCAGAGGATCAGCGTGTGGTCGATGAAGTTCTGGTATCTATCTTTAAGGGACCTCATTCTTACACGGGGGAAAATACCGTTGAAATATCTTGTCATGGTTCGCCTTATATTCAACAGGAGATCATTCAATTATTTTTACGCAATGGTTGTCGTATGGCAGATGCAGGTGAGTTTACCCTAAGAGCATTTTTAAATGGCAAAATGGATTTAAGCCAAGCGGAAGCTGTGGCTGATCTGATTGCATCTGACAATGCTGCTTCGCATCAAATAGCGATGCAACAAATGCGAGGTGGTTTCAGTAACGAAATTCAAAAGTTGCGTGAAGAACTCCTGAACTTCGCTTCTTTAATTGAACTGGAGCTGGATTTTGCTGAAGAGGATGTGGAGTTTGCGGATCGCACACAGTTTAAAGAGCTCGTTGAAAGAATAGAAAATGTTTTAAAACGACTGATCGATAGTTTTGCCGTTGGAAACGTTATTAAAAATGGAATTCCTGTGGCGATCGTAGGAGAACCAAATGTTGGAAAATCTACGCTATTGAATGCTATCTTGAATGAGGAGCGCGCTATTGTTAGTGATATAGCCGGGACCACCCGCGATACGATCGAAGATGAAATTGCCATTGGCGGTGTTGGTTTCCGATTTATCGATACGGCTGGTATCAGGGAAACCAAAGACGTTGTAGAAAGTATTGGTATCAAAAAGACCTTTGAAAAGATCGAACAATCTCAAGTGGTCGTTTATTTGTTTGACAGTGCTGCCCTGTTTAACGATAAGGTAGATCTAAAACAGGTTCAGGTAGAAATCGAGAAGATCAAAAATAAGTTTCCTCAAAAGCCATTGGTGATTATTGCTAATAAGGTCGACCTATTGTCTAAAGAACAGGTTTCCACTTTAACTACCGAAATTGAGAATATTCACCTTTTATCTGCTAAAACAGGACAAGGGGTTGAAGAACTTACTAATAAACTCCTGGAATTTGTTAATACCGGCGCTTTACGTAATAACGAAACGATTGTTACCAATACGCGTCATTACGATGCGCTGTTAAAATCGTTAGAGGAAATTGAAAAAGTGAAGTTTGGCTTACAGGATGAATTATCGGGAGATTTACTCGCTATTGATATCCGTCAGGCCTTGTACCATTTAGGGGAAATCACAGGTCAGATCTCATCGGACGATCTACTGGGCAATATCTTTGCTAATTTTTGTATCGGGAAGTAAACTCCACAAACTCCTGTTTAATAAAACTATAAGACAAATAAAGCGGAAAATCCTTCCTGGAAATCCCGCTTTTTAATTGTTTATCAGCCCCTTAAACAAGAGCCTGCTTAATCTAGTTGAATGGTGAAATTATTGAAACTGTCTTTACTATAAGAAAGGTGTTGGGTACTGGGTGAGAGGGCAAAATGGGGTGAAAATGTACGCATTATTACCGTTTTCCCATCGGGTAAGAATTCCATGATCCGTAACCATCCGTCTCCTCCGTTACCATGCCATCCACCTCCCATGGCTTGAGCATTAAACGTTATTTGGTTCACTTTTTTCCCGGCGGCATTCTTATCTTCTCTATAGGCAGTATGTGCCTTAAAATTATCAGCTGCTCCAATATGTCCGGAAAATACCATTTGTACATTCGTGGATGGAGCTATCAATTTATCCCAAATAGCTTTTCCATAATTTCCGTTCTCTATGGGGTAATTTTCTTTTTCAATATGCTGGTTTTCCGCATTTAAATACGAATGGGTCAGCACCACTACGGTATGCTGCTGAAAACGATCTTGAGCCAGCACCTCTTTAGCCCATTCCAAGGTTGTATCACGTGGAGCAAATTCCAGATTTACAAACAAAAATTTACGGTCATGTGGAGAAACAAACTCGTATGCGGCATTCTCTATAGAAGGCATTTCGTCTGCATTTTTACCTACTGCTCTTAAGGCTCTGGCATTCATCAAATTTCTATGCGCCGGAAAATATTTAATATAATTGGTCTTCCTGTTTTCTACATTCTTATAACCAAAATCGTGATTACCTGCAGCCAGAATATATGGAACCTCACCATCTAAGGTTTCAAAGGCATGGGAAATAGCCCTCCATTGGTCTCTACTGGGAAGGTTCCCATTTTTATCATCGGGTACCAATAGTTCATTTTGCTCTACGAGGTCGCCCGTGCACAAAACCATCTTAATATTTAAATCATCTATATTTTCACTGATCCAGCCGGTCATGGTTTCCAAAATCCCATGATTTCTTTCAAACTTCACATAGCTCTGGGTATCAGGGAGTAAAATAATGGACCAGGAGTCGGGATCTGATAATTTTGGTGATGTAAATGATTCTTGACCAAAAGAGACTTGAAAAACAAATAGTCCAGCCAAAAGTAGGTTGGAAACGTTACGGAACAATTTCATTCTTTATTTTAATTAGGTAAGATTAATAATAGTATTTAAATATACATTTTTTTGATTGTTTACCAGTGCCATTCATTAAAATACAACGTAAAAATAACCTTCGTTATCGCCACATTTTACACACTCAATTAACTGATATTCAAATAACATTCTTGAGTGGTATTACCCGCTAGTTTAAACATCATGTTTTTCATAAAAAAGCAGTTTAGGTAATTTATAACGATACAGAAGTGGTTGAACATTCTATTCATCTCTCAATGTATTTTGTTTAATTTTATCATAAATAAGTTAAACAAAATAAATTAATTTCTTATCTTTGAATGGCTATGAAGAAATCAGATAAAATAACCCGAGACAAAATCATTTCCTTGTATATGGATTATGTGTTAATTCATAATACAAATCCGTCTTCCGTATACCATTTTGCCTCTAAGAATGGATTTGAGGAGGCAACGTTCTATGCTTATTTTGCTTCTTTTGAAGCTTTAGAGCAAGATTTATTTAAGAACTTTTTTGATCACACCTATACTGTACTCCAAAAAAGTGATGAGTATCAGGAGTTTGATTCACGTAACAAGCTTCTGAGTTTTTATTTTACTTTTTTTGAAATATTGACGGCGAATCGAAGTTATGTCGTCTATGCCTTAAAATCGGATAAACACCGATTGAAGAGTCTTAAGAAACTATCTCAACTGAAGATTGCTTTTTTAGAGTTTATCGAACATCTGGATCTTGAGGTAAAGCCTATGAAACAAAAGGCAATTAATGATTTTCAAAAGAAAACATTAAAAGAAACTGCGTGGATTCAATTGTTACTGACACTAGAATTTTGGTTAAAAGACACCTCCGTCTCCTTTGAAAAAACAGATGTTTTTATTGAAAAGTCAGTTAATACCAGTATGAATTTACTAGACGCTCAAACCCTTAATAGTTTAATGGATTTGGGTCAATTTCTATTTAAAGAAAGAACGACGATATTCTCATGAAAACTATAGATAAAATTCCCACCGGAAAAATACAGCGGGCCTCTAAACTTTTTAAAACCGGGGCCAAAGTAGGAACCAATTATTTAAAATACTATGGTTCTAAACTGATCAATGATGAAGTTTCTGCAAAGGAACGTTTAAACCAGGATAACGCAGAAGACATATACAACAGTCTGAAAGAGCTTAAAGGAAGTGCCTTAAAGGTTGCTCAAATGTTAAGCATGGAAAAAAGCATTTTACCCAGAGCTTATGTGGAAAAATTTTCTCTTGCTCAATTTTCGGTTCCTCCCCTTTCTCCTCCTTTAGTAATTAAGACGTTTAAGAAATACTTCGGGGAATCTCCGGGCGAATTATTCGACAGTTTTAATCCAGTTTCTATTAATGCCGCAAGTATTGGGCAGGTACATCTTGCTGAAAAAGACGGTAAAAAGTTAGCGGTTAAAATTCAGTATCCCGGTGTAGCCGAAAGTATTTCGTCTGATCTTGCCCTGGTGAAACCTGTGGCGATTAAAATGTTTAATCTAAAAGGAAAAGACTCTGATAAATACTTCAGGGAAGTAGAACAAAAGTTATTGGAGGAAACTGATTATATTCTGGAAATTGAACAGAGTATTGCGGTAGCTGAAGGTTGTAATCATATAGACAACCTTAATTTCCCTAACTATTACCAATCGCTATCTTCTGATCGCATCATTACTATGGACTATATGGATGGTGAACACATTTCTGAATTCGTAGCCAATAATCCCTCAAATGAAGCTTCAAATAAGGTTGGACAGGCTTTATGGGATTTTTATATGTATCAGATGCATGTCTTAAAAAAAGTCCATGCCGATCCACATCCAGGGAACTTTTTAGTATCTGATGACCACGAACTACTGGTGCTTGACTTTGGCTGTATGAAGACGATTCCTGACGAATTCTATTATCCGTATTTTGAATTAGCAAAAAAAGAGAATATTGATAACGCATCGCTATTTAGAGAAAAATTATTTGAATTGGAGATCCTCAGACCTGATGATTCTGATGAGGAGATTGCTTTTTTTTCAGCCTTGTTTCACGAGATGTTAAGCTTGTTTACTCAACCTTTCCATGTTCCTTATTTTGATTTCTCGAATCCGGACTTTTTTAATGCTATTGCTGCATTGAGTGACAAGTACAGTAAAAATACAGAACTGAAAAAGTTTAACGGAAACAGAGGTTCTAAACATTTTATCTACATCAATCGAACATTTTTCGGACTCTATAATCTCATGTTTGATCTGAAAGCGAACCAAATCGATATTAATCATTTTAAAAAATACGTGGATGCAGTTTAAGGATACTGATATAGCCAAGTTAGATCACTTATATAAGATTAATTTAATTAATAGCTGCTCAGGGTATAAGTCCGCTAATCTAATAGGTACGAAAAACACCTCTGAAATAAGTAATGTTGCTGTATTCAGTTCCATTACTCATTATGGATCTGCACCTCCATTACTCGGTTTTGTCTTGCGACCGACTACGGTTCCGAGAAATACGTATGCGAACATCAAAGAAACGGGTTCTTATACCATCAATCATATTCACGAAGGGATTTTAGAGCAAGCCCATCATACCTCTGCCAAATATCCAAATACCACTTCCGAATTTGAGATGACTACATTGGAGGAAGAATATAAGGCCGGTTGTTTTGCTCCTTTTGTGAGAGGATGCCCGGTACAAATGGAAATGCAGTTTGTTGAGGCGCATCATATTAAGGCCAATGACACCCTTCTAGTGTTAGGTAAGATCAAGAACTTATTCGTTGATGACGAACTATTATCTCCGGATGGTTTCATCGATCTTTCAAAGGGTCATATTGCGGCTATTAATGGTTTAGATGGCTATACAGTACCTAAGGTACATCTTCGTCAGTCATATCAGCGTCCAAATATATAAGGTTCGCCACTGATGACCCTTCTTGATATAGCAGAAGACAAATACTAAAATTGAATAAGATGAATACGAAAGGAAATGCATTAGTTTGGTTTACCAATAATCTACGTGTAGGTGATAATAATGCACTTTTTGAAGCTTGTTCAAACCATAAGAAGGTAGTTGGACTCTACTGCTTTGATCCCAAACACTTTATCACTACACGATTCGGTTTTAAGAAAACCGGTAAATATCGGGCTCAATTTTTGATTGAAACTGTTTACGACCTATACGAGCAACTTGAAGCTCTTAATATTCCATTGATCATTCGCTACGAGCATCCAGAAAATTGCATTCCTGAGCTATGTTCTGAACATGCTGTTTCTGCTATTTATAAACTTCATGAATGGATGTTCGAGGAGACTCAAACAGAGCAAGCAGTAATAGATCGTTTAGATTCTTCTATTGAAATCATTAAAAGTTCAGATCAATTCTTATATCATCCAGATGATATTCCCGTGGCATTAACTGACATTCCAGAAGTATTTACGGACTTTAGAAAATACATCGAAAAGGACGTGATGGTTCGTCCGATTGCCTTACCAAAGAGAATGCCTGTTGGAAACAATTTTAAAGTAGCGCGCCCTACTATAACACCAGATACTCTTGGGCTACCGGACTTTATCCCTCATCCAAATAGTGCTTTTCCTTTCAAAGGGGGAGAAAACGCTGCGCTAGACAGGTTGCACTATTATATATTCAAGTCTGAAAAACTGAAATCTTATAAAACCACCCGTAATGGGTTAATCGGTATTGATTATAGTACTAAATTTTCTCCTTGGCTCGCTAACGGTAGTTTATCTCCCAGAACTCTTTATCATCGCATTAAGTTATTTGAAAAACACGTTGTCAAAAATCAATCTACATACTGGTTAATTTTCGAACTTTTGTGGAGAGATTATTTTAAATACATCAGTCTGAAACACGGAAATAAAATTTTCCACGGCAATGGTATTTCGGCCTCCAACAAACAATGGGATATTGATTCTAATCTTGTTAAGGCCTGGATTGATGGAGCGACCTCCTCAGATTTTGTCAATGCCAATATGAAAGAATTAAAACAAACTGGCTGGATGAGTAATCGTGGACGACAAAATGTTGCTTCTTATTTTAGTAAAGAATTGAATCTCGATTGGCGTATTGGTGCAGCTTATTTTGAAAGTCTTTTAATTGATTATGATGTGCATAGTAACTATGGTAACTGGCTTTATACAGCCGGGATAGGAAATGACCCGAGAAATCGAAAGTTCAATGTAGACCTTCAAGCCAATCGGTATGACCCATCAGGTACCTATCGAAAGTTATGGCTATAACTAAGCATCTCATGAAAGAAGTTGCCATCATATTTCCGCATCAACTCATTGAGGATTCTCCTTTTCTGGAGCTATCATGCCCAATTTATTTGATCGAAGAGTTTTTATTCTTTCGTCTTTATAAGTTCCATAAACAAAAACTGGTTTTTCATAGAGCAACTATGAAAGCCTACGAGCAACTTTTAAAAGATCGGGGCAAAAATGTTGCCTACATTTCGGCTATGAATAAGCATGCTGATATCAGAGAGTTCATCCCATTTTTAAAGGAAAAAGGGGTCACTATCCTTCATTGTATTAACCCTACTGACAATTGGCTTGAAAAAAGGATTAAAAGCGCAATTGGTGATCTTACCATCAACTGGTATGATTCTCCGCTTTTTATTAATTCTAAATCGGAACTTGAATTCTTTTTCAAAAAGGGTAAAAAGAAATTCTTTCAAACCTCATTCTACAAAGAGCAAAGGCGAATACGCGATATCCTTATGGAAGGTGATCAACCTATAGGGGGCAAATGGACCTATGACACCGAAAACAGAAAAAAATATCCAAAAAACAAACAACCCACAGCCATTTACTTTCCTGAATTAACTGAAGGCTACAAAGACGCTGTACACTATGTTGAAACCAATTTCAAGGAGCATTACGGGACCATTTCAAAAGCTATAAATTACCCCATCAATCATCAACAAGCCAAAGAATGGTTTGATCAGTTTCTCTCCTTTCGGTTCTATGAGTTTGGAATTTACGAGGATGCCATTGTTGCTCATGCACACTTTTTAAATCATAGCGTACTCTCTCCCCTGATCAATGTGGGGCTACTCGACCCCAAGGAAGTCATTAACAAGGCTATCTCATATGCTGACGCTAACGATATCCCCATTAATTCTACCGAAGGTTTTGTTCGACAAATTCTTGGATGGAGAGAGTTTATCAGGGGGGTATATGAAGTAAAAGGATCGCAGGAGCGAACTACCAATTTTTGGAATTTCAACCGAGCCATTCCTGATTCATTTTACGATGGAACGACCGGAATTAAACCCGTCGATGATGTTATAAAAAAAGTTCTGAAGACTGGATATGCACATCATATTGAACGGCTGATGGTGCTTTCAAATTTTATGGTGCTTTGTGAATTTGATCCTGATAAAGTTTACCAGTGGTTTATGGAATTATTCATCGATGCTTATGATTGGGTTATGGTACCCAATATATACGGAATGAGTCTTTTTGCGGATGGAGGTATCATGAGCACCAAACCGTATATTAGCGGCAGTAATTATATTATGAAAATGAGTGATTATGAGGATGGAGACTGGCAAATTATTTGGGATTCATTATTCTGGAGATTCGTTAATGAACATCGCGGGTTTTTCCTTAACAATCCACGTACAAGACTGTTAGTTCGAAACTACGACAAAATGGATGAGAAAAAGCAAGAATCCTTAAAAACCACCGCAAGAGCATTTTTAAAACAACTGGATACTAAAAGTTAACTTTTGGGTGGTTATTTTTTATCTGTATTTATTCAACTTTCAATCGAAAAGTCGAAGCTGGGAGACCTTCTTCATTAAATAAATTTCCTTTACTAAAAGGTTGCCATCCATAATAAACATAGGTTGGCTTCTCCTTAACTTCAATCACAACCTTGTTTCCTTTAATCTTTGCATCTACCGATGATTGGCTATCAATACTAAAACCAGTTAATTCGTTCCCGTATGCTGTTAGACCCTCTCCAACATAATCAAAATACAGATGCAATGCCCCGGATTTATATTTTACACTTTTTACCATCGGACCTGATGGAATTATATTCATCTTATAAACCTCCTTCAGTGCCCACTTTGCCAATCTTTCCCCGACATTTTTCTTATCCCGAGGATGAACATCATTCTTCGATCCAATATCAGAACAAACGGCCATACCTGTGTTTGAAGTCTCCCGAATGAACTTTCTTTGTTCATTTCTGAATTCAGGCCATAACTGACCTTTATAGTGTAAGGTATCTATGGAAGATAACTGAACATAATAAAAAGGCAAATCCGGTGAATTCCAATGCATTCTAAAATCAGACAGCATCAGTCTTTGCAAGTCTTTATATTCTTCTACCCTTTCAGGTTCCTGAGCATTGCTTTCTCCCTGATACCAAAGTATTCCCTTAATTGGAAATTTGGTTAATGATTTAATGCCCGAATCAAAAGCAAATCCGGGTTTATATGCGTGGTTCGGTCCTGAAGAGTCCTTATATATCACTTCAACGTTGCCCACATTTTGATCTCCCCTTTCTCTTATCCATTTTGGCAAGGCTTCATTATTCAACCAATTTCCTTCAACCTTAGCAGAAAATTGATCGGACTTCAACAAAGCATTTTTGTCTATAAATGTTTCAATTGGAGCACCTCCAATCGCCAAATTAATTAAGCCTATTGGTATTTTTTGTTCTTTAATGATCTTACTACCAAAATAATATCCCACCGCACTCATTTTAGCGGCGGATTTCAAATTACTCTGCTCCCATTCCGTTCTATGATAAAATTGATCTTGGCTTAATCTGTTCAGAAGTGAATCACTATAATGAACTCCATATACGCTTTTACCCGCAAAGTTCGGGTTGTAAAATCGCAACAAGGTTTGGTTAACTTTTTTTTGTTCTTGTTTAAAATGCTTCTCTTGGCTTAATGGCCATTCCATATTAGATTGTCCCAGACATAACCATACATCACCTACTAAAATATTCTCAAGCAAGATTTCTTCATTTCCCGAATACACTCTTAATTGCTGCCCTGTAAGGTTTGTATGTTGGGCAGGCAGCTTTAGACTCCAGGTAGCATCAGCAGCTACTTGAGTTTTCACCATCGTTTTTGCGAAGACCACTTCAACCTCTGATCCGGGTTTTCCTTCACCCCATATCGTTACGGGTTCATTTCTTTGTAAAACCATGTAATCTGTAAAAATTCTATTCAGTGAAAGCTGACTGTACAGCTCAACGCTACCTAACACTACAATGCAGAGTACTATGAGTCTTTTATTCATTTTTGGTGGTATTGTCTTTAAATATTAAACTAAAAATATAGCCAAGCACAAAACATGAAACTACTCCTAACAAGGAATACATTAAAAAGTTAATTTCAGTATATACACTTATGTACCATATGAGGATAGCGCTAAGTGCCAAGCCAATTAAGGTTCCGGTGGCATTGGCTTTTTTGGTAAGCATTCCCAACAGGAACATTCCTCCCAATCCTCCGGTAAATAGTCCGAGGAAAGTATAAAACTGATCCCATAAGGATTTAATACCTGAATTAGCCATCCACAATGCTAAGACCACTCCGATCACCCCGGTAATTACAGTAACCAACCGAGCGACCTTCAGCAATTTCATATCGCCTTTAGCAGGGTTATAACGCTTGTAAAAGTCATTACAAAAAGCTGTTGAAACAGAGTTCAGGCTACTACTGATACTTGACATGGCAGCGGAAAAAATACCGGCAATTAACAATCCGGATATCCCTACAGGAAGTTCATTGACAATATACCACGGAAATATGGAATCATTGTTGGATATTACAGGAGACAGTTTTTCAGGCATTTCTTTGTAAAATATAAATAACAAGGTTCCGATACTAAAGAAAATAATCGTTGCAGGAAGTGTTAATACAGCATTGGTATATAAGGTCTTTTGTGAATCTTTTACGTCCGAACTGGTTAAATAACGTTGTACAATGGTTTGGTCTGTTCCCTGGGTAACCATGGCCGATGCTAACCCTCCAATGAATACGACCCAAAAGGTAGTGTCAGTAAAATTAAAATCCATATTGGCCGGATTAAACTTGTGCTTGCTCTCTGCATAAGAAATCATTTCCGAAACGGGTATATCGGTGTGTTGCAAAATCCATATTACTGCCACCACACTACCTCCAAGAAGTACGATCACTTGCAGCACATCGGTCCATATTACAGCTTCTATACCTCCGAATGTGGTATAGATAATACAGATAATTCCCATTATTAAAATACTTACCTCAACCGAAATACCTGTCACAATTGAAATGGCCAGAGAAGGCAATAGTAAGACGATTCCAATCCTCCCAAGCTGAAAAAGGATAAAAGACAAACTTCCAAATGCTCTTGCCAGATAATTAAATCGATCTTCTAAAAATTCGTATGCCGTAGCTATTTTTAATCGATTGAAATAAGGGATGAACAGGAATGCTATAAGCGGTGTTATTGCTATGGCGGCCATATTTAAGAAAAAATAGGACCAGTCTGTTATAAAAGCTTTTGCTGGTATTGCCATGAAGGTTATTGCGCTTAGTAAGGTACCAAACACACTCAAGCCCGAAGCCCACCATGGAATTCTACCACCACCAACAAAATAATCGTCAGTAGACTTTTGTTTATTAGAAAAGTAAAAGCCAATAACCAGGGAAATCATTAAGTATAATGCCAGCACGGTATAATTTAACCAGCCAAACCTGTTGATATCCGTCTGATCGCCAAATTTATAAACTTTAGGTGTCCGTACCCCGGGTGCAACTTCCCCTGAAACGATCATAAAATCATCGTTCATTTTAAAACTCAAGGCAGTTACGGGGATTTGAACCTGCAGGCTATCGTATATAAACCATTTGCCTGTTATGGTATTGAAGGCCAGAATTTCTTTTTGGAACCCCGGATGATTTCTTAAGATTTCCTTCCTCCGGTTGCTTAAATCTAATTTGACAGTATCCTGGTCGGCTGCGATTTCATCCAGATACAGCTGTTCTAATTGATCGAAGAGCCTTTCATCGGAGCCACCATAAACCAATACATGCATAGATCCTTTGGCTTCTGCTGCAGCCCCCATCAATACTTTTTTATCTCCATCTATAACTACATCTCCTTCCTCTTTCCAGACCTCATCTTTTAAATCGTAGCTAAGGAAGCTGGACAACCCTTTAGACTTTTTACCTTTGCGTTCATTTCTACCGCCAATTACATATATTTTTTTTGAAAAAGAACTTTCCTGAACTACAGCTGAATGGACTGCACGTGGAGGTCCTGGAAAATCTTTTAATTTTTCCCACTCTCCCTCCAGCCTATCATCAATTCTATAAAAACTATTTGTACTACCTGAGGGATTCTTACCTCCAATAAGGTATATATATCCCTCCACATGTACAGCTGTTGCATAGGCTAGTGGCTCTGGTAATTGTTGAATTTCTTCAACGGTAATTTCTTCCAGAACATTATTGTATTTTAAAATAAGCACCTGATTTACAATTCCTTTGCTATTATCTCCTCCAATGCATACAACACCTTTTTCGGTAGATACGCAACCTGCATAAGCCAATGGCACAGGTAGTTTTACTTTAGATAAATTCCACTGTTGGTCTTTATAATAATAAATATGATCGTACCATTTTTTATCACCACCTTCCCATGGCATTCCATCGGGAAAATTAGCGCCTCCTGCTGCGATGTAAATATCATTATACACTCCACCTAACATTCCTGCATATCCCAAAGAGGAATGCTTCGTTTTCAGTTTAGAAAAACCCTGAAGTTCTTCTACCTGTAATTTTTTGGCTCCCTGACCAAAGGTGAAGGATATAGATAATATACAGATTAGAAGACATATACTATTTTTCATTTTCATACTTTTTAACATGAATATTTACATCATCAATTCAACAATATATGGAATCATTACAGCTGATATCACTCCGTTAACACACATTGCGAGTCCGCCATATACTCCTGAAACATTACTTAATTCATATGCTTTGGCTGTACCAATGCCATGTGCAGTTGTCCCTAAAGCGACTCCCATTGCGCTATTATTTTTGTTTCCAATGATTTTCAAAAAAACCGGACCAAAAACACTGCCTAAAATACCCGTGAAAATTACAATTCCAGCAGTGATCTCTGGAATCCCCTTTATGGATTGAGCGACCTCTATGGCAATAGGACTTGTTATTGATTTGGGTGCAATGGACTTAATGATTTCCGGTTGGACTTTAAATTGCAACAACAACAGAACTACAGAAACAATCCCTATAATTCCACCGGTGACTACGCTTATCAGAAACGGTTTTAATTGTTTCCACAATTTATTTGAATGTTCATATAATGAAACTCCCAATGCAATAACCGACGGCCCCAACAGCATACTCACCCAGGAGCCTCCATTCCAATAAGCATCAAAATTGATGTCAAGAACATAAAGCGTACCCAAGATGAAAAGCACGGTCCATAGTACTAATCCTGAGGACAAAAAGGAATACTTTTTAATCAACTGCCTGGATGCATAAAAACCCATGAGTGTAATAGAAATTCCTACTATTGGAAGCTCAACATAGTTACTCATTCTTTTCAAATACTTTAAAAAGTTTCATTGTAATGTACATAGCGAGAAAAGTGCTAAGGACTAATGCAATGATAATTTCTGTTAATTTCCCATTTAAAAACTTGTATTGTGTAACTAAACCAACCCCATATGGAACATAGAACAACGACAAATATTTAAGTAAAAAATCTGAGGTAGGTTTTACCTGTTCTAATCTGATCCATTTTAATTTTAAAACCATAAAGATTAACACCATACCTATAATACTGCCGGGAATCGGTAAGTTGAATACCATTTTAACCAATTCTCCTAATAGGAGAAATAAAATGATCAGGATTACAGATATTAACTTGTTTTTATTTTCCATTAATCGCTTTAAATGGATTTACTACGATATTTTCTTCTAACGGCGCAAAGGTGAACATCCAGTTCTGATATGCATTAGTTCCCGGAACCTTTATCAGAATTTCATTCCAGCCTTTCTTTAAAGGAACCATAACAGGTTCCCTTGTCCAATACAACTCTTCGTCTTTCCAGGTAATTTCCTGATCGTCTGCATTCCCCCATCCTGATGTTTTGGACGGTTTCCACCCAGGGTTCTTCCACTCAGGAGCAGGAAGGTTTTCTCCATTAATCCATACATCCCCTCCATGAGCATCCCATGCCCCCTGATCGGGCATACCTCCATAAACTCTATTGGCTCTAAAAGGAGTTTCAAAACCTACCCAAACCGGGATTTCTTTCTCTTCTTCTGCGTAGATGTAGGATAATGCAAAACAGGTTTCTCCGGGTTGAGCATCGGGATAATAACCTCCAAGCTTAAATCTATCTTTAATATAAATGGTATTACCATTAGCTAGTTTATAACGATCCTTTTGATCAAATTTTTCACGAATGGAATTCATAGTCATTTCTATTGCAAGGGAATCCGCAAACTTCATCAATTTCCATTGGTTTTGAGATTGCTCCACATATTGAAAAGGTTTATTTGCAAAATATTTTTCTTTGTGTTGCATCAGGTATTTTTCAAAAGCTTGAAAATAGTCATGTTCTGAGGTTCCTGAAAGGGGTATTTTGGTTAAGTATTCTTTAGAAGCCGTTTTGACATCATGGGTCCATGTTTTCCATGCATAGGTTAACATTGATGGATACAGCGGATTAAATCTAATAAAATCATCCTCTTTATCAAGATTAACATCATGCCACATACATAAAATTCCCCCTTGTACCTTATTCGTTGAACCTTTTCCTATAGGTTTAAAAAATAGTTTTGATATGTGAACAAATGGATCTCCATTATTAATGTAGTTATTCCATGAATCTATTTCTTTATAGGTCTTTTCTTCTATGTGATCTGGCTTCCAGGTTTGTCTTATTACATAATCATTGGCCGGAAGTCCGGGATTCCAGATGATTACTTCACGCTCATTAGCCTCACAGATCGCTACCATTTTGGTGATAAACACTTCAGGATTCTTTATTCTCACCTCATCTGAACCGATATGAATAACAGGGCAAAGTTCTTTAGGAACTTCATCAAAAAACTCATTCAACACCTTTTCGAGAATTTTCATGCCTTCAGGAGATTCCATTTTGTGACCCGTAGCTGTAACAAAAGAATCACTATGCCCTGGCATATCAATTTCCGGTATTACCTGTATGTGCTTATCTTTTGCATATATAATTAGCGCTCTGATTTCCTCATAGGTATAAAATGCTCCAGGGTCTCTGGTAGGGCGATGATTTTCGGCTCCGGTTAATTCGGGATAAGCCTTACTTTCAATTCTCCAGGCAGGTCGGTCTGTTAAGTGCCAGTGAAATGTATTGAGTTTATAACTTGCCATCACATCAAGCTGTGTTTTAAGCAATTCTATACTTTGGAAGTTTCTCCCAACATCAACCATATAACCCCTGATGGGAAATGCGGGTTGATCTTTAATGTTACAAAGCTGAATTCTCGATATTCCTATATCATTGGAAATAAGCTGACGCAAGGTTTGCAATGCATAAAATGCACCTGCATCGCTAGATGTTTTAATGGTTATTTTATTTTTTTCTACGTTTAATTCATAACCTTCCAGGGGTACCTCCTCATCTGAAATAAATTTGATTGTTACTTTAGAATGTTTAGAATTTTCAATACCATACTCACTGCAGATGCGTTCAAGCTCAGAAGTAATATTTTTGTTTAATGTGTTTTCTGAAGTTACTTTGAAGCTCAAAAAATTAACCATCTCCGGTCCCCAGACAACTTCTTGAGGGTATGGTATTAATTTAACCGGAGCTGCATGAAGTTCTTCTGCCGAGTAGTTTGTTTCAAAATTTATGTTTTGTCCTTTTAGTTCTGTTGAAAGACTAAAAGTAAGAAGGGAGGCAAATAAAGTGAGAAATAGTTTTTTCATATTATTTGTAAAGGTTATTTAGGGCTGTATCATTTAGGTCTATAAGAAACTCAGCGATAGCATCACTCGTTGCCTTAAAATAAGCAGCTCCTTTTGCTGCAGTCGCTTTTTCAGGGTTCCCTACCCCGGTATCTTTGGTTACGGAAGTCCATTTGCGTTGCGTAGTTACCCAACCTTCTCTCAGGGCCTTAATGGCAAATTGTTTTGCTTCACCCTTACCCGCTTCTTCAAGGGGCAATACTAACTCAGGAAATAAATGCAATATCATTGCGGTTTCCAGTTCTCCTGCATGATCACCCGGGTCATCAAAATAAGCCTTCGCATTGCCCGCATGCCACCAGTTTAATGCGCATACAAAAACATCCGGAAATTCAACACTTAATTCCCGAATCATTTGTTTAAAATTATTACCTCCATGAGCATTAACGATGACAAGTTTTTGAATCTTTTGCAAATGCAGCACCTGTACGATATCTCTTAAAACTGCATATTGAGTGCTAGGATTCATATTAATGCAAAGGGAAACATCGAGCTGTCCTGTATTGACTCCGAAAGGAACTACCGGGAGCACTATAGGTTTTGCTCCCCGATTCCAGGCTTTTGAAGCTGCTTCTATTGTTACAGATTCCGCCAACATATTATCGGTTCCATAAGGCAAATGATAGTTATGTGCCTCTGTAGCTCCCCATGGTAAAATGGCAACTTCAAAATTCTGGTCTTTTACTTGTTTCCAATTCGTTTCGGCTAATACAAAAGGTCTCATTTTCGTTTATTTTATAAGTTCTTCTATGGCTATTTTTTGAAAATATAAATCTCCGCTGCCCTCATACAAGATTCCTAAATAGTCTTCATCAATTTTGGTTAGGCATGAATAACCATAATTTGATTCTTCATACAATTCAATCTGATATTCTTCCGGCCATGTCATACCATCATCAAAACTTGTTTTTATTGTGATATGGTCTCTCTTCGTTTTTGAATCAGGATTTGAAAAGAATAAAACATGTCCTTTATCCTTCACTTCTGTAGTAATAATGCTGGCCATACAATTAGGTTCTATCAACGCTTTTCGCGAGGTGCTATGTTCGGTCCAGGTAGCACCTAAATCGGTTGTAATTGCCACAGAGCGCCCGTTCTGAGGATCTTTTCTATTCGCTCTGTTTCTATCATCTCTCATATTCAACATCAAACTTCCATCGGTAAGCTGAACCACCTGGGCTTCTGTAGTCTCAGATTTTGCGCCTGTACCCACTTTCCAGGTTTTACCCCTATCTTTACTGTAAATAATCGTAGAATGAGGAATGGCCTCTTTATCTTTGAATTGGGCAGGGAAAACCAATGTTCCATCTTTCATGGTAATTCCCATTCCAGGACCATTAAAGAACAGTTTCCAATCAGGGTTTTTAATTTGTTGTGTTATGTTTATAGGTTCTGACCAGGTTAGCCCGTCATCTTCACTTTTTACTAACATAAACTGGCCGGTTTCTTCCGGAGTCATTCCCTGATCCGATGCCCACCAGGCTCTTTTATCTTTATTTCCATGCAACCATAAGGCCGCAACCCATATAGTGCCTGTATTTTCATCCACCAATACCGCAGGATCTCCAATTCCGTTTTCATCTTGGGGCAAACCACCATATTCTCCCATATCCATAATCACCTTCATCGGTTCCCATGTTTGTCCGCCGTCGGTGCTTCTGCTCATTCCCACATCCACATCTTCCTGAAGATCGACGGCACTGTTATATCTAATATCATATACAGCTATCAATGTTCCGTCTTTAGTAGTAGCTAACCCTGGAATCCTATACGTATCAACATCATCATCGAATTTATTTCTTATCGCTACTCCCAAACGCTGGGCTGGAGCAGGTTCATTTAATAGATTAAGAACACCACCATTGTTAAATACTATGGTTTCCGGAATAGCTTTAATTTTATTACTTAGTTCGGGAGTTCCATTTAATTTCACAGACAACCAGAAATAATTATTTCCCGGTTCCAGATCTAAGACTCCCTGAAAACTAACTTCTTTAGATATTTCAGATACTGAAGAAAGTAAAGTAGCTTCTTTAAAGTTCTCCGTCTTAGCATGATAGACAGAAGCTTCACCAATATTCTTTAAGTCTGTTGTTCCTTCAAAGTTTACCAATATCGATTTAACCGGAGCTAGTTCATCCGTTATTTTTTGTTCGTCAACAGTTAAACTGAATTTGAATATTTTGTTTTTCTCTTTATTAACCAAGACCGGTAAAACAAATTGACTTACTTCTGAGGGCTTTACCGCTTCCGCTATTTCCTTTGATTTTTGATTGCTATCACAAGAGGTAAAGGCAATTAATACTGCCGTTAATAAAATATATGTAAACTTCATTATTTAATTAAAATTTAAAGTTAGTTGATTGTTCTATTTTTTCGAAAGTTTTCCAGCATTGAAACATAGCCCTGGGAACGTGGAAACATCCTTTCCATTTCCCTCCTTTAAGGGTTAGTAATGGTTTTCCTGCTCTATTAAGATAACCAAACCACTCACCATTATCGGGATCCGCAAAATGCGACCAGGCATAGTTATGTACCTTTTCATACCAATCTAAAACCCTTTGGTCTCCTGTATGCTCATATGCTTTTGCCAGTGCCACTAAAGTTTCCAAATGGACCCACCATAATTTCTGATCCCATTCCAGTTGTTGTGGCGGGTTTCCTTTTACATCCATAAAGTAATAAATTCCACCAAACACTTTATCCCAACTATACTCCAATATGGTTATAATGGTTTGTACTGCTTTATTAATTAATTGAGTATCATCATTTCTACTTCCGATATCAATCATGAACCACATGGCTTCAATTCCATGTCCGGGGTTAAGCAATCTTCCCTCAAAATTATCAGAAAAAGAGCCATCTGGATTTACGTTTTCATGAATCAGGCCGGAATCCTTTTGGAGGAATACATTCATGACTTCATTTACACTAAAATCAATGGTCTCCTCCACCTCTTTTTGACTTAACACATCTTCCAACTCCAACACTAAATTAGATAAAATCATGGGTAAGGAAAACCCTTTAAGGGGTCTTACACCTGTTCTTTTTTCGTACTTTCCTTTCGGATCGTCTTTCTTTTTTAAAATATTAAGATACGTGTTTCTGGCTAACTCTTTATAGTCTTCATCTTTTGAAGCTTTGGCATACTGAGCAAAAGCCATGGCTGCAAAACAATCCGAAAAAATATTGTAGGGTTGCACTAGTGGTCTACCGTCCTGGGTAGTTGCGAAAAAGAAGTTCCCATCTGTATCCATCGCTTTCTCTTTAAGAAAAGAAACACCAGATTCAGCTACTTTCAACCAATCTTCTTTAGCTTCCACATTATTGAATAACATAGAAAACATCCAGGCCTGCCGACCTTGCAACCAAATAAATTTATCGGTATCGTAAACCTTTCCATTCTGATCAAGACAGGTAAAATAACCTCCAAATTTATGATCGACAGAATGTCGTTCCCAAAAAGGTATTACGTCATTTAAAAGTGTATTTTTATAATGTTCAGAATATTTCATATCTTTATTATGTATGACATAAAACAAAAATAATATATTCTTTTAATAATCAAGCATTAAATTTGTTAAATACATAAAAGTTTAGTGAATCTTATTGTACTTATAGTAACAATACTATTTTTGCTATGTTTCCCTGAACAAAACAGTACAATTTTAATGTGATAAGGTTTGAATCATGAAAAAATCAGATAAAATACAGCCCATTGACACCCTTTCTCTTGTTGACAAAGTTGAGCTTCGTTTGATGCAGTACTTTAAGGAGAATAACCTTAAACCTGGAGACCCCATTACGAAGGAACTTGATCTGGCAGCATCATTAGGCGTTAGTCGCACTGTGGTTAGAGAAGCCTTACTTCGTTTACGAACCCTTGGATTTATTGAATCCAAGAAACACAAGGGAATGACTTTCAAAGAACCTGATATCATCAATAATTTTGAAAGAATCCTGGATCCGAATTTACTTGGAAATAAGACCTTAAAAAGTCTTTTTGAACTTCGGTTAATTTTAGAAATGGGCATGGCTGATTTTCTTTTTCAATATAAAACGGAAGAAGATCTTGAAGAGTTAGAGCGTATTGTTGAAGAAGAGGAAGCAACCAGTTATGACAAGACTGTTTTTTCACTTGATAAAGAAATAGCATTTCATGCCAAACTTTATCAAATATCAAAAAACACCACTTTACAACGATTTCAGGATCTATTACTACCTGTTTTTGAATACCTATACCAGCAAGATGAGTTTATGAATAACGGGCGTTATGAATATTCTTCCGGACAATTTGTTACGCATCGTATGTTGCTAGACAATTTAAAAGTTGGTACTCCTGAGACTTTCAGAAATGCTATGCGACGTCACCTTGAACCTCATTTTGACAGGGTGTTTCACGATAAGCATATGTAACTAATAAAAGCTTAAAAATTTCCAATAAAAAAGGAGACTGATAAAATATCAGCCTCCTTCTCAACCAAATTAATAAAAAACTAAACTAACTCTGTGTAAATAAACTTCGCATGTTATTCATATCCAGGGGTTTGTTCTAAAGCAGGGTTTCTTCCGATCATATCAGGTGTTATCGGCAGTAAAAGTTTATAAGCTTCTGAAGCCGGCAAAGTTTCTACCTCATCAAAAATATAACTACCACCGGCCCTTCTTAGGTCCCACCATCTCTTTCCTTCTCCCACAAACTCTTTTAATCGCTCATCGAGGATGGCTTTTGTATTATCATCTTGAGAACCATTAACGTAAGCGTGAGTTAATGCATCGTAATTTTCACCATATGCACGTTGTCTTACGCCATTAATTTCTGCAGATGGATCTTCACCCAGGCGGTTTTTAGCCTCGGCCAGCAACAACAAAACATCAGCATATCTGTATACAGGTACATTATTCGTTGAAATTCGAACTCCTGCTACTACCTCTCCTAAAAATTTAGATAAAATAGAGGCACTGTATTCGTCTACCAACTGATATGGATAATAATTTCCTGCATCATTTGAGTAAAGCCTTGTAAAAGTGGCGTCTCTACGCGTATCCAAAGTATCGTCTAAGGCCAGCAATAACTTTTCTGAAGGTCCATAACGGTTCCCTCCATTGGCTACAAAATCAGCATATGAATTCCCGCGATCATCCCAGGTTTGATTAATTTCGGTGGAACGTCCGGTAAACAAGCCAGTGTAAAAATTCCCAGCCTGATCCTGCTGGTAATCGATAGCAAAGATAAATTCGTCGTTAGCTTCATTAGCTACACTGAACATATCTTCAAAGCCAGATTCAAGAGTAAAGCCCATACTCCCAATTTGTTGGAGTGCATTTTTTGCTTCAGTGTAATCCGAACTTCCTCCATTAAGAAGGGTTCCAGACCAAATGTATACATCACCTTTCAATGCTAAGGTGGCTGCTTTAGACCAATAGACATTACTTCCCTGCCAGAAGGAATTATCAGAACCAAATGCATCTAAAGAACTTTGAATATCTGCTTTAATCTGAGCCATTAACTCTTCCTGAGAAGCTCTTGGCTTGCTTAACTCATCGGGATTAACAGAAAGTAATGGTTCTGTAGTAATAGGTACACCTCCCCATGTTTTCAACATGGTGTAGTAATAAAAAGCCCGAATACCGTATACCTGACCTTTCAAATGTCTTTTATCGATTTCACTGGCGAATGGAACATTCTCAATATTATACAGAAAATCATTTATCCTGTGAATATGACTATAAAACCCAGCCCAATTAGCAAAAGGTACCTGGGTGGTATTTATAATCTGATTGATCAAATTTAAATTACTGGGTGACTCAAAAGTTCGCCCCCCATAAAAGTCGCTACGAACTTCTCCCATTACCCAAAAAGTAGAAGCCCCTCCTCTGAACGTTGAATAAATTCCTGATTGTGCAGCTCTAGCGGCTTCTTCAGTATCCCAAAATCCATTGTAGGTAAGATCACTTATTGGCTCTAATTCAATTTCTTTTTCACAAGAAGTGAAAAGCATTACAGCCGTTATTATGAATATATACTTTTTCATGGTTAATTATTTTTAAAATGTTACGTTTAATCCCAAAGTAAAAGTTCTTGGTAATGGAAATCTACCAGTGTCAAAACCTCCACTTTCAGGTGCTGCTCCGGAATAACCACTGATATAGGCCAAATTGGATCCGGTTGCATACAGTCTTAAGTTTTTAATAAAATTGTCAAAAACTGTAGTTGGAACGTTGTAGCTTAAAGTTACTTCACGAAGAGCGAAGTAATCTCCTTTTTCCCAATACCTGCTTGAGCCTCTTTTATGGTTAGCCTGGGGATCCGTAAAATCATATCTAGGTACGTTGGTTTGTGTATTTTCCGGAGTCCATGAGTTTAAAACTTCCACTGGTGAATTCTGGTTACCCTGTACCTGCGACATTCCTCTAACACGTAAGTCATTCTGAATGATATGACCGGTTGCAAAATCTGTCTTTACGAATAAGTTAAAATTCTTATAAGACAGGTCTGAAGTAAATCCTCCAATAAAATCAGGTGTTGTTCTTCCCAATACCTCTCTATCGTATGAATTAATTACATTATCACCATTGACATCCTTCCAGGCCACATCGCCGGGATAACGCTGTGTAGGGTTTCGCAGGAATGCATCTTCCCTGGTGACATGCTCATCAACCTCTTCCTGATTGGCATATACATATTCTTGTACATACCCAACAACTACATCGTATCCTACGCGCTCACCTTCCTGAAGACCACCAACCCATACAAGCTCTCCTTTGTTCGGATCCCAGATCTGTGTTCCGCCTTGTCTGTTCTTTTCATTATCATTCTCAGGTAACTTATGAGCAAAACTCTTTTGTGTAAAAAAGGTTGCACCCAGGTTCCACTTTAGATCCTGACCATCTATCACTCTGGCATTAAGTTCAAGCTCTAAACCTTTATTCCTCAAGGTACCATTGTTTGTAGTAATACTGCTAAAGCCAGTCCATAGCGGCAGGGTTAATCCGGCTAACTTATCCTTTACATCTTTTATGTAATAATCTGCCAATAGACTAATTCTATTATTGAAAAACCCTAAATCGAATCCCATATTAAGGGTTGTAGAACGCTCCCATCTCAAGTCCAGAAGTGGCAGTGATGTATTTGCATATCCGGTCTGCCCGTTATAAGTTCCGGTATCACTATAAGTTCCGAAAACTGAGAAGTTTCCAAAATTATCTACATTACCATTCACCCCATAACTTACTCTTGGTTTTAAGGTACTCACCACTTCACCTATTTTAGAACCTTTAAGGAAGGACTCATTATGTAAATTCCATCCTAAGGATGCACCTGGGAAGAAACCGTATTTATCATTCCCTAACCTGGAAGTACCATCTCGTCTGAAGGTCAACCCGAGAAGTAATCGATTATCATAGTCATAATTCACCTGCCCAAAGGTTGATACAATCGAATAATAGGTTTTATAAGAAGAAGGAACACCCGCCGCCTCGGCTCCGGCATTCATCGTGACAATTAAATCGGTGGGAGATAAACGGTTCCTTGCATTAAAATTAAAGAAATTTTCTTTAAAATATTCAGCGCCCAGAATCGCGTCTACATTATGATTTTCGCCAAAGGTCTTTTTATAGTTGAACATTGCCGTTAGCTGATTTCTCATGGTACGACTATGACTGGCTGAAGCTTCTCTCACCGTATTCAGAGAACCTGCATTAAGATAGGCCTTATTGAATGATTCGTTTGAATTATTTATCGTAAAATGACTTCCTCTCAAGGTAAACCTTAAATCTTCATATATATCCCAATCCAGGTTAACTGAAGCCGTTAAGCGTTGCTCTAAATTTTCTCTAATGAACTTATCCTTATAATATAACGGGTTTCCGAAACTAACATTAGTTCCCGGATTATATTCATTGCTTAAACTACCATCAGGATTATTATTATAAATTCTTGATGTAGGTGGCTGTCCTGCCGCTCTCTGAAATACCCAATTATCATTGTTAAGGTATGTGCCATTATATTTAGAATGTGCATAAAGAACGTTTGAAGATACCTTAACATTATCCAATACCTTATATGAGCCATTAAAAGTACCTGAATACCTTTCGAATCCGGAACCAAAAACAAGTCCTTCATTATCCAAATATCCTAAACTCAAATAATAAGTTCCTTTATCGTTTCCGCCATCAAATGAAAGGGTATGGTCGCTTATAGAACTATCCTGGAAAAACAACTCAGACATATCATTAGCCTGAAATAATAAAGTACGTGTAGGATCTACCGGATCGGCTACTGTTTGCCACCCCGGATAATTTAACAGATACCTGTTACTATCCGTTAAAATTTGAGTTGTGAACGGTGAATCTGTAGTATTATTACCGATCCCCATTCCCTGGGCTCCATCTAAAAACTGCTGAAAACCCCCAGGATAAATTCGCTGGTAATTTAAAATAGCCTGTCTGTTGTAAGTAACATAATCTTTGGCACTCAAGTAATCGAAACCTGTTCTCAGTTTATTAATTGAGTATTTATGTCTGTACGTAATACTCGATCTACCTTCTTTACCCTTTTTGGTTGTAACCAGGATTACTCCGTTTGCAGCTCTAGCACCATAAATAGCAGTTGAAGCAGCATCTTTTAATACTTCGATAGACTCAATATCATCAGCGTTAAGAGCGAAAAATGAGCCTGGTACTCCATCGATTAAAATCAACGGATTACCCCCGCCTCCAAAAGCGGTACCTCCTCTCAACTGAATGGCAGGAGTTGCTCCTGGCTGACCCGTGGTCTGTGTTACTCTTAATCCAGCAACCGTACCTTGTAATGCGGTAGCTGCGTTAGAAACTGACGCACTTTCTAACACCTGGGTATCTAATTTAGAAACCGAGGTTGCCATGGTATTCCTTTTTTGGGTAGAATACCCTGTAACCACCACTTCGTCTAAAGTAGAGGTGTCTGCAGCCAGGGTTACATTAAATTCGGTTTTAGCTCCTACTTTAATTGATTGTGTGGTGTACCCCACATAGCTTATGACTAAAATGTCATCCTGGCTTGCCTGAATAATAAAATTTCCGTCAAAATCTGTTTGAGTTCCATTCGTCGTTCCCTTAATAAGGATGGTTGCTCCAGGAAGCGGCGTACCATTCTCATCTACTACAGATCCTTTCAATTCTTTTTGTTGTGCATAAATTCCTGTCACCAACAACATTGCGAAACAGAAAATCCCGCGCCCCTTAGTCCGAAAGACTTTTTCTAAGGACAGAATCTTTACCTTAATTTGTCTCAAAAAATAATTCATAAAAAATTGTTTGGTTAATAAATAATTAATGATGGTTAGCAATTAAATTGTATTATGTACTACATATATTTATAAAAATTTTTAGTTACACTTAGAGAAGTTTGGAGCTGTCAATCCATATTCCTCCATTTTAAGCTGTGCATTTTTTAAATCCTTTTCAGACAGTGTTGCATGCGGAAATCTGCTTGGGCCACAATCTAACCCCAAAAGCTTCATAAAGCTTTTACCCGCACCATTGAATCCCCCGTATCCATCCAGGATCTGAACGAATTGAACAGCCATGTTCTGCAGCTCATTAGCTCGTTGATAGTTTTTTAACTCAAATACTTTATATATCTCGGTATACAAAGGTGCCAAATGATTATATGTGCTTCCCACCCAGCCTTGCCCTTCCAGACTCAGGCTATTTACAAACATCTCATCTATACCGAAAAAAAGTTCCAGGTCCTTGCCCTCTTTACGCTTATACTGTAAGCACTGCTGAAAATCAACAAAGTCATTATGCGTAAACTTGACCCCTCTGAAATTTGGAATTTCCTCATAAGCCAGTTGAACAAAATCGTGCATTTTAAAATAAGTTCCGGATAATACCGGAATATGATAGTAGTAAAATGGAAGTTGAGGAGCTGCTGCAGCTACTTCTTTACAATATTGAACCAATTGATCTAAAGTACGTACCTTAAAATAATAAGGCGCAATTACTGCTATACCGTCAGCAAGACCGGCTGAATGTCGGGCTAGTTCAACAGCTTCAAGAAGGGAAGTATGACCAACGTGATTAATCACCTGAAAGCCTTCACTCCTATGGGCACTCCATGCCTTCATGATATTCTTACGTTCATTGGTGCTCAACGAAACAAAGTCTCCAGTAGAGCCATTAATAAAGGCTCCCTTTATATTATTAAATTTTAAAAAGTCTCCATATCCCTCAATAACCTCAAGGTTTAAACTTAAATCGCTATGCATCGGAGCATAGGTAGCAGCTATCAAATTCATTTTAATGTATTATGTATTACATATACAAAAGTATTAAAATTTATTATTTATCATAATTTTTCATAAAAAATTTAAAGATTCGTGTTTAATGAAGTCATTTGAAGATAAAGTAAAAAATGCTCGTAATAGTGGACTATACCCATGTATAGTCCTGATGAAGTATTAAACCGATAGTTTTGGATCAGGTCAATGGATGCTTTTAAAAAGCTGCAAGCCTGAGCAATAAAAATAATCTACTGATACGAAAACATCATGACCTCCTTTTACGCATAACTATTAAATCATAATCAAGCTAAATCAATATTCTATTTACGTAGTTGACTATCGGCTATTTTATAATGATATAGCTATAATCATTTGCCGGAACCTGAACTGAAATATCCATGCTATAGTCTCTGTTTAATTTAACTTTGGTTTTATAGCCTCCTTTCATTTCGATAGCAACTTTATCTTTAATTCCGGTATAATACAATGGTACATTTAAATGCTTTGTAATAACCTTATTCGTAGGATTAAATACCATAAGAAGTCCTTTCTCTTCACCTTCGGGGTTCACATTCAACCAATAATCAAGATCATAGCCATTAGCTCTTTTTAAATGAATTAAATCTCCTTCCAAAACCTCTCTATGCTTTTTATACCAGTTAACCATTTTTTTGACCATCTGTTCAGTAGCCGGAGTGTCGTATAATCGAGGTCCTCTGTAACACGCCTGTACTCCTGCTCCCAGGTTATTTGCCATCATCATTTCATAGTGATCCAAATGCTCATTTAAAGGTTCTATCGTTGCTGCAGCTCCTCCACCGTGATATTCGGTTAATGGCACAAACATCCACCCCATAGAGGAGGTTTTCTCCCAGGTGCCATCAAAGATGTTCTGACGTGCATGAATTAGCTGTTGTTCTCTTGGCAAGCTCCAATTTACTTCGCGGTATCCCATTGCACATTTATTTCCACCAGCCATATAATAAAAATCTGGGATATTCAGGTAAATCCCTTTAGAACGGCACCATTGATAGAACTCAGCTATCCTCTGATATTGGTTCCATCGTGAATCCTCCAAACCCTTGTGACCTGGATGTTGATGAGAAGTACAGATATCACCCGGGTAAGACCCATCATGTTCTAACAATGCAAACCCTGAAGACTCATAAAACTTATATAATTTTTCAAAATACGTCTGTCCCCATGTACTCTCAAGGCAAGGAGAGTTTCCGAAGGTAGGTCGTTCCCCCGGTGGCATAACCACGTCATTTCCACCCCCAACACGTCTTGAAGCGAGCAGTGAATATCCTCCAATTTCAATGCCTTTACTTTTCGCATAATCGGCATATTTCTTCATTTTATTTAAATACTCTTCACTGTCGTCTTCAATATTGAATCCACTTCCAAAGGTTAATATCACCATCTCAAAACCGACTTCTGCAGCCTGATCTATGGCCTTTTTAACCCTGTCCCAATCGGCAAATCTAGCATGCATCATTAATGGATTTTCAGTCGTCCACGGTGCTAAAGTTCGATACATCTTTCTTAATGCCAAACCTTGTCGTTCTCTATCATAAGAGTCATGAAGAAGTACAAACGTACGGAAAGAAGTAAAGGTTTCACCTTTCTTTACTAATTGATCAGGACCTAATTCAGGACCAACATCCAGTAAACAAGGGGTTTTCCTTAAATAGTTCACCTGGGTTTCATAATCCGGATCCGTGGTCCATCTTACGGCATGATGATTGGCATCCTTTACAGACATACTTGCAAAAGCATAATCGGTTTCTACATGAATATTCGGTTCTGGAATTTCATATTCCCTGTCCTCTACTTGTGAAGCGTATTCAACTGCCGCTATAATCTCACTGGTAAATTTATTAACTGTAATATCTTTATCTCCCAGGTTTTCGATACTAATCCATTTAGCGATTACCGGAAGGCCATCATAAACCTCATAATGAACAGAAAGCTTCAAATCTTCTTTACTAAGGTCATCATTTACAACCTCTGAAACTTCCCCATAAGCTGCATAATCCATCACTTGTAAACGCACCAATTCACCTTCATTATTTTCAGCGTCGAGACCTTCTCCCTTTCCATTCGTCTTTCCAATTCGAACTTTTTGAGGCATACTTTCAAACACATCAAGTTCCGCAACTGAAATCCACGATCCCCCTTTTCGCTTAGCTTCACAATAAATCTTGTCATCAGTAATACGATATCTCAGACTCCATGGCACACTAATATCCAATGACTGACGACCACCGGCAGCCTTATGTGACTTTTCACCATCCCATAAGCCAAACATAGCAATTCCATCATCATAGGTATTACCGCCTGGACGTATATAAAATTTTACCGTTTTATCAGGCCATACCAGGGTAATACCCGGACCAAACTCCATCGATTTATCGGTGCCTAAATTAAAAGTAGCCTCAATAATTCTTGTAGATGGATCTACCGCTCTTTCTGCATAAACAGCCGTATTAGCCGGGGTGTAAATTTCTCCAATTTTACCTTCATTTTGAAAAGATGACCGCTCATGAGAATTGGAGTAAAAAACACTCCATGAGTCATCTAATGTTTTAAAATCCGTCTGATACTTTAAGGGTCTGGAAAAATCACTCGGAAGCAGCCCATTCCCTTTTATCAAACCTTCATAACCGGGTAATTCATAATCCATCCTCAAATGAATACCTTTAGGTGGCCATGGGGTATTACTATTTCTTGCATACCGTACTTGTTTCCACTCAAATGGAGCTTTTGGTTCACTGATTTCGTATCCAACAAATTGCATGGAGGAAGGATCTGATGTCATATCATTGAGCCATTCCGGATTTAAAAAAGCATAATTAGGCTGTCCTTTCAAGCCTCCAACATCATATTTAATTCCATTAATAGTTACTCTTGCCTCTGGTTTCACTCCTCTCAAAAATGATTCTCCACTACTAACATTTTCTAATTTTATAGTAGCAGCATTGGGTTGTAATCTAAACACACGCTTTACCAGGCCGTTAGATATTTCAAGCTCATTCACCTCTTTATTCTCATAAATTTGTGTCCTGTATGAGTTGTTGTTGATTAACCAGTCAGTCTGAGCTAATATTGATAATGGTAATAAAAGAAAAGCAACTATTCCAATAAAAAGTCTTCTTGTAAGCATTTCAAAATTTGAGTTGGTGTTAATTTTAAATTATCTGTGTAATGCTATAAAAATATTATTTTTATTATCAAGAAAAAAAATTCAACCTATAGTATTTTAAGTTTTTAAAACAACAGAGTCTATATCGCTATCCTAAATAAAAACAACAAACTGAATAACAATATATTACAAATAGATAAATCAATTTAAAATATTCTGTAAACCTTTCGATTTCTGAATTAAGAGTCAACCCAATTTTTACTTATACGAAAGTTTTAAAATAAAATTAGTCAGTGTTTGACTGGTTTTACTGCATTAACCTTGTTTCAAAAGGGTGGTACTTTTCATTCCTTAATCGCTCAATTAACTAATAATTTGATTCCTCCATATGTCAATATCCAATTTAAAAGTTAAACCTGGATGATTATAAATTGAAATTACACTACCTTTAAAGTAAAGCGATTAAAAACCACAGTTGTTTCCTTTACCAAAATATAACTTTTTTAAGGTGACTAAGCTATTTAGTTTGCTGGCTGTGCTAATTCCTTATTTTTTATATTCGCAAGCCTTTGAAAATTCTCTTGATTTAGCATCACCAGAGAAAGTATACCTTCAACTCTCCTCAAAAGTCTATGCGATAGATGAAGAAATTTGGTTTAAAGCTATTGTTACAGATGCCAAACATCACACGAATGAAATATATAGTAGTTTACTTTATGTAGAATTAATTGATGCTGAGGGTCAGATCATCGATCAAAAAAAATTAAAATTATCAATGGGAATAGGATACGGATCCTTCCTATTAAATGAGAACCTCTCAGATGGTCGTTATCTTATTAGAGCTTATACCCGGTGGAACAGAAATTTTGGTAAAGACTTTATTTACGAATCTTATATCAACCTGATTTCTAACACAAAAGATAATACAAACAAACTCATAGACTCCCTTTTAATCGTAGAAGACAATTCAAACAATTATCTATTGAAAGGCAGGCTGCTTCATGAAAACTATACCTCCAAATCAAAATCAGAAAATCTAATGGTTCATTTAAAGTGGGAAAATGGACAGGATTCATTCAAAATAAAAGCAAAAAAGGAACCGTATTATCAATTTGAGCATGAGATTAACGGTCGTCCCGATTGGATAAGCGTCTCTATCAATGAAATGGGAATAAGACAAAAAGAATCGATCGTTCTTAAAAACTCAATTGATCTACAGTTTTTTCCGGAGGGTGGCCATCTCATTCACGGCGTCCTTAATAAAATAGGCTTCAAAGCCATAGATGTTAGTGGAAAAGGAATCTTTGTACAGGGGGGCATTTATGATCAAAGTGAACAATTAATTTGCAGTTTTGACAGTAATCACCTAGGTATGGGGGTCGTTTCTTTTCAACCGGATTCTAACAGAACTTATCATGCCAAAATACTATCTAAGGATTTTCAAAACGACAGAATCTATGCACTACCACCTGTCATGGCAAAAGGTTCTATATTATCAATATCCAGAATTAATAAGCATATAAGACTGAATGTATTTTCGAGCCTGAAGACCACCGATTATATTCATATTAAAATCTCCTGTCGGGGAGTCGATTACTATTTAATCGAAGGTCCTTTAAAAAATGGTTATTTGACGAAGGATTTCTTAGCTGAAAAACTCCCGGAAGGCATTCTTGTGTTTACCTTAATGGATAAGTCAAAGCGGCCTGTTTCTGAACGATTATTTTTCAACAGCACAAGTAAGCATCGATTAAATTTTAGTCTGAAGTCTGATAAAAGTTTATATACACAAAGAGAACCATTAAATATAAAGGTTAAACGTTCTCAAAACGAAACCATAGCTTCAAAAGCTGATATGTCTGTATTGGTCATTAATAAAAAGCTCTGGAATATTAAAAAATTCGAGAGCATCCGATCTTATTTTTTATTAAGTTCAGAACTTCGAGGAGCCATTGAAGAACCTGATTTTTATTTTAGAGGAAATGAATCTAATCGAATTGAGGATCTTGATGCCTTATTGTTAACTCAGGGATGGCGTAATTATAAATATCCTGTACAGAAAACTACACAGCGGTTCTTCTGGCCGGAAAATAATATTTCGGTTAACGGGCACATAATTTCTAATAACCATAAATCATCTCCTAAAAACATAAACGTTAGTCTCATAACTTTTGGGAAGAACCCTTCCTTTTATAGCGCTGTAACTGATAGTATCGGAAGGTTCGAATTCCCTCTTTACAACACCTCCAATCGTGCAATGAGAATTCTTCTGAGCGCGAAGGATTCCACAGGAAATTCCAATTACAATATTGTATTAAATACTACTGATCCTCCAGCTATATCGTTTAATCATAAGCCGGATTTTAGCGAAACAGGATTTACGACAAAAGCAGCTAAAACATTATTCAGGCAAAGAAATATATCATACCAGGCTATGGACCTTCCAAATGATGTTACAGCATTAGAAGAAGTCGTGGTCTCTGAACGCAGATTAACTCCACTACAGCTTAAATTGAATAAAAAATATGGGGCTCCGGATGTGATAATATCAGGTGACGAAATCAAAAAGAAAGAAAAAAAATGGTCTTACGGACTTTATAGCATTCTACTCTTTAACTATGGAGATCAAATAGAAATTGAGAATTTTTCGGATGGATTCATGCTTGCTCATATTCGCGGCGGACGTGGGGAACCTACGCTTCTTATGGCTGATGGCAGATTACTTGAAAAACATGAATATGACAATGTTCCACATATATCTCCAGATATTATTGATCGGATCGAATTAATTAAATATGCCAAATTCTTTAAATCACATTTCTTAAAAGTATTTCCTGAAACCAATCCTTTAGAGGCACCTCCATTGGGGCACATAATCTCTATTGTGACTAAAGAAGGTAAGGGTATTTATGCATCCCGAAAGCCTCAACCCGGTACCATTCATTCTTCCATTAAGGTATTTGACACGGTTAAGGAATATTATACCCCTAAGCACACTACTTTTTCCGAAAAGGAATCTGATATTGGTGATTATCGATCATTGATTTACTGGAATCCAAGTATTTCTATACAACCCGGTGAAACCAAAACTATAAATTTTTTTAATGGAGATATAACTGGTAAACACCTCATTATTGTAGAAATGATTACAGAAGATGGACGTATAGGTTATCGAGAACTTCCGTACGAGGTTATTTCTAAAATTCCTTGATCTAAAAGAGTCGCTCAATTTCCAAATTCACTTTCAACTCCTTGGTTTTAATATATTATCCTATAAAATACTAAGTAGACATGTTACCAAGGTGGATAATTCTACTCCTTAAAACAAAGTTCATAACATTAGGCAATTCGTTATTTTTCTTTATAATTTTGAAGCTCTTATAGTGTAAAATACCCGATAATCAATAAGGCAATTAATAAGTACCACTCATAGATTTATTTATATTTTGGAACACCGATTTTATTCAAAGTCAAAAAACAAACAAAATCAAATTCAATTATTCATTGCTCTTGGTGCACTTACGGTCATTATAATTTTATGCTACCTTTCATGGGCAACGGGTATCTATTTAATTGGTTTATTCACGTTTCCGATGGTTCTAACCATAATTGCTCCTTTTTTTGATGTTCCTTCCCTTAAAGAAAATGGAAAATTGACATACCACTCAAATCTTTTTCTTTCGGAGAAACCCACCTCTGGGGTTATAAAAATACATGGAGGCACCTTATTTGATTATGTTTTTGTCATAGACAATAGCATGAGCGGAAGTCAAAGAACCAATTATATCATACATCAATATCTCGAAGGAATTTTAGATTTGATCGATCGTTATGATGAGTTCAAAGAAAAAGACCTCAAAATAAGAGGAACGAGTTATATAATTAATGAACGCACAGGAAGACGAATAGGATTCAAAACCATTGAGACCGATAACATTCAGAAAATCATATTGATCTTTAACTATTTTAATGTAATGCTTACATATTGCATTGCCAAAGGCAGGCTATCATTCCCCAATTTAAATCACACCAGAACTTTCGAAACCTCTTTATCCCAATTAGTTGCGCATAGAAAACATATAAATGAGCTAAATAAAAAATTTAAAAAAATAAGTACCCGATCGTTTATGAAATAATTAAGCAACAAATCCTTGTCGCTCTTTCTCTGTTGAAAGAATATGCTTTAAGATCTTAATTAACATTAAAAAAGGAAGCCATTTTCGATACTCCCTTTTTTATTTTTCACTTAACTACTACTACTTATTAGGTTTAAGCAGCAGTTTTCAAATTCGATAATATGATTAACAAGGCTTTGTTATAGAGAAGTTTCCTCTAACTTAAATTTAATCTCATTTAACTCCTTCATCCAGTTATTCCCTTCGTTATTATCAAAAACTTTCTTAGCATTAAATAATGATTGGTAGTACTCAATTCCTTTTAACAGATTTACTTTAAACAGTCTCATTTTCTTTTGGTTTAAGACAGATTGACCATTTACATTCTTTTTTAACTCCTTTTCGAAATAATTAAAATTAAGCATCAATTCTTTCACAAACATATTTGGACGATTAACGTTTTTTAATAAATCATGCTTTCCATAAATATGTCCAATCATATCCAATAAGCTCACCTCTTTGTTAAAATAAGCCATATTGGGACCTGGACACACAACGACACCCTGAGCTTCCTGCTTTACCGGGATTTCACAATCGATGTATGCAGGATTTGCCAATCCCACACACAAACAAGATTTTTCGGTAATCGCTCTTTTTTTATTGGCTATTTCTTCCGGATTGAGGTTTTCGGACAATAACTCATTGAGTTTACGCTGTTGAAATTTTCGGGAGGCTGTGCATTGTCCCTTATTTGCATATTCATAGTTTAAGGCAAGGTGCTTTTTTGGGCACGAGCTACCAGCTTTACTATTTTCTATTCTTTTCTGTTTAAGATGCTCATTTGTTGTATTTCTCACTGTATTAAATGGAACTCCAAGTGGCGATATATTACTGAGGTATAATTCTTCCTCTTTAGCTTTCATCAACAATTCTCTTGTTTCTGTATCAACCAGTGTGGCTTCCGGAACCAGTAAAAAAGGAGAACCCCACCCTACAGAATCGACCTTAAAATAATCTGTTAAAAACTGATGTTCCTCTGAAGTTCCCACGCCTCCCTGGACACTAATTTTTAAGTTCATAGGGACTTCAGGCACAAACTTCCCATCCATTTCCAGTGTTTTAATCAGACTCTCGTGCAGCTGATTTTGAAGCTCGACTTTTCTTTGTTTGAATTCCTCTAATACAGGTCCTAACAAATTTCCATCACTTGCAAAGGCATGGCCTCCGCAATTCAATCCTGATTCTATTCTGAATTCAGACACCCACAGTCCTTTTTTAGCCAGAAATAGACCTTGAATTAGAGCTGATCTATAATCACTTACTTTTAGAATTATTTTCTTTTTTAAATAACCATTTTTATCCGGATAGAAATCACTAAAAGTAGCCAGATAGCTGTAAAGTCTTGGATTCATCCCAGCCGAAAAAACCACAGAAGATTCCAAACTACTGGTGGCAAAACCTCTCAATGCTGCATGAGCATCATTAAACTCAACCCCTAACTTTTTATTACCGACATAATTTTCTCTGTCGACCTTGGTCATTATATTGACATCTATTTTACCAGGGCATAACCATTTATCAAAGATACTTTTAAGTTCATTTTCAACATTATTCCCCTGATTCAACCACTTTTTAATATCAAGGCGCATTTCAGCCTTGGGTGCTATCATTTTCAAATACTTCTCTAATGAAGTGCGATCCTGAAGCAATTCTTGTTTAAAGATTTCAAACTTCTTCTTTACGATACTATCTAGTAAATTCAGATAAACAGAAATCCTTCGTGCTCTGTAATCTGTCATTTTCTTTGTAATGGCCTGATAAGGAAGCTTAAATCTTTTGCTATAATAAGCCCTCATGGATTCCATTAATTCATCATCAATAATGGAAACAACCGAATCTATACCATAATTAGCTACTCTCACGGGGCTATCAATTGTATAAGCCAATCCCATAACCGGGATATGAAAATCATGCATTTTTTATCCTTTTATTTAATTCTTTCTTTTTGAAAATCAAATTTGAAGTTTTGGCATGAGGGATCTTATGATAATTGTCATATTAAAAAGCATATAATTTCTCTATCTCCTACCGATGTTTTCAACAACTCCTTAGATACTACAACTAACATCATCTGGCAAACTACAAAAGTTTTTATCAGACGGCCTGAATTATAAATTTCACAAATTAACTTTAATCATCATACATTTAATGACTATATTACATCTCCGTTTTTTACGGTGGTAAAATAGATTGAATGCCTATGAAGAAAAGAGATGATGCACCTTTAATCAGTATCGAAGGATTCCGTAAAGGGCAAATTGCCGGACGTGAGGAAATAATATTTAACGAGCTTCATGGGGCGAGATCAATTGACAAGCCTCACAAGCACGATTTCTTTATTATTATTCTTTTCGATCAAGGGAATGGAATACACAACATCGATTCGCTGGATTATCCTATAGGCGATCATGAAATTCACGTATTGTTTCCAGGACAAATGCATAAATGGGAAATTCAAAGGGAAACGATTGCCTATCAATTAATGGTAGAGAAATCATTCTTTGAACATTTCTCACCATATTTCAGGTTCTCATTTACAAACTATCAGAATCATCCGGTGATACAATTAAGTGAACAGGCATTTAAGCTATTACTGTATGAATTTATCGCCATTAAAAACGAGTTGAAGCAACCTCAGTCTTTGGTACAGCTAATTAGTGCACGTGCAGCAGTAATCGCAGCTATAGTTAGTAGAGAGGCTGAATACACTTTTACAGAATTTAAGGTTTACCAAACCAATCCGCGACTTGCCAAATTCAATTTGCTTATTGATGAATTTTTTAAAGAACATAAATTTGTAGCATTCTATGCAGAAAAGCTAAACGTTTCCGCTAATTATTTAAACATTCTTTGTAAAAAGCATTTAAAAGTATCCGCTACAACACTCATTCAGCAACGCGTAATTACCGAGGCCAAAAGGTTATTACAAAGTACTACACTTTCTATTAAAGAGATAGCTTTCACACTAGGTTTTACAGATCATGCATATTTTTCAAACTTCTTTAAAAGTCAAACTGGAATAACCCCGAGTGGTTTTCGTGAAAATTTATAAATTTTACAACTGATCATCTAAATATTACACCTAAATACGTAAGGGTGTAACGTACCTTTACCCCCATCAAAGAAAAAATAGATTTATGAAAAATGCCAATATATCAAGGAAAGATTTTCTTAGAAACTCAGCATTAGGTCTGGCAGGATTATCCCTGACCCCGGCATTGGTAAAAGGACAATCTAAAGTTGAAAGTGGCGTACTTAAAAACCCCAAGACTACCAGTCGTTATACCCTTAAAAATGTACGGTTAGAGACCGGGTTCGTTTACGAAGATGGAGATGTTATTGCCACCAAAACTGATTTATTCTCAGTAGTAATTGCTAATGGTAAAATTGAAAGTGTTGGCGCCAATAAATCAGATGCTGATAGCATCGATGCTAAAAGCATGCTCATGCTTCCTTCTTTTAAAGACATGCATATTCATCTTGATAAAACTTATTATGGTGATAAATGGCAGGCAGTCAGAAGAAAAGGTGGTGTTAAAGGGATGATCGCATTAGAACAGCAAATGTTACCAGAAATGCTCAAAGACTCTACCTATAAGGCCGAAAAAATTATAGCGTTATTACAATCGAAAGGGAGTGCATTTGCAAGGAGTCATGTGAATATAGAGCCTACCTCCAGGTTACAATCTCTTAAAAACCTTCAAAAGGCTTTAGCCCATAAAGAAGAAGGATTCGGAGCCGAACTGGTAGCATTTCCACAACATGGTGTTTATTATACTGATACGGTCCCATTTATGAAAGATGCTGCACAGACCGATATTGATTTTATTGGTGGCCTCGATCCTTACAGTATTGATGGAGCAATTGAAAAAACAGTAGATTTTACGGTACAATTAGCTTTGGATCATAACAAAGGGATCGACATCCACTTACATGAAACAGGTGAATCTGGATTAAAAACGGTAGAATATCTGATTGACAAGGTAAATGAGAACCCGAACCTTAAAGGTAAAACTTACCTAAGCCACTGCTTTGTTTTAGGGAAATTAGATAAATCAAAACAACAGGAGGTCGCAGAAAAACTAGCAGCCGCACAAATAGGTATTGTCTCTACGATTCCATTTGGATGGCTTATTATGCCTATTCCGACTTTAACAAAATACGGAGTTGAAGTCATGACTGGTAATGATAGTATTGTAGACCACTGGAACACGTTCGGTACTGGAAGTGTACTCTACAAGGCAAATATAGCTGCTCAGCTATACGGTCAGGTATCCGAATTTGGGCTATCAAGAATGTTAAAATTAGCTACCGCAGGTCCAATTCCACTGGATGACAACGGAGCACAACAGTGGCCTAAAGCAGGAGATGAAGCAAATGTTATTTTAGTTGATGCCAGTTGCTCTGCAGAGGTAGTTTCTCGAATGTCGCCTATAGAATCATTGATTTATAAAGGAAACATTGTTTACTAAATAAATAATATTTTAAGGTTTCAGGTCTCTGTAGAATTAAAAGGAGACCTGAGACTTTTAGATCGCTTCCATAAAAAGTCTGTTTTTCGGACACCTCAAACAACAGGCAGAACTTCCGCCCCCTTATATCATATTCCTATTTGTTTTTATCAAAATTAAGGGTAGATCCTATTATCTCTGATCTATTAAAAACAAGTTACTAATCATTATTTATTGGAATTACATCCTCCTTCCCTTTTGATAATCAACACTTTCTTATAATTTTATAGAAATGAGCTTTTTATTACGAGATACCCTGGCAATTTGCAATGCGAACATCCAGGAAAATTAGCATTGCGAATTTAATCTTGGTTACTCCATAAAACAACCTATCACAAAATGAACAAACAATTGTTAGTTATGGTAATGGTGTTATCACTGTTGAATTGCAAAGCACAGGAGAAATACTTGTTGTTTTCATCAAGCAGGTCGGGCAACTCCGATATTTATGTCATGCATGTCGAAAACCAAACCCTAAAACAAATCACCAATTCTTCATCTGAAGAATGGGCTGGCACCTGGATAAACAACAATGAAGTATCATTTTTAAGGCAAGTAGGCGATAACATAACCAGACACAAAATTAAGATTTCAACTCAAAAAGAAACTCCTTTAGAACAACCTGAAAATTGTACGCTAGATGACAAAAACATTTTGTATGCTTCAAATGGCAGGCAACAACTTTATCAATGTCGGTCTGACATCTTTATTTTTGATTCCGAAACCCAAACAACCGTTAATCTTACCAAAGATGTTCCAGGAAACTCTCGTTATCCAAGTTGGAATTTTAATGGAGAGCAGATCATTTTCACCAATGATCAATCAGGAAACAATGATATTTATAGTATTCAACTTAAGACCAATTCCCTTACACGTTTAACGAACTATGAGTCCAATGACGAACGTGGTGATCTTTCACCCGATCAACAATTCCTGGTCTTTAGCTCTGATAAAGATCATCCCGGTAACCAGGATATTTTTATAAAGAACCTTAAAACCGGGGTGTTAACCAATATTACCAATAGTGAAGGTACCGAATTAATTGCCCGATGGAGTTCTGATGGAGAACGTATTTACTACGGTGGTAATAAAGATGGTAATTGGGAACTCTACCTTTACCACCTGAAAAATAAAAACACCAAGAGACTTACAAATAATGACGCTTTTGATGGTGACCCCAGAATTTATAAATTTGAAAAACATTAAATAACTTTAAGGTTGATTAAATTTCAACAATTTTTTTCATCTAACCACTTACTCATATTTCAGCTAATGAAAAATAAAATTTTAAGTTTTATTCTGCTCTTTACTGCAGCACTTGCATTCAGCCAATCCATTCCAAAACAACTAAGTGAAGAAGAATTCTCTATCGGGAAGACCATAGAAATTGAATCGAAACTATTACATGAGTCCAGAACCTTAAACATCTATTTGCCGTCAAGCTATATAGAGAACCAATCAAAAAAATATCCTGTTATTTATTTACTAGACGGTTCAAAAGACGAAGACTTTATCCATATCGCCGGTATTGTACAATTTGGTTCTTTTTCCTGGATAGAAATGGTTCCGGAATCTATTGTTGTTGGCATTGGTAATGTAGATCGCAAAAGAGATTTTACTTATCCATCTACTCTGGAGATTGATAGAAAAGAATTCCCAACCTCCGGGAAGTCTGCCCAATTTATCAATTTTATCAAGGAAGAACTACAGCCTTTTATAGACGCTAATTTTCGCACTGAAAACAACAAAACACTTATCGGGCAATCCCTTGGTGGACTTCTCGCAACGGAAATATTATTTAAAGAGCCGGAGCTTTTTAGTAATTATATTATTATAAGTCCGAGTCTTTGGTGGGACAACGAAAGACTTCTCGACTATAAACCCTCTGAGGTAAAAACAGGGAAATCAATATATATTGCCGTCGGTAAGGAAGGTGATGTTATGGAACGTACGGCCAAAACTCTTTATGAGAAAATAAAAGCGGAGCGAGGAAAAAACACCAAGTTGTATTTTGAATTTTTAGCAGATAAAACCCATGGAGATGCTTTACATGAAGCCGTATATCATGCTTTTGAAAAAATTTTCGAATAAAGTCATTCAATGGAGCTTATAAAAGCCTTTACCTGAATATTGTGTTTAAAAAATAGAACTATGGAACAACAAATTAATTCATTAAAAAAAGTTCAAAAGATACAAACCCTTATCATTCTTCTGTTGATTGTTGCCATCATTTGGGTCTACCTTAATCCAAGAAATCAAGAATTAAAATCGAACGAAATTATACATTCCAAAGGCATTGTTATTCATGATAATGAAGGAAATCCAAGAATGGCAATCGGTTTTCCAGTTACCAATGAAGTCAGAGTACGAAAAGACACCTTAAACGGAATGGTCTTTTTAGATGATAAAGGAATGGACCGTATTCATTTAGGACCGCATGGAAAACTATTTCTGGGTGGTAACTATTACAATAGAACAAATAATGAAGGTTGGTCGCTGTTTTTTAATGACCCTAAAGGTGAAGAACGTTCCGGGTATGGATTCAGCGACAGCGATAACAGTATCGGACTGGGCATGGATTACGGAGGAGCTCATGGTGGTGAGGCCATCTATCTTTATGCAGCCCCACAAATAGCCTTTATGACCATCAATGCAGACTTACAAGACAAGCAAGGAATCCGGGATAGAATCGTATTATGGCATGAAACCGATAAAGATTTAAGCATTGCTAAAATTAGTGATGCAAAAAAAGACGGCAGAATAATTTTAAAAGCTGAAAACGGATCAAACCCTACCATTGAATACACTGATAGTCTTTTATACAAAGTAAACATCCATAAAAATCATAAGTAACGACAGGATATTAATACGTAAATTCCCCAAATGAAAACACAATTTTTATTTTACTTTTTTATTTGTACAATTTCAAATTTTTTATCCGCACAAGATTTACCCAGTGATGTATATCAGGAAATAGAAAGGAGGATTAAACTCGAAATTAATCCGAGCATATCCATCGGTATTCTATTACCTAATGGAGATACTAAATATCATTCATTTAGCATAGAAGAAGGAGTGATAAACGTAAAAACAGACAGCTTAACCCTTTATGAAATAGGATCTATCACAAAAACGTTTACGGCTACCCTTGCTCAGCTTTCTTTAAAGGAATCTATGAGTGTTTCGATTAAAGATTTTTTTCCAGATGTAGATAATTCAAATTTAGATCGAATCGAACTTTCGGAATTGCAAAATCACATTGCCGGAATACCCCGCTTGTCGGCACAATTCACTCCTGATGATTGGTCTGATCCGTTTAATGGATATTCAGACAGCTTATTAAACATTGAATTACAAAGCTTAAAAACAGATACTTTAAAGGTTTGGAGATACTCGAACCTGGGTTATGGCATTTTGGGAAAAATCGTAGAAAAATCTACCAACAGAACATTTGAAGATCTCATGGGCGGACTACTGTTAAAAGCAGACATGACCAATACCTATCTTAATCATCAGTCAGCTATAATTAACATTATTGCTCAACCAACCAACATGGGTACTCAAAATAGTTATTGGAACTTTACAGGTCCTAGCAGATATGCCGGTGGACTGATAAGCTGTACCAGAGACCTCATTCACTATTTAAAATATCAGCAAAAGTTTAATTCTTTATTTACCCCGAATAGTATAAACAAACTGATTCCTACTGGAATTACAGATTTGGGGAAAGATCGTCTTTTTTACAAAGACGGATGGTTTGTATTTAACCCGGAGCAGCATACTCAAATTTTATTTCATAATGGTGGCACCGGAGGTTACCGATCTTTTCTGGGCTTTAATAAAGAAACAAAGTTTGGTGTAGTGATACTAACAAACTCTGGGAATTTAGTTGATGATATTGGTCTAAAACTCCTCTATCCTGATTTTCAGTTAAACCACCCGGAAAGAACCATTGCCTATGAACTGGCAGATATTATAGACCAAGGAAACCCAAAGAATTTAGTCGCTACATATAAACAACTTAAGGCTGAAGAATACCCTGGAAACATCCTTAATATTTACTGGCTCGAACGATTCTTCTTTGGAAAAGGTAAATATGCCATTAGTCATCAGTTAAGTAATATTATGGTAATGGAATTACCTGATGACTGGGAAGTCTTTGAGATCAATGGTCAAAATCTGGAAAAATTAGAACGGTATGAGGAAGCCATTATCGCTTATAAAAAGGCATTGAAGCTCAATCCGGGAAACACCCTATTGATAGATCACATCGAACGCTGTAAAACATTAGGCAAATCCTAATAATTTGCCTTTACCAAGCAAAGCACTGTAGATATTCTTCATACGGTTCATTTAGTATCGCACCTGTCCTTAACCAAAACTTCAATAGCTACGAAGGCAACTGAACAATTTCAACCTTGTTCGTTACCTTATCCATATAAGCTTTTATAAAGTGGTCAATCTCCCGATTATTTGGTTGCAGCTCAATCCAGGCTTCAAGATCATTTATGGTAGTTAAGCATTGGTCATTAGGTATAAACCCATGCCCTCTATAGTGTTCATCTTCTATTAATATAACGGCCTTTTCCTTTGGTGTTCTCCCCTTTTCAATCAGTAAGAAATCGGTACTTTTCGTTTTTGTTCCTGCTATCGCTTGTTGTACCCTATTGTTATACTCATCGATAACTTCCTCTTCCCTGCAAATACCTTTACACTCGTTCAACTTATAATGAGAACAATGCTTAACATTACTTTGCAACTGGGTATACTTAGGACAAAGGTTATAGGCTTCACAAAGCTGTTCCATAAAAGCTACACACTCTCTTGTGGAATAAAATACCTTTATTGGCTGCTTAACTAGTTTCAGGTGGTTATAAGCCAGGTGTATAATACCCTTCCTGTCGGTATAACTAAAAACTCCATATCCTTTACTCCTGCGTTTTTGAGCCCGGTTATATTTTGGAAAATGGTGTTTAATCTTAACGGACTCTACTATGAGTGCTAACAGTTCGCTTCCTGTTTCTTCAAACTCTATATGGGCAGTTTCCTTGCTCAAGGCTAACTCCTTGGCTTTTTTATCATAAAAATGACTCAATACTCTTTTCTTAATATTGACTGCCTTTCCCACATATATAATATTACCTGTATCATTCAAAAAATAGTATACGCCTGAGGTTTCGGGTAATTCTTCAAAAATAGTTTTAGGTAAAAGGGGTGGTAAGGTAACCTCTCTGGAACGTTGATTGAGATGCTGTGCCACGGTACCATCCTGATCATTTTTAAGCAGTTTTTGTAATAAAATCACGGTAGCATCTGTATCTCCCTTAGCCCGGTGTCTCTGTTGAATAGGAATTTCTAAATTACGGCATAAATTCCCCAGGCTATACGAGCGTAACCCCGGAAATATTTGTCGGGAGAGGCGCACAGTACATAGGCGTTTCCTTTTATAGTCAATTCCAAGTCTCTTAAATTCATTCCTGATTACATTATAGTCAAAATTCACATTATGAGCTACAAATATTTTATTCGCTGTAAGTTGCTCTATTTTTTCTGCTATCTCTGAAAATTTTGGGGCATCATGTACCATTCCGTCGTCTATGCCGGTAAGACCTATTACATTTCTTGAAATAGGCATTTCCGGGTTTACCAGGGTATGGTACTCATCTACTAATGTAGTTCCATTATGAATTACCACCGCTATTTCTGTTATGCGGTTATTTTCTCCCCCAAAACCCGTTGTTTCTACATCTATAATTGCGTACATTAAAATTTCTTTTTACTGAAAACGAGGATCTTGAATATAATCTTCTTTTTTCATTTTAACTACTTCTAAACTCAAATAACCAAACTCACTAACCACTTTACCATAAATACGATATATCCCTTTCCCCCTAAATTTATTTTTAGCAGCAATCTGAGGAAATAGCACCACATCAAACACTTCTCCTATCTGATCTATAAAAGTGGCAAAGTACATCTGATTCCCGTTCTGGGTAGTACTGCGCTTTGTCGTTACCAGGTATCCGTATATATCGATATGCTTGTTTAAATACTGCTGAAAATCGTTGGTAATTCTATTATTCTTTGGCTCCTCCAGCAGTAGGTCAAACGGACTGCACAATGTAAAACCTAAAAGTTCTATCTGTTCAAAAGCTTCCTCCAGCTTTGTGGTTTGTAATACAGGGACTTCATAATTATTTTGACGCACCTTAAACAGCTGGTACTGGTCTTCAAACCGTTGTATATGTCCCAGGCTAAAATGAGCCTTCCAGAGTAGTTCATACTTGTCAACTCCGGTAAATCGAAAAGCGCCTATGCGAATTAAAATACTTAATTGATCAATACTAATAGTAACCCGTTCTATAAAATCCTCTAAAGACGTAAAAGCTCCATGTGTACGTTCTTTTAAAATACGTATACAACTCCGTTGCTCTAAATCCTTCAAATAACCAAACCCTAAATAAATATGTTTCCCGTATATTTTATTTTCCATACTGCTTCTATTAATGCAAGGAGCATGTACGATCGCACCCAACATCCGAGCCTCATGAATATAAATTTCAGGGCGATAAAATCCACCTCCATTATTAAGTACGGCAACCATATACTCCAGTGGGTAGTAAGCCCTTAAAAATAAGCTCTGATAACTCTCTACAGCATAGGAGGCAGAATGCCCCTTTGCGAAAGCATAACCTGCAAAACTTTCTATTTGCTTCCAGACCTCTTTGGTCACCTTATCATCATACCCCCGCTTTCGGCAATTATCTATAAACTTTTCTTCAACAGCTTTAAATTCATCCCTCGAGCGATACTTTCCGCTCATTCCCCTTCTCAACACATCAGCTTCCCCAAGGCTTAAACCTGCAAAATGGTGAGCGACCTTTATAACATCCTCCTGATATACCATTACTCCATAAGTATCCGGCATAATTTGCAGTAGTACCGGATGTGCTTGCTTAATACGCTCCGGCTTATGATGACGTAGAATATACTCACGCATCATACCACTTTGCGATACTCCCGGTCTTATAATAGAGCTTGCCGCTACCAGCCCCAGGTAATTATCGACCTTAAGTTTACTAATAAGCATTCGCATTGCCGGCGATTCGACATAAAAACACCCCATACATTGTCCCCTGCTCAACATCGTATTTACCTTAACATCGGTTTTAAACTGCTTTACATTATGGATGTCAAAAGTGTTATTGTCAGGCTGGTTATATGCAATGATCTGTAACGTCTCCTTTATTTTCGCCAATCCCCGCTGCCCCAACACATCGTATTTATACAAGCCCACATCTTCAGCTATATGCATGTCTATTTGTACGGTAGCGAAACCTTTTGGAGGTAAAAATGTAGCGCAAAAGTGCTGTAGCGAATATTCACTTATTAGTATTCCACTCGAATGCACGCTTATGTAGTTAGGCATTCCTTCTATAAGCGTACCATAACGCAATACCAGTTCCGATAACTCATCGAGCTCATTTAATTTAAATTGTCCATCGCTCAAACGATCTATATCTTCTTTAGGCAAGCCAAACACTTTACCCAGTTCTCTAACCACCCCTTTGTATTTAAAAGTAACATAGGTCCCCATAAGAGCCACATTCGGAAAGCGATCAAAAATATATCGGGTAACATCTTCGCGATCCCGCCACGAAAAATCAATATCAAAATCAGGCGGGGTACTTCGAAACAAATTCATAAATCGTTCAAAGTACAGATCGAGCTCCAATGGATCTACATCTGTTATTCCCAGTAAATATGCTACTATACTATTGGCTCCACTACCGCGACCTACATGGAAGTATCCTTTCGATCTCGCATAACTAATGATATCGTAATTAATTAAAAAATACGATACATACTCCATTTTACGAATCAACTCCAGTTCTTTCCGCATTCGTTCAATAGCAGCATCCTGCTCGTCAGGATATCGATAATCCATCTGCGCCAAACAAAGCTTTTCCAAAAGCAGGTAATCCTCTTCTTTACTTCTGGTATATGTTTGTTGATTCTGACTTTGCTTACCGGCAGAAAAATCAAAATTAATACTGCACTGTTTTAAAAGTTGGTCTGTATTTTCTAAAATAAAAGGGTATTCTTTAAACGCCTGATAAAGGTTTTCTACCGGGTACATCTTTTCATCTTCATTAGCCTGTTCCTCAGCCTGAAGCTTACTCAGTAATGTATTATTATCTATAGCACGTAACAAGCGGTGGGCATTATAATCTCTTTTATTTCTGAAGGTAACAGGTTGCTGTACTACCAATCTGTCTTTATAGGTAATGTATTTAGAGAATGGTAATTTTCTAAGGTCTTTTACCGAAATACCGATATACTCATAAGGCTTAAAAGTATCCATTTCATTCAACAATACTTTTTCAAAAGGATAGACGATAAACACGTCTGACAATTCAGGTGCCTGTTGCGGGATTAGCTTTTCTGTATGTAAATGTGCCGAAAGCAAATCATTAAGCTGTTTAAACCCATGATTGTTACGTGCTATACCCACAAACTGCTGATCTACTCCATTTCTAAAGTCAACACCTACAAGCGGCTTTATACCATACGATTCCGCTTTACGAATAAAATTCAGGCAGGCCGAAGTATTATTGATATCGGTAAGCGCTAATTGAGTTACATGGTTTTCTCTGGCCAGTTCCAAAAGCTCTACTTCTGAAAAGGTACCAAAACGCAAACTATAGTATGAATGACAATTTAAATACATTATTGTTTTCTATGTGCTAATATGGTTGGTGGCTGTCCGTTAAAAGGGTTATGCATTCTACCAATAGTCCTGGCACCCATACCCGCTGCTCTCAATACACTCTTATCTCCATACCGTTGCCTGATTTTATCCAGTGCCTGATAGAGATTAATAGCTTCTTCAGAATCTTCAAACAGATTAATCTGGTAATTACCATGTACCAAATGACTAAACCTTATCCCTATAAGTCGTACCAGCATTCTACGGTTATAGAGTTGTTTAAAGAGTCCGAGCACCTTCTCTATTAAAATATGGTCAGCACTGGTATAAGGTATTTTAAGCTGTTTCGATACCGTTTGAAAATCAGAGTATCTTAATTTAACGGCTACACAGGCGGTTAGTTTTTCGCCTCTTCGCAACTGATAGGCTAAATTCTCTGTCATAGCGATCAGTAATGTTCTAAGCTTCTGTACATCAGTAGTATCACGATCAAAAGTACGTTCAGTAGAAATCGATTTTCGTTCACAAAACGGTATAACCGGGGTTGTATCCACCCCACTGGCTCTATCCCAGATTGTAAGTCCGTTTTTACCCAAAACCGTATAAAGCATTTCTTTAGGCATCTCCTGAAGGGTTTGTACTTGTTTAATTCCAAGATTGCGCAAGGTCAAATAAGTCTTGTCTCCTATCATGGGGATTTTCTTAATTGACAAAGGCGCTAAAAACGGTTTTTCAAAGCCATAATCTATTTTTAGCTGATTGTTTGGCTTGGCCTCTCCGGTTGCTACTTTCGATACTACTTTATTAACCGACAAACCAAACGATATAGGCAGTCCGGTCTCCTTTGTAATAGTTCTCCGCAGTTCCGAAGCATACTTATAACTGCCAAAAAACTTGTCCATCCCCGAAAGATCTGCATAAAATTCATCGATGCTCGCCTTCTCAAACAAAGGAACTTTTTCTTTAATTATATCAGTAATCACATCTGAATGCTTAGAGTACACACCTGCATTTCCCTTTATAATCACTGCCTCAGGACACAATTCTTTAGCCATGCGCATTGGCATTCCACTATGTACCCCGAAAGATCGGGTTTCGTAACTGCAAGCCGCCACTACACCTCGATCGCTTACCCCACCTACAAGTATTGGTCGCTGCTTTAACCTACTATCAAGCAAACGCTCAACAGATACAAAGAAAGTATCCAGATCAAGATGTAATATTGTGCGACTCATTAATAAATTGGATTTTTTCCAAAATTATGGAATTTTTCCATTTATTAGGAAATAATCCATGTTAAAAACGGATTATTTCCATGAAAGAGCTATATTTGTTTTATGATCAAAGATTTACCCATAGCAAGTATTCGCTTCAAAAGTATCAGACAAGAGCAAAAATTAACGCAACAGACTTTTGCCGAATGTTTGGGTATCAGTGGTACTACCGCCGATATAGAACGTGGTAAAACAAAGATTTCAGGTGAAATCGTCACCAAACTATTTCAATTATATCGTATCAATCCGCTTTGGCTCTTTGGTGAAAGCAATGAAAAATACCTCCATCCATCTGACAATACCTTACCCAAAGTAGTAACCCTTAACAGTGAAGAACAGGAAAATGTAATGATGGTGCCCGTAAAGGCATCAGCCGGCTATGCACATAATCTACAGGATGTAGAATGGTATGAAAATCTCCCTGCTTTCGATCTGCCACTCCCTGAATACCGCAATGCTACGCACAGAGCCTTTCAGGTAAAGGGAGATAGTATGCATCCCGTATTACACCAGGGAGAATGGGTGATTGCCCGGGCAACCGAAAGACTTTCCGATATTAAACCCGATAACCTATATGTAGTAGTGCTCCCCGATACCGTAGTCGTTAAAAAAATGATCGTTACTAATGAGCATACACAGCTTATTTCTATAAACAAAGAATATCCACCCATTGAATGCCCTACCTCCGAAATACAAGAAGTATGGCAGGTAGTGAGTAAGATTACCACCAATTTTGAAGTTCCTGAATATACCTACGATAAGCTGGCTCAAGAAATGAAGGCCGGGTTTGAGGCTATTAAGTCGAGGTTATAACTCACAAATTAATACGATTGCAAATATTAAAATTCCTTAATAACTTTATGAAAAACATAAGGTTATGTGCTACCATATTTCGCAACGCCAAAAGAACCCTCAGAAAATATCAGAACTCTTCGATGCCGAAAATGTGCTTAATCCAGAACACGTACCTGTTTACTATCATCTTAATGGTTTTTCTCATGCCAATGTCATGGTGATGACACAGGAAGAACCTGACATAATACAACTGGCTACCTGGGGTATTGCTCCTCCCCATTATAAAGACTCCCTGGAAACATACTGGAAAAAATATACTGGCGGAACCCTTAACACCCGTGATGATAAATTTTTTCAAAACTACTTCAGCTGGAAAGATGAAGCCCTGTTAAAAAATAAATGCCTCATACTCATAGACGGACTTTATGAACCTCACAAACCCTCACAAGGTAAGAACATCCCTTTCTTTTTCGAAAGACCAAATCACGAAATGTTCGGACTGTTAGGAATCTATACACATCAAGGAGGGATACTCACCTGTTCCGTTATTACTACCACCGCCGATCCGCTGTTTGAAAAAATCCACAACGGCGCTAAACGAATGCCTATGTGTGTTGCACCGGAGGACAAAGACTATATGATTCTGATGAATCGTGAAGACTCTTTAAAAGAAGAATTCAAAATATTCAGATCCATCGAATTAAATGCCTACCCGGTAAGCAGAGATGTTATCAATGCCCATAAACAATCAGATTACCCAGAGATCATCAACCGATTGGAGTATGCAGAACTTTCCTAAGTCACTATATGAAATCTATATTTCTTTTAACCATTACTTATAAACTTCCCGGTTCCTATTGGTTCATATAACCATAGCCAATTGAATACCCCGCCCCGCTCTATTTATGAAGAAGGATACTACCCCTAATTCTTATATAAACCGATGGAATCAATGGCTGTTCCCTTCAATTTTGCCAGTTTAAAAACTTCTTGTTCATATTTATCAATGGGAACAGGCTCCTGATTCATGAGCTCATTCGATGCATCCATGTCCAGCCACTCTTTATTACCATCGAGTATGCTCTCTTCCATATTAACAAAACTGTTATCCTTTAAAATGTTCCGTTTAGGAATTGATGGCTTATCTTCAAAATACCTGGAAAGCTCGGGATAAGCCTCGCTATATGGAGGCTGGTCATAATGTACGGCCATTAATCTTTTATAATATAACCCTTCCTCATCTAATAAGCCTTTTGACCAGTTTTCCAGGCGATTATCTATATGAATCCCAAATTTAGTATCCACAAATAAATTATTGATGTAGGCATTATCAGATCCGCCACCGATTAATACATTCCATTTTCCGGCTTTATAAAAAACATTAGATTGAACCTTCAGACCACAAGCCCCATCATCATGATAAACCGCACAAGTATTATAATGATCAGGAATATCTTTAAAATAATTATACCGAATCACACTTCCTCTCTCTGAGGGATCCCTTCCATAATAAACAGCTCCTTGATCTTCTACTTCAAGACAAACATCATGGATGTAATTGTATTCAATAAGATGATTATTTCCATGCATTAGAATAGCCATACTCGGGAGGTCGTACATTTCACAATGACGTACCTTATTTCCAACACCGGTTAAGTGAACAGCCGGCCGGTAAGACTTCTCAATTCTGTTTAAATCATAGAACTCACAGTTTTCCACTATGTTATTTCCGGGTGCTAAACTTAACCTGTCTCCACCACCTAAAGATACCCCACCGGCTCCCAATTGGTAAAAGACACAACCCCTAATCATATTATTTGTACCTGCCAGACGATTAAAAGTAGTGTTTACATACAAATGCTGCTGCAGACTCCCTACTAGACCGGAAGTTGCCGTTCCCGTACCTTCATGCCGATACTTTTTAAAAGGTGTTATTCCCTGGCCAACAGTAATTCCAAGACTCCCCAGGTTCTTAAACACGCAATTTTCGATAGTTACATTTTCAGTTGCATCCATAGCAATACCCAAGCCCCTGGAGCACTCGAAGGTAATCCCCTTAACGGCTACATTTTTCACTCCCTCGATTTGAAAAAAAGGGTCCTCCAAAACGGAAATTTCTACTTGCTTAACATCCTCTTCACTTCTAAAATATAACATACCACGAGAGCGATCAATGTAATATTCCCCATTTGCATCTAACTCCCTTAATATATTTACCCCATACCATTTACGCCAGGGCTTTTGATCTCCAAACCCATAAAGGGTAGGGATCTTGGTCGTAATAGTACGCTCTGTATCATTAATTTCTTTTACCGAAACCATATCATCCGCATATCCCCACATAAAATATCCAGCGATCCATGGGTCACTTTCATACTTCCATGCATCTACTCTTAGAGAATCGTAACGAAACTTACCTCCTAGGTTACTAAAATCATCATTCCTGGGAACAGAACCCTTATCGAGCACTTCTTCTATAGGAATCATCCCTTTATTAGGCCACCTTGAAAGGTGAAACGGTTTTTTGTTGACAAATAGCTCAGCCCAGGATGCCCCGTAGGGTCTTGCAAATCCTACACTCCTGATATTACCGTAGTCGTCCAGACCATAAGCTTTAAGGTTTATAGCCAATACAGTATCCGATACACCATTTAATTTTACACTTTTGATGGCATTGACAGGAATGGAGACTCCTCCGAAAAAGCTAACCGCTTCATTCTTATAAGCCGAAATACGAATATTAGAATAGTTTGAATCTAGTTTGATCGCTTGATGAAAATTATATCGCCCCTCCCGGATAAAAATTTCAACAACTTCAGCATATCCCTTTTCACGAAATTCAAGTACCTGCTGAAAAGCCCGATCTAATGTTTTCAATGGTTTGGAGATGGTCCCCTTGTTCGAATCATCTCCTCCATTAGCAACAAATATTTTGTGTTGTGCCGTAGTGGTATAACAAAAAATTAAAGCCGTTAGTACTGAAGTAAATATGCTATGTAATTTTCTCATTTTATTGGGTTACATGGCTATCATACATAGCCCGATGAATTCAAAGCATAAATATAAACGTTCGATCAGTAACTTAGAATTTTTCGTTCCAGAACCTTTCAATTTCCTCTAAAGATTTCCCCTTGGTTTCAGGGATGTATTTCTTTATGATCCAAATTCCGGGCATACAAACCAAAGCAAAAAGTAAAAACGTTAATGGCGCATTAAATCCTGCCAATATCATTGGAAATACCTGACCTACAATAGCATTTGTAACCCAAAGAAAAAGTGTGCTAATAGTCAGGGCCCTCCCCCGAATACTCGTTGGAAAAATTTCTGAAGCCACTACAAACTGTACTGGCCCTAAAGAAAATGCATAACAGGCAATAAATAACAAAATACCCACAATAACATAACTGTCAAAACTACCTCCTATAAAGAACATCAAACTAATCATTAACAGTGATAGGATCACGCCCAAAGCTCCGAACCTCAAAAGCGGTTTACGTCCCCATTTATCGATAGTATATATAGCCACAAAAGTAAATAGCACATTCACAAAACCTATAGTTACCTGCCCTCCCAAGGCATCGCCTAAGGTAAATCCAGCTTCATTTAAAATTGTAGGACCGTAATAGATGATCGCATTGATTCCGCATATCTGTGAAAAAATCATTAAAAAAATGGCGATATACATCGGGCGTTTATAAACACCTCTTATCAACTGGAAGAAATTCATTTGCTCCTTTTCTTCTTTATGTACTGGCTGGTCATATTCAATCTTATATCGCTCCGCAATTTGCTTAGCTTTTTCCTTACTTCCATGAATCATCAGCCATCGCGGACTCTGAGGTATGAACAATAAGCACCCAAGGAACAATAATACTGGAAATACTTCATTAGCAAACATGCCACGCCAGTACTCATCCTTGTATAAAAATTCAAAAACAAAACCATCCATACCACCATCCTGGTGTACAACAGAGGTCCAGTAGTTACTAAAATATGCGATTAAAATCCCTGCCGTAATAGCCAATTGATAAACGGAAACAAGCTTTCCACGTACATGTGCCGGCGAAATCTCACTGATATATAAAGGGGAGACCATAGAGGCTATCCCAAAAGCAACACCTCCCAATAATCGATACAACACCAGTTCAGTAAAAGAACCTGATATGGCACATCCCATGGCAGAAATAAAGAATAGTAGTCCGGAAATGATAAGCATCAATTTCCTACCGTACTTATCACTCAGGTACCCGGAAAAAACAACTCCGGAAATAGCGCCTACCAGGGCAGAGCTTACAAACCAACCTATACCCGCGTCTGATAGATCAAACTGTGCTTTAACCAATGCTACCGTTCCGGAAATTACAGCCGTATCAAACCCGAATAGAAATCCGGCCAATGCCGCTGCAAAAGCAATAAAAACAATCTTAAGATTCATAATTACAAACTTCAGGTTTAACAAAGGATTTCACCACCTTGGCAATACTTGACCCCAGGTTATTAATGGTGTATGAACCAGCATTGGATGGAATAACAAAGGTTTCGGCATAAGCCACTACCATTTTTCTATCTCCGGTAACTACTTCTACCTTACTTCCTTCAACCAGGCTCAAGATATGACATTGATTGTTACCCTCAACATGAATTTGATCATTAAATTCCATCCTATACACTTCATAGAAATGTTGTGGATGCGTACTTAATTGCACCACTTTCCACCCTTTACCTTCGGCTGTAACCGTTTGTTTGGAAATATATTCTTCTTCTACCACATCACCCTGACAGTCGAAATTAAGATTGGCCATTCCCCTTTCTATATTTAGTGGTCTCGGTTGACCATTGAGGTCTAAACGCATCCAATCATACATTTTAAAAGTATAAATATACGGGGTACTGCTTATCTCAAGAACCAGGTTATTGATACCAGAACAATGGATCGTACCATGTGGAATTAAAAATAAATCGTGTTTTTTAGCAGGATGTGTTTGCACATATTTTTCGACCTCAACTTCTTTACCCTCTTGCTGACTTTTAACCAAGGCCTGGTGAAATTCATCCTTATTTACTCCCTCCTTAAATCCAAGGTACACATTCGCATCATCTGCTGCATCCAGAATATAATAAGTTTCATCTTGCGTAAACTTTTCTCCGAATTGCTCACTGATAAAGTTAGGCTTTGGGTGACACTGTAATGAAAGATTCTCTCCATTAAACGTATCTAAGAAGTCAAACCTGATAGGAAAGTCGGTTCCAAAAGTCTTTGCAGCATCCCCTAATATTGCCTGATGATCATTGTACATCAAAAAGTCAAAAGACACTTCGAGGTTTACACCCTTTTTAGAGATCACGATCCCATTCTCCGGTACAATAAGTTCAAAAGACCATGCGTAATTCACCACCTCATCAGAAAGTCCGTCAATATTATTCTTGATCCAGTCGCCTCCCCACACACCAGGTTCAAACCACGGACGTGCCCTGAATGCATGTGTAGACATTTCGGCTAGTGCCGCCCGTAAAGTACTTCCGGCGCACCAGGATATATCATTTAAAAACTGACCGTCCACCACAAAGTCAATAGCACTTAAGAGATTTTGTTTATGCCTGTTTAATACCGGCCAGTCAACGAAAAACATTCTTTTATACTGAGGCTTTGCCGAAATCGATTTTTGTGCTCCTATATTCCGGACCCATCCTGCCCGCGAACGGTATTGTATCTCATTCTTTGGAATATCAACATAAACCAGTTTAGCATCCCAGTTACACAATGAAGCCCCGGAACCATATACAATCGATAAACAATCGTCATCAGCCACCAAAGACTCGAGCTTATCCCTTTGGAAGAAATCTTCCAGATCGCCTTCATAAAGTCTTCCAAAGACCGGATCATCTCCACCCAAAAATGGTGCTATCATGGCATCAATTACATCAGCATCCTTATAGGCTGCATCGATCGAGTAAGTAATGTTTTTAACCCCTAATTGCCTGAGCGCTTCAGATAAACCACCCATTAAGTAATCCCAGTCTACCCCAACATAACCATCAATACACACTTTTTTATAGGATGAGAGTTCCCTTGCTAAACTTTCAAAACCTTGTGATACTGTACCCTCACTAATTTCAAAAGATGGAAAAACATCGTAGCCCTCTAGCTGCTTTTCTTCCCTGTTAACGGGCATTAAAAATTGCGCTGTGTTTCTTTTGTTAAAATCCATTTCATTCATTGCTAATATATTTTTTACAGCCCCCAGTATAGCTGCATTTTCAGTTTCTTTTGCAAAATGTATTCTCGGGGTTACTTCCCCCAACTCCTCCTCAAATGTTGCTTTAAAAAGGGGATAACTTTTAGAAATATTTCCCCCAAGTATTAATAAGTCAGTTCCAAACTTGGCTAAAACCGGACTTAAAACAGTACCGAGATTGGATCCAAATTCCTCAAAGATCATTCGGGTATTGGAGTCCGTAGCTGCTTGATCTGCTATTTCTTTTACATTGGCTGCTTCATATCCGCATTGCTCCTTATAACGGTGCAAAAACCATCGTGTGGAAATCCAATCTTCTACCGTTTTACTTTGATACGGAAGGTTGAATAGTTCTCCATGATCAGGGATCGTATCGTCGTCAGAAAGTAACAATCCATCTTTCATAAAACCAGAACCGATTCCTGTACCTAGTGTAATCGCAGTAATTTTTTCTTCTGTTAAATATTGAGACCAGGTCTCTCCCAATAAAAATCCGGCAGCGTCATTAATAAAAAAGACGTTATCGGGATACAACAGCAAACCTGCCAATTCATTCGTTAGAAAATGCCTCATATTAATGGCAAATAACTTATCGTATTTATCCACTCCTTGAATATGAACAATTCCTTTATCATAGTCAGCAGGCCCCGGTATTGAAATCCCCACACCACCTATGGGCAACCCTTCTGATTTTTTTATACTTTGCTTGATGCATTCAAGCCAAACCCTCAAAATAATACCTGCATCTTCGTGTGAATCCAATTTTGAATGCACCTTGGTTTCAGGAATTATTTTCCGGTATTGAACATCCACCACGGCTGCAGCTATATGCGAACCCCCGATATCTACTCCAATGGCATATTTTATATCCTTCACAACCATTTTTTTATTCTGTTTTATAACTTGCCCCAGCTTTTATTTGGGTTTTTACCCATATGTAATTCTAAGGTTCCTCCCCCAACTACATCTTTGAATTTTAATTGACATGATTCTAATGGTTTCCCATTAAATTGAGCCGATTGGATGTACAGGTTTTCCTTAGAATTATTACGCACTTCAATAACGAACTCCTTCCCTGAGTAGTAGTTACTGTCGAGTTGAACAACCATTTTATCAAACAACGGACTACTCAAATCCAGTATAGGTTCTTTATCTCCACCCCCATTCATTTCGAACAATCCTAATGAACTCATCACGAACCATGCGCCCATTTGCCCTTCATCTTCGTCTCCTTCCCAACCATGATATGGGGTAGAACCATAATAGGTCTCCATGATATCACGGGTATACTTTTGGGTTAACCAGGGTTTACCCGAATAGTTAAACAGCCATGCCGCCTGCATATTTACCTGGTTACCATGGTTGATATAATATTCCGATTTTCTTCCACCGGTACGATCCAGCGCATGGGCTGCGTATTTGTGTTCTTTTGATTTTTCAAACCCTTCTTCCAGTCTGGTGTTAAACAGATCTTTCCCCACCAACTCGATCACACCTGGTATATCATGGGGTACATACAGGGTATATTGCCAGCTATTCCCTTCTATAAAATTATAATTGTCAAAAGCATTAAAATCTTCTTTCCAGTTTCCTTTACTGTCTTTAGGTACCATGAATTTTAAGGTTGGATGAAAAGAGTTTTTATAATTTTCCGAACGCTTCATAAAACTCCTGTAATCTTTTTTATTACCAATGGCACGGGCCATTTGTGCCACACACCAATCATCAAAAGCATAGTCAAGGGTTTTATTCGTAACTCCTTTATCCGAAGGCATATATCCATGATTGATATAATGATCTAAACCGGGGTTTCCTACATATCCACCACACTCATAACGTCCACCACTCACGGTTACATTCTTTTTCATGGCCTGGTACAGCTTATCAGGATCTTCTGTGTAAATTCCTTTCTGGTAAGCGCTAAGCATTAAAGCCATTTCGTGAGAACCTTCCATGATTCCGGAATATTCTAATCCCGTTGGCCCTTTGCCGGTCCAACCGGTCTTTTCAAATAATTCAAGTTGAGTCAACACCCAATTTTTACTGATATCCGGGGTTATTAATGTGAGTAAACCATTAATGTTCCAAAATGAATTCCAGAAAGCATCTCCTCCATACATAGCAACACCATCAGGTAATTGCTGTACATTTTCACAAGGATCCATATACAGTCCGTTTACATCATTCCAGGTTTGTTTGGCGGCATAAACTCTATACAGATTAGTATAGAACTTAACCTTATCAACCTCGTTACTACCCGACACCTTAATTCGATTTAATATATGCTCCCATTGCGTTTTGGCATTTTCCTTTACGGCGTTAAAATCCCATCCAAAAGGTGTATTAATTTCTGTATTTAAATTCAATCTTGCCTGATCAATACTCACCATTGAAATACCAGATTTCACGAGTATTTCTTCATCCTTTTCCGTCTCATAAACCACATACACTCCAATGTCGTCTTTCCCGGATATTTCTTTGATACCGTCTTGCTCCTTTCCCTGATTCCATCCGTTCATGTTTTTGAATGGCTTACTGAATTGTAATACAAAGTGAAGTTTGTAGTTATTCCAGCCTGCACTTGAACAGTCCGCATAACCCTCAATCTCCGTATTACTAACCTTGGTGATTCTTGCATCATTAATTTGCAACCCGTATTCCGATGGTAATAGCAGGTCGACCAATACCCTTGATTCTTTTTTCCTGGGAAACGTATATTTCTGGAATCCACAACGCGTGGTCACGGTCATTTCGGCTTTAACATCATGATCGTATAGATAAACTTCATAATACCCGGGCGATCCTTTTTCACTTTCCTTAAGTATCCTTGAATGATATCCTGCATTCGCTCCCTTATATGGAGCATCAACCGGTCGATCTTCTAATACCAGGTCTGCAGTCGTTGGCATCATTCTTAAACCCGCCATGGTCCAGGCATGAATATGGCTAAAACCTGACACACTATTGATGGCATATTCATAGCCGCCCATCCATTGGTCTCCCTGATTGTCCGGGCCCAATTGTATCATTCCGAAAGGCATGGTTGCATAGGGTCCAAGCATCCACCTGGAATTTGAAGTCCCCATAAACACATCAACATATTCCAAAGAAGATTTTGACGATTGCCCAAAACCAGGGGGTATAAATAATATAAGATTAAGTATCAGTAATAATGTTCTCATAATTGGTTCATCGGTTAATTAATACACGTCAGTTGTTTAAATGTCTAAACAAACTATCAGTGTAAATAAAATCATAAACTTGTCAATACTATATTTATTAATACTCTACCTGCTCAGCCCAGTCATAAAACTGTTCAATAGCTATATAAAGAACTCCGGCAGACCCTCGGAAGGTACCGGAACCTTCCGGTTTATTATCAACCGTATACCATTCGAAAAATCCATCATTCACGATTACGCGATCAGTCATTGGTTTCATTTGCTGATAAGCTTCTTTCACAAAACCATAGTTGATTAATTGCTGAATCATCCTGGCTCCAAACCAGGTCCAATCACCTCCGTTTTGATATCCGTACGGATACATTCCTTTATTTTCAAAAGCCCATTCCGGATATGGTGGATACATCGTCAGTCCGATAGACCCTGCCCCGGATTCTTTTACATTGGAGATCATTTTATCCAGGGAAGTCTTTATTTGTTTTTTATTTAACAAACCAGCCTCGATGGCTACAGCGGTGCCCCCGTGATAGTAAATTTCATTTTCATTAAAATCATCAGGATAAGGCGATCCTTCTAAATATACATGAGGAATAAATTTTTGGTTCTTTTCATCCCAAAGAACATCCATGGTATTCTCAGCAATCTCTTTACGAATCGGTTGCCACTTAGCCTTTGTTGCAGGAATGAGCTCCATCATATTATCCAGTGCAATTAATAGCATGGCATTATCATAAATATCTACACAATAATGAGTGTCGTCGGTAATGAAAACTCCCCATGGATGTGAATGCTGAACATCTCCCCAATCGGCGGTCGTAGCACCATAAATCAAACCGTATTTATCACTCCACCGGGCATTCATTAAAAACTCCATGGACTTTTCCATACGCTCAGCAACAGTTAGCTCCCCCACCTTCTCATTCATAAATTCACGATCTCCGGTCTTGTTTACATATTTATAGACAGCTTGAACCAGCGAACTCTCATGATCAGTTTCTACGGTATTCTTATGACCGCAATAATTGGGTTCCAGATCAGAATAAATGTACTTATAACCACCTTCAGTGGCTACCGCCTTTTCTTTAGGAATAAATCCATCAATTATATTTCCATCTTCCCCTTGTAATCTAAAAAATACTAACAAGTTTTCCTTTAATGTTTCCTTATCAAATACCTCCGCAGACAGTTCGATAAAAGTATTGTAATCTCTGATCCATACTTCGCCATAACCATCACCGGCATTAAATCCGGTTTTCACCACCTCCAGGGCTCGTTCTTTTACTGATTTAAATTCTTCATCTGCTAAAATCGTAGCGGCCAATTCTTTGTTTTCTTTATTTGAAGAACATGCTGTCAGGATAATTAAGAGACTGCTTAAAATGATCTTTTTCATAATGTTCAATTACTAGTTTTTAATATTTGACATTGATGGTGGTACCGATTCCGTACCCCAGCTTTTATTTGGTTGGTTTCCTAATGTAAAAATGAGTTTACCTCCGTTCATCAACTTTTCATGGAGCATCCAGTTCGAATTAAAGTTTTCTCCATTAAAAGATGCTGACTGTATATATAAATTATCACTCCCCTGATTAAGTGTTTCTATAATCAGTTCATCTCCCTCATAATAAGTGCCATCTAATTTGATGCGAATCTTATCGAAAAGGGGAGTTCCGAACTGAAAGGTAGGGTTTGCATTGGAATGCCCCTGAACATCAAATAAGCCCATGGATGCCATTACATACCAGGCACCCAATTGTCCTTGATCCTCATCTTGTCCCACGCCATAACCATGTAGAGGTTCAGTACCATAAAATTCATTGCAAATCGTTCGTACCCACTTCTGTGTAAGCCAGGGTTTTCCAGAATAATTAAAAAGCCATGGATTGTGTAAACACGGCTGATTTCCGTGATTATATAACTTTTCTACCCCGGAAAAACTATGAATCTCTTCCGATCCTCCTCCAAACATACTTTTTTGGGCATCGATAAACATTTTTTCCAGACGTTCGTTAAAACGTTCTTTTCCTACCAGGTTCATTAATCCGTTTACATCATGAGGCACATACCAGGTAAACTGAAATGCATTTCCTTCCTGGAAGCCATCCCACCCTCTCATGGGATCAAAATCTTCAATAAAACTCCCATTCTCAAGCTTCGGTCGTATAAATTTTGTTTCCGAATCGAAAAGATTTCTATAGTACGCTGCCTGATCTATAAGTTTTCTATGATTTAACGAGTCTTGTAAGTGCTTTGCCATCTGAGCCACAGCATAAGAACTAAAGCTATATTCTAAGGTATGTGAAGCACCAAAATTAAAAACCCAGCCATTAGAAATAATCGTGTCTTTATAAGGTACGTAACGATCCTTTACAAAATAACTAAGGTCGTATTTCCCATTACCAAGATTTCGACCGTGATACTCCAATTCATTTTTCAAAGCAGCTTCATATCCCGCTTTTACATCAAAATCACGAATGCCAACATTATAAGCCGAAGCAATAAGCAAACCTTGGAAATTTGTTTGTACACCATTGGTATAAACGCCTGCGGCCTCCCCGTCATGCAACCAGCCTCTGTCTATATAAAAATCGATATTTGATTGTATGTATTCTTTAAAGTAATCAGGATATGCTAAAGCCCATAGCTGACTAAGGTTCCAAAATCCTCCCCAAATCCCATCGGTATTGTAATGATTGTATTCTGGACTACCATCGGGAGCGAGAGGTATTTGTCCGATTTTCCCATTCACCATCGGATAGTTTCCATTGACATCACTGGCCAATCCCCGACCTAATAAGGCGTGATACAAACCCGTATAAAACTTAATGCGATCATTTTCCGCTCCTCCTTCTACAACAATATGATTCAACTTTTCATTCCATGCTTCCTGAGATTCCATACGAACATCATTAAAGGACTTCCCTGTGGCTTCTGCATTTAGATTATTTCGTGCATTCGCGATAGACGTATAACTTAATCCAGTCTGTACCTCCAACTGTTCTCCTTCATCCATAGAAAACGTAAGGAATAAACCATTTCCGGTTCCAGTTGTTTTCGTAAGGTCAGGATTTTGAATATTATCTTTAAAAGACCCCACACTTACAGGGGTTTCACTAAGTCGGGCAACAAAATACATTTTCACCCTTTTGCCCGGATCACAAAACTTTGCATATTCGGGGTATGTTTCAATATACCCTTCAATCTCATTCGTATTTACCAACTGAGCCATCGCATCCGTAACATCACTGCTTTCTCCTTGTTTATGTCCGATATCTATAATAAGGTTAGCCTGATCAGTTTTTGGAAAAGTATACCGGTGGTACCCCACTCTCTCTGTGGCTGTAATCTCGGCCTTCACATCATAATCCTGCAATACTACATGATAATATCCGGTTTCTGCATTTTCCGTGCGTTTATCAAAACGAGAGCGGTATCCTGCATCGGGATTATCTAAGGTTCCCGGAACGGTTTTTATCGAGCCCACGGTGGGCATAAATACCAATCCTCCTATCTGAAATTCATGGAAGTGTCCGAACCCCTCGATTGAAGTATGACGGTCATCATATCCAGTTGGACCCCAACCACCTTCACTCCCATATGCATTCGTGTGCGGAGCTAACTTAGCCATTCCGAACGGACGAGCCGCAGGAGTATAAAAAAACCAACGTCCATGTACCGATCCAATTTGCGGATCTACATAGTGCGTCAATGGTACTAAAGAATCAGTTACTTTTTCCTTTTTGCCACAGCTAACAGCCAGTAAGGATAGTACGATTAAACTAATTGCAACCCCTGTTTGTCTATGTATTATATACCTCATCATAACTTAGTAAATTAATTTCATTCTTTGCTATAATATGCCTTTTAGCACTCTGCAAAACACTACCGTATTTAAGCCTACACGCTAACAAGCTTAGTTAGTTAATCTATAGAGGCCTCTTCAGCAACTATTTCCTGGCAGATAAATAAACCCCCTCTATACGTTCACCAACAGGGTGATTGGCCTTAAAGGTCATCCCTAAAATATGAGCAGCCGTTTGTGCAATCTGATCTTGATATATTTGATTTTCTTCAGATACTTCTCCCAATGTTGGTATTCCGGGACCTAAGGCCGCAAACCAGGTTTCATTACTATGTGGTGCTCCGGTACCGTGATCTGTCCATTTATCACCCAGCCCTCTTCCATGATCCGGAAAAATTAACAAAGCTGTTTTATCTTTATAAAACGGATCATTTTGAAGCGTATTCCATAAATCGGCAATCATTTTATCAATACGATGTGCAGCATCTAAATACTTACTATACTCACCATTATGCCCATAGATATCGGTATCACAAAAATCAATATGAATCACTTTTGGCTGGTTCTTTTGAATATATGCTTTGGTCATTATATAAGTTAATTCATCAGGTCGGCAATCAGGATAATGATCTGGAATTAAATGCTGCAATTCATTAATAAGTTGTTGTGCCTCTGAACTATTGGCTCCTAAAACATCCTCTTCTGGTAAATTCACCAACATCCCATTACGATCGCGATTTAAAATTCTACCCAGGGCATTCCAGGAAGCAAATGTGATTACTTTCCCTTTGTATGCTTTATGACTATTAAAAAACTCCAAAACATTTTCATTGGGGTTATTCGGGTAATCGTTCGAATTAACCTTAGGGTCGTAATACCCACACAGCGTTTCACTTCTTCCGGGATATGAAAACCAGTATTTGTTTTTTACATCTACCTTATTACCATGGTCTCTGTTACCATATAACTGTCCCTTTGCAGCAATTTCATTCCAAAAAAATGGCAGTAACTTTTGCCTTCTTTCTACTTTATTATCTGTCCAAAATTTCTTGTCCTCTATTAACAGTGAGTCAGCTCCTTTAAATACCTCCTGCCATCTAAAACCATCCACAGAGATTAATATAATATTTTCAACGTTATGATGCTTTTGGGCTAAACCACTTAAAGACAAGAAGCCCAGTAATAATAAGAATTTGATTTTCATAGGTTTTAATTTCTAAAGTTTTGTTTGTTTTGGTTTTAATTTATCTATTTCACTAAGAATTCATCGGTAACATTTCTTAATTTCCGGGATGTTCTGAAGGAGGCATTGCTCCAATCCCCCAATTTTTATTTGGCTCTGGTCCCATTTGAAGTTCGAGTACTCCGCCTTTCAACAATTCCGCAGAAGGAAACCAGAAATTATCAAGTTGCGATCCATTCAATATGGCACTTTGCACATACTTATTAGTTCGAGATACATTTTTCGCTTTAATAGTAAAGTTTTTTCCTCTGCCATAGCGTTCTCCCAGATCAATAGTGACCTCTTCAAAACTCGGACTCCCAATTTCATAGATCGGATTTACTCGCGTACCCCCATCCGTTTGAAAAAGACCTAAAGCAGACATAATAAACCAGGAACTCATTTGTCCTTGATCTTCATCCCCTAAATAAGCATTTGATACGCCATAACCATAAAAACGATCGATAATATCCCTACTCCATTTTTGGGTAAGCCATGGTTTTTTGACCCAATTAAATAAATAGGCAAAATGCATCGACTGCTGATTACCTTGTATAACCGGAAAATCCCAGTACAATTCATTTGGCGCATTGTAACGCCAGTTGCTACTTAGCGTAAATCCATCATCGAGGCGTTTAACAAAATTATCTTCTCCTATGAGTTGAGCCAGAGCCGGAACATCCTGAGGCACAAAAAATGTAAGTTGCCAGGCATTCCCTTCTACAAACTGATGATTCCCCCCGGTTCTGATTGGATCGAAATCTTTAAACCAGGAACCATCTGAATGTTTTAACCTGGCGAATCCAATTTCAGGATCAATAGCATTCTTCCACCAATATGCCCTGTCTATAAACTCATCATATACCTGCTTTTTACCCAAGGCCTTGGCTAATTGTGAAACGGCATAATCATCAAAAGAATACTCGAGGGTATTAGAAAACCTCCCTTTATTATACGGCACATATTTATAGTGTAAATAACTCTCGAGGTCTCTATTACCGGCATATCCGCCTCCTACCTGTTGACCTTTGGTGGTTTGCATCTTATAGACCGCCTCCATGGCTTTTTCTGCGTCAAAATCGCGTATTCCCATCTGATAAGCTCCCACGATAAGAGGTATCTCATGTTCCGCTACCATAACAGGTATATATTCCATACCAGCAGGACCTTTAGCTAACCAGCCATTAGCATCGTACATAGCTAATTGCGATTTCACCCATTTTGAACTCCATTCAGGAGTTACCAGGTTCCAAAACTGGTTTAAATTCCAAAAGGTATTCCAAAAGGCATCACAACCTAAAGCTACATCCTCCGGATCATCAAATTTTCGAATGTGTTCTGAAGCATCTACCCAACTCCCATCTACATCACTGAATATATTGCGACTTACCAAAGCTCTGTACATATTTGAATAGAACCTCCTTTTCTCTTCCCTGTCAGGGGACTTTATTTGTATCCGGCTAAAAAGTTCATTCCAGGCAGCTACCTGCTGTTGTCTGACTTTTTCAAATTCCCAATCAAAAGGCTCGGTAATCTCTTTTTCTAAATTTAAAGCCGCGTTATCGACACTTACATAAGAAAGTCCGGTTCTCGTTTGAACCACCTCATTTTCTGAAGTATCAAATCCGATAAAAGCAACAATCCCTTCCGGATTTTCCGATTTAAATTCTTCGGCATTTTCTATGGTCAACATATCCATTTCTCCATTTTCCGGGCCGTCGATCCAAACCCCAAAACTTTTAATAGGCTGGTCAAACTCCATAACAAAATGAATCGTATAGTTCTGAGCGATATCATCCCATTCCTTCGGTTCATCGCCTCCTTCTACCATTATTTTGCGGTAGTACTGTTCTCCCCAAATATGACGAGATACCTGCTTGCTGTATCCTATTATTTTATGATCACTTACTTTCTTAAAATAGGCCTCTTCGATATCATAACCATACTCACCCGGTATCTTAAGATCGACCAAAATTCTTGAATTGTTATCATCTTTCGAGTAAGTATATCGCTGAAAACTACATCTGGTAGTGGCCGTAAGCTCCGCTTTAATATCGTAATCACTCAAATAAGCAGAATAATAGCCCAACGGGGTCTGCTCTGTATGTTTATCAATACGCGAACGATAACCACTTTCTGGGGCCCCCTGCTTCCCCATTTTGGTGATCAAAGGACCATTAGTGGGAAAGGTACCCAAACCAGCCATGGTCCATTCGTGAATATGACTAAACGTCCCAATACTTTCGAAGGTTGGTTGGTATCCGGCCTGCCAGCCTTCATTTTGATTATCCGGACCGATCTTAACCATTCCAAATGGCATCCAGGGGCCCGGAGCTATCATCCATCGGGAATGCCCTGTACCTATTTTAGTGTCCACATAATCCGAAAGAGAAACCAGTTCCTTCGGATTTCTGTGAACGCTATCACCCTCAACCTGAATTCCGTTAATATATATTTGATAGTTACTAACAATTGACGCTTCGACAGCAGGCATAGGGACCTCAAAAACATACCTCCCCATTTCCACTGTTTGCTTAAAAACTCTTTTACCATCAAGGTTCACTGAAAGTTCAGCGGCACCTTCCAAATGCTGCACATCAATAAGCAAGGGCTGAAAACGCTTCCCTGCTTTTTGGATCTCATAATCTGCCGGTTCTACATTCCGAACAAACGCATGTTCAGGCTGCATCAACTTCATCTGTTCTGAGGTCGATAAACGTATATGATCAAATACCAGCCAACTTCCTTCCAGCGTGGTAATCTGTATTTTGTTTCCCCCTTTTTTTAATAAATCTGCATCAAATTCTATTTTAACAAGCTGCTCCTTAGCTCCAGATAGCTCACCCTTTAAAACATTCGCACCACTCCCCTTCGCTAATCGATATTTCCAGGATCTATCATTGATGGTCACTTTCACATAAGGAGCTTCTTTAGCACTACAGTCCAAAATATCAAACAACAGCTGGCAGTTGCCTTTTTTTGGAGAATCCTTCAATCCGAAAAGCATATTAATTTCGTGTGGCCTAATACCAGCCAAGCCCGAGGTACCACCCCAGTAATCGATCGCACCTGGCAATACATATGGAAAATCTTGCTGCTCTTTAGAAGAGCCTATCAGATAGTAACGATCCTCCCATCCAAAATCATGTTCCAAAAAATTTTCATAAGAAGATGGAGCCAAGGCAAATTCCTTTGCGCTATTATCCGATTTACCGATTTGCCAAAGTATATGGTTTTGAGCAGTACTTAGGGTAGTAAATAAAGTACTCAGTATAAAAACAAAGATTTTATTATGCATAATTCAATTGTTTAAATGTACAGACATTTGTACAAATGTAACAATTAAAACATATTCTTTTATTTTTTGAATTAAAATTTTTAAAGAATTATTGTGGAGTCCTTATTTATTTATGACTTATATTGAGGTTAAATCCTATCACGGGACCAGGTAACCATCAGACACTTCGTACGATATCGATTTTATATTTCATTTTATCGTGTCTGTAATAGCATTTATTATACTCGATGATCCGCATCCCCGCATCATAAACAATTCGTTTCCTGTATAATAAAGGCATTCCTTTTTCAACTTGTAAAATCTCAGCCAGTTCTTCGGTCGCCATAATTGCCTGAACTTCTTCAGAGGAACGCATGGGGATAATGGAGTATTCCTCTTCAAGTATATCATTCAGAGGTTTAAGGAAATCATGATCGTCCGTTATGGGAATTCTGGGATGAAACCAGGATTCAAACATCACAAAAGGCACTGACTTATCACCTTTCACACGGGTCAACTTTTTCACCTTCCTGCCAACTGGTACATCGAAGATCTCAGCTAATTCTTCGTCACACGGTACTTCCAGGAATTGCACCTGGTAATTCTTAATCACAATCCCTTTTCGTTTCATCTCCTTCGAAAAAGAAATCCACTCGTTAAGCTGTGTTATAATATTCCCGTGCTGTGCAACAACAGTACCTTTGCCACGCTTACGTTCCAGCAATCCTTCATTCACTAACGTATTAAATGACTGTCGTACCGTACTTCTGGAAACCCCAAACATATTACTCAATTCAATTTCACTTGGTAACAACTTTCCCAGATCATAATCACCAGTATCAATTAACATGCGTAATACTTTTTCGATCTGTTTATGTAAGGGAACATCCGAAGAATGGTCGATATATTTAACTAAGTTAGATTTCAAAACAATTTATTTAATGATTTCTCTCAATTACTGCTGAGATAAAATTAACCGTTATAATTAAGGATGCAACAATATTAATAAGAAAGAATTGATTTTTAATTTTCCTTATCGGATTATTTGATGTCCAAAAAAATTTTACACTTCATCATTTCAAAGGCCATCCAAAGGACACATCAATATTAAACATCAGAAAATCAAATAATTACATAGAAATATAATTTTATTGAATTAATAAATCTATTAGATTTGTAGAGAAGCATCTATGAAAAATTAGTCCAACAAGGAGTTGATATACGAGTATTGTTAGACTAAAATCAACATCTAATTATGATTAAACTCTTTAGAAGAATCAGACAAAAACTACTTTCGGAAAATAAGCTTAGTCAATATATAATCTAGGTTGTGTCGCATTAATCAATTGAAATTCTAAAAATCTATTCAAATTTATAAACTAAGCGGCCAATGAACAAAAAGTTTTAAACACCGTTGATTTAGAATCTATGATCTGACCCTTTCTGATTATATGTACCACTTCTATGCCCGCCAATGTCCTTTGAGCGGACTCAAATTCCTTAAATCCACAACTTATTGTGATACGCCGTTTGATCGTTCGGTGGTCTTGCTCTACTATATTATTCAGGTACTTACATTGACGAATTTTTATCTTTTTCACTGTACAACTACGATTATTCCATGTTTTTATACCTGAGGTATTTGCTCCACTTTTATCGATATTTATTATTCTGGGTTTACCATTATTCAATATCGCTTTATTGAGAAACTTCTGTGCCGAACCCTTCATTCTGCGCTTGGTTAACAAAAAATCAACGGTATTGCCATATTTATCTACCGCTCTATATAAATAGTGATCCATCCCTCCTACCTTTACATAGGTTTCATCCATTCGCCAACTACGACTAACTCTACGCTTCCTTTTAATTATTTTGCCTTCTAACACTTTAGAAAACTTGAAAACCCATCGCTGAATCGTAGAATGATCTACTTTTACGCCTCTTATTGCCATTAATTCTTCCACATCCCGATAACTCAAAGTGAATCGTAATTTAAAATAAACCGCTTGTAAAATCACAACCCTGGGATAACGATGATGCTTGAACATAAAATATCTTTTTAGTGATTCCTAAAAATAACACCTTTTTAAATTCTCGATATTTAATGCGACAGAACCTAATGCAGCAACTGTACAAAAAAGATTTGTTTAGAAAAAAAGAAAATGAAATTATAGAAAGTGAATTACAAATGACACTTTTTGAATTTAAAAACTTCAAGATTTCACGTATAGTTGAGTATTGGTAGGCTCTCACCTAAACGTACTCAGCATTTTATGAAAGTTATTGAAAGTCGGATCTTAAAAAGTTCTTGAACTGATTTTTCATAAAAAACTTTAACTTCCAGTCATAACCAAGGAAATAAATCTATTAGCGACTACAATCATAAACGACAATGAAAAAATATCTTACCCTACTAGCGCTGGTTCTTTTTGGAATCAAACAACTACAATCACAAAATTTAGAACAAATTACAATCGGCTCTAAACATAGTCTCCATTCAAATACTTTAAATGAAAATAGGGAGTACTGGATTAGCCTTCCTGATTCATACCATAATATTGATTCTTCCCATAAAAGATATCCGATACTGATTGTTCTTGACGGGAATGTACACTTTAAGGCTATAACAGGAATGACAAACTACATGAGTTCTGATCTTTACAGAAGCTGGAAAATTCCAGAAATGATTGTGGTTGCAATTCAAAATGTAGATAGAAGAAGAGATTATACCCCTGATAAAGTCATTACAGTTAGGGAAAATAATACAGGTGGTGGCGAACGGTTTCTAAGTTTCCTGGAAAATGAACTCATTCCAGAGATTGATAAGAAGTATCGTACCACCTCTTATAGAATACTCTTTGGACATTCATTAGGAGGACTATTAGCTTCCCATACCTATTTAAAGGACCAAACACTTTTCAATGCCTTCATTGCTGTAGATCCAAGTTTTGGAACTTGGGATTCCGAAACCATGGATCGTAAATTAAATGCCATAACTGAAAATTCATTTAACCGGTTCTTGTACATCGCTACCGCGAATTGGGGTAAAAGAAACATCAGAAATCGCGATCGCCATGTCAGATTTTATGAGACCCTAAATAGTAAATGCGTCAGTGAATTTCCAGCAAAGATGGAATACTTTGAGAATGAAAACCATAGCTCTCTTCCTATTATTGCTTTTCATAATGGAATCTCCGCTATTTTTGAAGGCTATGGAATTTCCTATAGAGATGTGGAAAGTACAGAGCAACTAACGCTCGAATTTCAGAAACTTTCACAGCGACTATCTTGGGATTTCCGACCTCCCGAAAACCTTGTAAATCGCATTGGTTATAGGATGCTTCAAAGTAGAAATAAGAACGAAAAAACAAAAGCAATTGAATTCTTTATCCTAAATACACAAAACTATCCCAATTCACCCAATGCTTTTGATAGTCTGGGAGAAGCTTATGAAGTTGCAGGTGACACTCAAAAAGCAATCGAAAACTATAAAAAATCACTTCAACTAAATCAAGGCAATGAACACGCCAAAATGAAAATAAAAGAATTAAACAAGAGTGAATAATTACGATTTTTAATAACAAATCTTCTGATGAAAGAAACAACCAAACATGAATATCGGTTTTACTTTACAAGAAATAACTCCCGGTATATTTGATCCAAATAGTTATGCAGGTCATTTAAAGAGTAGTTCGTTTTTTTACAATTTTTGTCCTTCCTTTAGTTTTAGCTTTGTCAAAATAAGGCATTAAATGAACCGCCCGTATTAGTTCTTTTTCAATCTCATGATTTTGTTATGAACCCTGAGACTGTAACAATACACGAAATTGTTGTCTTATTATTAATTATTATCATCAATCAAAAATTTAAAATGAAGTACCTTAAAATTATCACACTACTTGTATTTGTCAGCACAAATTTAAATGCACAGAATAAAACATTATTAGAAAAGGACAATACGGCACATAATAGATATGCTATTAAAAATGTGAATATCATTCCGATGACTAAAGACAATAATGTCATAGAAAATGCTACCATTGTCATTGAAGACAATAAAATAGCATCTATTAATAGTAATGTGCTACCCAAAGACGTAAAAGTTATCGATGGAACTGGTAAGTGGCTTATTCCCGGTCTGATAGATATGCATGTTCATACCCTTGCAGAAGGAACCCCTTTTATAATGTACCCTACCAAAGGTCCTTTAGTAAGTATGAAAACTCAAAACATTATGACTCCATACATAGCAAATGGTGTTACCACTATTTTTGAATTAAGTGCAAGGCCAGAAAATATTGGACAACGTAACGAAATTATAAGAGGAGGTGTAATTGGGCCAAGAATAGCATTAGCCAAAGTTATTGGTGGCAAAAAATCAAATCTTACGGCTTCAAACCCATCTGATGGAAGAAACGCTGTTCGTTTGGCCAAGGAAGAAAGTTATGAGTTTATCAAAGCATATACTTGGTTGAACGAAGAAACTTTTAAAGCAGTTGTAGATGAAGCCCAAAAACAAAATATGAAAGTAGTGGGACATATTCCAAATGCATTTGAAGGCAAGCCTGCACAAGATTTTTTTATTCCCCATTTCGGTTTAATCGCCCATGCTGAAGAATTATCAAAGCAAACAGAAGACCACAGCTTCGAAAAAGCACAGGAGTTTGCCCGCCTTGCCAAAGAAAATGGAACCTGGTTAATTCCTAACTTAACCAATATGGTATCTATTAGAAAACAAGCGGAATCGCTACAAAATGTTAAAAGTTTAGCAGGTTTTAAATATGTACATCCACTTATGCAAAGCAAGTGGTTAACATCAAACAGTTACCATGGAGCATCAGACAAGTTAATTGCATACTATAAAAAATTAATTGACTTCCACATCCTTATCGTAAAAGCTTTTAAAGAAGCAGGAGTTCCTATGGTCGCAGGAACAGACGCTGGTATTTCTGGTATTGTTTCGGGGTTTTCGCTTCATGGGGAGCTTAAATTATTAGTAGAAGCCGGCTTAACAAATAATGAAGCTTTAGCTTCAGCAACACGTTTGGCTGCTGAGTGGTTAGAGATTAATGATAAAATAGGAACCATTGAAATAGGAAAATTTGCCGATATAGTAATGTTAGACCAAAACCCATTAGATGATATTAATAATACTCGTAAAATTTCAGGGGTTTTTGTCAATGGTAATTGGATTGATAAAAATAAACTTGATACAATGCTCTCCGATGTTGAAAAGTGGAATAATGCCAATAAAGAAAATTATAACTGGAAGGAACTCTTGAATAGCTTAAAAAATTAAGGTGAAATTACGTTTAATACTAACCTGGGCATTAATTAGTACAGCAAGGTTAGTCAACATATTACCTGTTCAATCAAAATGACGCCTAACAATAAAACATTTCTATAAGGGGGCTAATTAGCTGTTGGACACCCAATGCTATAACTGACTAAAATTTGCTTCCAGAAAAACCATAAATCTCATTTGAGTTCTAAATGAATCAGATGATCTAATTACCTGAAAGTAATGTCATTCAGGAATGAACGTTCCCTGTATTAAATCTACCAACCAGAAAACTAATAGTCATTATTTGATAATATAATTGCCCAAATGTAGAATAGTAAACCCATTATCGGGTAGTAGTTTCAAATTGAAAATAGAAAAATGAGGCTTTTCAAAAGTTTTATAAAATATAACTGCAGAGTTATAAATCTAAAAAATTGAGATTGATAAAACTTTAATTACTGTTTAAAAAGTAAGTATCATAAGAATTAATGAACACACTAAAAAAACACCTTCTTTATACATCGTAAAAATGAATAAAATAAACTTAAGTCTAATCACGCTAGCTTTCACCCTTTTATCATGTAATTCGGTAAGAAAAAAAGAAATTAAAAACTCTTCTAAAACCTACGAAACCTTCTCATTACAAGAACAAGTGGAAAAAAACATTTATCGAATAAACGAGAATAATAAAAGTGATTCTATTCCAACTACTATCGAGAGGCGAATGAGCGAATTAAACATTCCCGGAATCAGTATTGCAGTATTCGATAATAATAAAATTCTTTGGAAAAAAGGGTTTGGAATAAAAGATAAGACAACTGGTGAAAGGGTAAATGAAAACACTATTTTTCAAGCGGCATCAATATCTAAACCGGTGGCCTGCGCGTTAGCCTTTAAACTTATCGAAAATGGAAAAATTATTTTGGATGAAAATGTCAATATAAAACTGAAAAGATGGCAAATTCCTGAAAACAAGTTTACAATAAAAGAAAAGGTAACTCCCAGAAGAATAATGAGTCATACCTCTGGTTTAAGCACATCTGGTTTTAGAGGTTATAATAAAAAAGATACTATACCTACTCTCACACAGATATTAAAGGGAGGTAAAACAATAAATTCAGAGCCTGTACGAGTCTTTCAAAAACCCGGTACATCTAAATTTTATTCAGGTGGAGCAATGCAGGTATTGCAATTATTAATGGAAGATGTTAGCAACCAGAACTTTTCTAAGTTAACTAAAGATTTAATTTTTAAACCAATTGGAATGAAAAGTAGTTCTTTTGATTATCCCCTTCCGGAAAGAATAAATAATTTAACGACCCATGGATACGATTCCTCCGGAAACGTTATTGAAGGTGGCTATTTCCTGTATCCTGAAAAGGCGGCTGCAGGGCTTTGGTCTACCCCATCAGATTTAGCACTTTTTATGATCGCCTTGGGAAAATCTTATAGAGGTGAAGATGGAGGTCTGTTAAAACAAAGTTCTGCACAATTAATGATGAAAAGAGTACCAAATGCAGGTGGTACAGGAATAGGATTAGACGGAACCGGAGCGGCATTTCGTTTTAGGCACACTGGTGTTAATGCAGGATTCAGGTGTTACGTGGTTTCTTTTGCCGATAAAGGGCGTGGATTAGTAATTATGACAAATTCCGATAATGGATTTCCATTAATACATGAAATAACCAGAGCCATTTCGAAAGTATATAATTGGCCGGCTTTGTGGATGGAAGAATAAAAAACAATAGCCAAATATTGATATAGCCATTATAAACAAAGGATAATGTCCTTTCGGCTATACAAGGTCTATCTTTAGTTATGAGGATTCTCAAGGAAGATTTGGTGTCTTATAATTTATGTCCATTTATAAAAAATATGCGACATTATTTACTTACACCCCACTGTAATTTTAACAAATACATCTCTTTCTTTACAACTAGCTAATTCCGCTTCAATTTTTTCTAATAGTTCTTTCATAAGATTTAATTTATAATTTCGAAATACCCTACCCTAACGATTAGATCGGTGAAATTGTATATCCATAGGCCTAAAAGTTTGATTTAATCCATCGATCAAATCGCATACTTTTTATTTTTTAAATAGTTAATCCAACTCTTTATCGTATGAATTTTATAATATAATATTACATTTGCCCGCAACTTTTAATCGATCTATGCGCATAACAGTCACCTATGACAATTCTACGTTAAATGCTATCTGTGATGCAGATTTAAGCCAATCTTACATCCTGTTAGATAAAAACAAGATTGCCATTTATCATGGATATCACGCAAAACGTGTCGTAGACAAATCCTTAAAGACTACAGCTAATATTCACTATGAGCTAGAAGAAAGCATCATTAATGAAAGGTTTAACCCCATTAAACTATCTCCCAAGGATCAGAAGAATCAAGGTGTAACTGAAAACTATATGCTCAAACTCCCCTATTTTAGTTATCCCAATCTATACTTCAATTTAAGTAAGAGCCAACACCTTATGAACTGGTCTTACAGGCATCTCAAATTAGTTTATATCATTCCAGGCCTAATAGGCATTGCCATCATTATATTACTCCTATTGACTATAATTTAATCCTCCTGAAATATTGCACACTTATATCCTTGCTGATAAATCACTAAAAATATTTACTTAAAAGAAGTATCCAATACATCTCCTTTTATAACTACTCCTCTATTAAAAAAACTCTATAGCTTACAGGGTTTTACTAGAATTCATAGTAGTATTAGCATTGTTGAGACCGAAACGCATAATGAACTTTAAATCACTTTTTTTTTGACAAAAATATTCTCAATCCGGTAACGAATAAGATTAATGGAATAAATCCTGAAATAAAAACTAAAAGCCTACCGGTTAACCCCATAATTTCCCCAATGTGGATAGGGTAAAATTGGGCAGCAATTCTCAAACTATTAGCATCGATATCATAATCAGACGAGGTTATAGCGGTACCATTTGCATTTAACACAACCTCTTTGGTTTTTCGTAGTCCAGATTGTATAAAGCGATCTTTTATATACCGGATTTTGTAACCATCCGTCTTTTCTTGAGGAAAATAAATTGCTCTAATGGCATAATCATTATTTTGATCTAATAAATACTCATTTAGAGTTAACGATTCATTGATAATAGATTTCTCTGAATAATCTGATACCTGCTCTCTCTTGTCAAACAATTTTAAAGCTTCTTTATAAGTCGTATTATAGGTAAAATAAGCACCGGTAAAGGAAATAACAAACAAGGGAGTTATAAAATAGATCCCCAGAACTTTATGCAGATCAAAATTAAATTTTCTCTTTTTACTTTTCCATTTAATTCTAAATCCTTTTCTCAATTTCCTGGCATAGATTTTCCACCAAATATAAATACCAGATGTTAAAAGCAACAGGAAAAAAACAACCGCACTGGTTCCTATAATATATTTACCAAATTTAGGAATCCCCAGGGTTCTATGTACACTTAATAGATTCTCAAAGAATTTTATTGAAGTAGATTTCTCACCCAAAAACGTGTTATTTACTGGATGGTAATAATGGGTTTTACCATTATTGAATAGTAAAGATATCGTTTTTTGCTCACGATAGGGAAGGAAGACTTTGTTGATACTGTCATTGTGCGCTTCTATTAAAGTAGATGCCGAATTTAATATAATAGAATCATTAATTTGTTCAATGTTTTCAACTCGTAATAATTCAGGATTAAGTAAAGCCGCTATTTCCGGTTGCCAGACATATAAAGATCCGGTAAGTCCGGAAAACGATGCAATAAGACCACAGGTTAACCCTAACCATAGATGTATTTTCCGTATTATCTTGTGAAATGAAATCAACAAATAATTTGAATTTAAGAAATCAGCGCTCATGAATTCATGAGCACTGATTCAACGTGTTTAAAAATTATATTGAAGACTTAATTTAGCATTAGTCCCCTCGCCTGTACCGGTAAACGTTCTTAACGGTGCTGCCCATTGTGATCTGGCCGGCATGTAATATTCATTTAATAGATTGTTTATAGCTAAAGAAACTGACATATTAGCTTGTATCTGGTAGGAAGCAGACCAATTTAACAAGGTATAGCCCTCTACAGGAAACTGGGTATGTCGGTAAGTATAGTTATCATTTGCATCTAAATACGGATCAAACCTTTTTCTATCACCAAGATTAGTCATCCTCAATGAGGTGGTCAACCTTTTAATAGGGCTCCATGTTACATAAGCAGTCAATTTTGGAGCGGCAATAACATCACCTCCTAAGTAAACCAAATTATTTTCATTTCCGGCATTATGGGTATGCCCTTCTACATAAGAGTATGAAGTGCCCAACTGTAACTTATTGTTATCAAAGACATAATCGATAGCCACTTCACCCCCATATATGTTTTGAGGTCGTTTGGAAGGAACAAATGAATTTATATTTTCATCAAAAGTTACACCTGTACCTAAATTAGAAGTACTATAGTATCCTACCGCCTCTAGCTTAAAATTATTAAATTTAGACATGAATCCAAATTCATAATTTTTGGTCACAGCCGGTTCTAGCTGAATATCATTAATATTATCAGCCGTAGCGGATCGAAGTACTGAACCAAGGTCTGCAATAGAAAATCCCTGCGAGTAACTTACGTATGGGATAAATTCCTGATGCCTTATATACCTAATTCCTGCATTGAAAGCCAGGTTATTGAAATTAATTTTACCACCTTCAACTGCTACCGAAGGGTTGTAGTTACCATCGCCAAGCGGTGAATAGGGCAATGTATTGTAGTCGTCAATATCAAGGTTCATGTCATCATATCTCAATCCCGCTTTCAGAATCCATTCTTCATCGAACTTAAAAGTTGTTTGAAGGTATGGAGCCCAACTTAACATTTTAATATTCGGAACCCATAATCTTCCATCAAGCAGCCCTTGATTTGTTTTGTCTTTAAGAATGTCTAAACCGTAAGTTAACGTTACATCTGTGGTATTACTTGGATACAATGTGGTACTGAAGTTCGGTCTGAAACCAAATTTCTCTGCATTAATAACAGATTGTCCTCCATTTTCAAACTTATCAGAATAAAAAAAGATATTCTCCGTATTCTGATAATAAACATCTGTGGTAAAATTGGTAGTACCCGAAAAAATATCTTTCAGATCATAGGTTAGTTGTCCGTTTATGAGCGTTGATCCTGTAGGTTTTTGGCCATCAATAGATCCTTCAACGCCATAACCAGGTGTCAGTTCATAATCACCTTCTTCATTAAAAACTTGAAATTCGGCAGGAACTGGTATAAATGGAGTGTCTTGTTCCGATTTATATAAATTACCAGATAGGGTTATACTCTGATTATCAGATATCGAATAGGCAATTTTAGCAAGCGTACTATATATTTGAGTATTATCCAATCCATAAGTTGGTAAAATAACAGCACCATCGGCATCATATTTATTAGCCGTTTTTTCATAGCTTCCGCTAATATAATAATTGAACTTATCTAAATTGCCCTTCAAGGATTGGTAGAATCCATAACCAAAAGCATCTTTGGTTTTAGCTAAATTTCCAGTGCCCCACACATTTGTGGAGCCTTCTATTTTTTTAGTGGCATTAGGTTTTTTAGTAATATAATTTATAAAACCTCCGTTACCTCCATTACCAAAAATAGAAGTAGCACCTTTTATAACCTCAACACGGCTAATATCGTTAGGATTTATTGATTTAATTCCCAATTGGCCATTTCTCAGCGGAGTAGATTGAGGAATGCCATCAACCATTACGAGCAACGAACGTCCTCGTAATGTTTGCCCCCAATTTGAAAAGGTTCCTGTTGATACTGCCAAACCAGGAACGGTAAATTCTAATATCTCACTAATGTTAGTTGTAGCATTGGAAAGTTCCTGTAGTTTGGCTTCATTTACAACGGTAACAGAAGCAGGTATTTCAGAAAGGTATTCCGAATTTCTACTTGCCGAAACAACCACCTCATCTAAGCCGTTTAACTCCTCCTGCAAAACAACAGAAAAATGAAGTACTTCGTTGGGCTTAAAAGTCAAAGTCTTAGTTTGTGATTTAAAACCTAACATTCTAAAGGTCACTTTCCATGAACCTTCTTTTATACCTGTCAGCCTGAAATTTCCATTGGTATCTGCTGTGGTTCCAAGTTGGAGGTTTTCTATATAAATAGTCGCTCCATAAACAGGTTGGTTTTTATTATCAGTAACTGTTCCCTCCAGTACAGATTGGGAGAATGCACTAAATGATATTAGTAAGCATGTGAAAAGAGTAATAAGTTTCATTATACTTAATCTTATTTAGATTCATTTAAAATTAGAGGCAAAAGTATAGGTTATTATTAGAAAATCAAACATTATTTAAAAAGATTCTAAATAAAAAACTTCTCCCTTTTTCCATGATCCTACAGGACACTGATATCCAATCAAATACCTCCAATAGAGTGTTCCGAAATAGATTTAAATTCTATGGTCTGGTTTTTTACTGCATACTATTCATACTTTAAAAACGACTTAGGCTAATATGTGTAGAACCAAATTTTATCACAAAAAATGGTTGATTCCGTTTATGTGTCTTAAACCTAAAATCCAGATAAGAATTATGCATCAAATCTATCCCCTTAATGAGTAACAAATAAGTTATTCTCTATATTCATCTTGCTCCGCTCCTCTTAATTTGGATGAGAGTGCCCTCATATCCTCACTAATCTTTTTATCCAACACCCGCGCATAGATTTGTGTAGTGGCCAGTTTGGTATGCCCTAACATTTTTGAAACCGTTTCAATGGGTACGCCATTCGATAGCGTAACAGTCGTTGCAAAAGTATGCCTTGCCATATGAAAGGTTAGAGTTTTTTTTATATCACATAGAATAGCCAGCTCCTTTAAATACGCATTTAACTTCTGGTTCGATATTTTGTGAAACAACCTCCCCTCATGCCTGGCTCTTGGATCTTCTCCATATTTAAGCACAATGGCCTTTGCTTTTTCCAATAATGGGATCTTAGAGGTAGTTCCTGACTTTTGACGTTTACTGACAATCCAAATATTGCCATCAAATCCCATTTGCAAATGCTCTTGTTTTAGATGCATGATATCAATATAGGATAGCCCGGAATAGCAGCTAAAAACAAATAAATCTCGTACATATTCTAGTCTCCCAATACTTAAAGACTTTTCTTCAATGATTTTAAGTTCTCCGGCGTTCAGATAGGTCCGTTCAGATTTTTTATATTTCGTCTTGTAATTCAGAAAAGGATCCTTCATTAACCATTCAAGCCTTATTGCCATATTGGTCATTTTCTTCAATCGGGTCATATGACGCATCACTGTATTATTCCCTATAGGTTTTTGATGGTCTGTGGGAATATAGTTTCTTAAAAAATGCTCAAACCCAATCAAGAATTTATAATTTACCTGATCTAGCGCAACATTTTTTAACCCCTTATTCTCATAGATAAATTCTCTTAAATAACGCTGAGTGGTTTTATAATGCCGAAGGGTAGCTTTTTGCAATTGCCTTTCCGAAATCTTGTTGTGATAGGCAAACAACTCCTCGAGGCTCTTGTATTGCTGATCTTCTTTTAAATACTTTCTCCGGATGGCATCAGCAGTTATTACATCCGTTTCTTTTCTGAGCTCTTCATAGGCTTGAAAAATCTCCATATGAGTTTGGTCGAGGTATTTGTTGACCGAACGAGCATAAGCACTGTTACCTTTCAGTTTTGATCTTTTTGGGTCCCAAAGCGATAGTTTAATATGTCTTTTAAGACTAAAATTAGCTCTTTTACCATTTACAGTTACCCTGGCGTATAACTTCGCCTGACCGTCGATTGCCCTGGATGCATTGACCCAAAATAGAATGGAAAATGTTTGTGAAGTTTTCATAGTTGAAATGTGTTTTTAATTAAACTTAAAATCCCTTGAAAGTCAAATCAACTATAACTCTGTATATCAGCAAATTAACCCCTAATTCGGTCAACAAAATTGATCAATCAAAAGTGTTGACCGATTTGTTGACATTTAAACCCGTATTATATCAAATTATATGGGGTCTTTAAAACTACAAAACCTTGCTAATCATCTGATTTGCAAGGTTTTGCTGTTTTTTGGTTTCAAAAAAAGTGATTGCGGCAGGATTCGAACCTGCGACCGTCTGCTTAGAAGGCAGATGCTCTATCCAGCTGAGCTACGCAACCAGCTTTGTAATTCTTTGCTACAAAAGCGGTGCAAATATATAACCCTTACAAATACTAAGCAATATAAAATCGAATATTTTTAAATAAAATCGGGATTTTTATAAAACTAAAAAGCAAACGAACTGATAATCAAAACAATTAAAATTCCTGTTTCTCCAATAATCCCTTACCAATTTTAAATATCGTAGTATCCAAAGCGGTTACAGCGGTTACAGGAATAGATTCCGAAAAGAAGAGCTGCCATGAAACACCTCCGTCTGTGCTATATAAATTCCCGCCCTCTTTAGTTAATATATAAATATTATCGGTGTCAAAAAGATGTATATAAATGATTTTTTGATTCGCTATAAATTCTGGTAAACTAACCATTTTCCACAGATCATTCGGATTCTCTTTAATATAAAACGATTGCTTATCATTTATAGAGGCATTCCAAAAAGCATATCCTATATCGCCATAACCAACTTTGGCACCCACGCCTAACTCCAGATCAATTGCTCCTTGAAACCATTCAACTCCTAAATCACTTGTTGTATAAAGAGTTCCGGTTTTGTAATCTATTAGCTGAATACTACTGGTAGAAGTCTGAACTATATCCAAATCGTAGGCATTAATTTCAATGGACTGCTTCCATTGTACTCCGCCGTCTTCCGATTTAAACACATAGGTGTTCCCCCCTCGTTCTGCAATCAAAAAACCGTCCTGGTCACTTACAAAAAATAAACGCTTAACAAGATACCTTAGATCCAGCACTGTAGTTTCATCCCAATTTAAACCACCATCCATTGATCTGTAAAAACGGTTTGAACCCGCATATACCCATAGCTGGTTCGAATTATAGGCATCAAAAAAGAACGAAGCAGCCTCTGTCTCTAAAATTACTGTCCAGTTCAATCCTCCATCTATTGTTTTATAAAGTCTTCTTTTACTCAAACTTCCATCATCAATAGTAGCATATCCAACCAAAGAATTTACCATTTCAAATTGGGTAAAGGGTAAGGAAGGTAACTGCCCCCATCGGTCATCCACTACCTTAATAAAGGTGTCAAAATAAAAATCAGCTTGTTCAAGACTTAGTTCCAGAACTCCACTGCTACTACCTTCGGGTAATTGGAATGTAATCCGCTCCGAACTAACCGTAAAATCGGAAATGGTATTGCCGTTATACACTATAATCGGTTTATTATCTAGCCCCTCACCTTCAATGGTTATGGTCTTATCAGAGGTAACCAATTCAGGAAGAACCACAGCCACATAGGGTTGGTTTAAATCATCATCTCCATCACATCCATAAGTCAGGAAATATAAAAAAACGAATAGCAATACTTTATTCATCATAAGATTTGATTTCAGAATTACACATTAATGAATGATTCAAATAAAGAATATAAAACCCATCCATTTATCACCGTTTTCCGTGAATTTTAAGTTTCTATAATTTCATACATTTGTTTTTAAACACCCCGAAATTACATGAACAAAACCATTTTATTAGCGTTCTGCCTTTTCATTTCAGCTTTTGTTCATGCACAAAATTATCGTCTGGACCTTACCTCATTCGAAGAAAAATATATTGAAGAAATTCTTAACGAGGTTTCGAAGCACAAAGATCAAAAGGAATACGTAAAAGCCATTTCCGGCTATAATGAAATCAAAAAATATCTGGATACAATACCACGACTGGTTCCTTTAAAATTAATACTCAATGCTGAAAAAGCAAAGCTATTTGAAAAACTGAATCAGTACGATTCAGCTGCAACACTTTATAAAGATTCAAAAGAAATCTTTAACTACATCCCCGGTATCATACAGGATCTTCCGGATATCTATGTCGATATTGTCATAGGAGGAATCCAGGTAGATAAAAAAACAGAAAATTATCCCCAGGCGATTCAGGAACTTTACAATGCATTATTAAAGGTTCCGGGCGATCAGGAAAAGTTACGCAGCAAGTTATACTATCACCTCGGTTATACCTATTGGTATATAAAAGACTTAGAACAGGCCGAAAAACAATTCAGAACAGCACTGTCATACTCCAACATTAGTCCATTTTTTAAGAACAGCTGCTATATGGGATTAGGAGATGCCCTTATTAAAAAAGACCTCGACTCATCCTTGTATTACTACCGAAAGGCAGAAGCCTATTTTGCCAACAAAACAGACAAAACGAACTACCAGATTAATCAAACCAATATTGCCAATGCATTAATCTTGAAAGACTCCCTCGCAAAGGCAGAAAAGATTCTCTTGAATTCAAAAGAATATTTTGAAAATATAAAACTGACCCCATATTTAATACCGGTTTACACACTTTTAGCGAACATCAACCTAAATAAACCAGACCTAAAAAGTGCATTGTATTACCTGGAAATGGCTAACCCGATAACATTGACGAAAGGATCATTGCGGCATCGGGAAAAATTCTTTGAAACCTATGTTGAATACTCCCGAACCATCAGGGATTCCAGTGCAGCAAGGCACTATAACAATCAGGCAAAAGCTGTAAAGGACAGTATCTTCAATTCCGAAAAATTAACCCAAATTGAAGTATATGAAGTTAAACACCGCAATGAAATCAATGAAATAAAAATTGCAGCACAAAACGACCTGATCGCATCTCAAATAAAACAGCGAAACATACTCTTGATTTCCTTGATTGTATTGGGAGTGTTAATTTTCATATTGTTCTTACTTTACAAACAAAAACTCAAATTCCAAAAAGACCTCCTAAACAAAAAAGATGAACTGGCAAATCAACAACTGGCTACATTAAAAGAAACTCAAAAGGCAGAACGCATTCAGGCGAAATTGGACGGTCAACAACAAGAACGAAGCAGAATTGCTAAAGATCTGCATGATAGTATAGGCGGAAATCTTGCGGCTATTAAAATGCAATTAACCCACCTGAAGTCTGAAGAAGAACAGTTAAATTATATAATCAAAAATGTAGACACCACCTATAACGAACTAAGAATGGTTTCTCAGAATCTCTTCGTTCAACCTGCAGACAAACCCTTCACATTATCTCTTGAAGATCTGGTTGACCAATATAATTCTAATAAAACAATCGTCGAACTTTACCTGTTTCCGCACAACCAAATTAACTTTATTTCGAATACCATTCAAACCGAACTTTACCCTGTATTAAAAGAAATTTTAACTAATATTTTTAAACATGCTGAGGCCAACTACTGTAACATCAATATAACGGTACATGAAGATTATCTCAACCTTATTATAGAAGATGATGGAGTCGGTTTTAACCCATCCAAGGCAAATCTTGGATTAGGACTTTCAAATATTAAAACCAGAATTAATACGCTCAATGGTGAAATTCAAATTGAATCTATTCCTAATACTGGAACCACTATCAATATAAATATCCCTTTAGCTCATGCCTGAAATCTATAGAATACTTGTTGTAGACGACCATAAAATGTTCTTGGAAGGAATAACCGCTATCTTAAATCAAGAGGAGCATCTTGAAATTATTGGGATTGCTTATAATGGTATACAAGCCCTAAATATTTTAAAAGAACAAACCCCCGATTTAATTATAACCGACATAGAAATGCCCGGCTTAAACGGTATATCCTTCGTTAAGGCCGTAAGAAGTTTCGATACCACAATTAAAATTTTAGCAATCAGTTCACACCAAAGTAGTGCTACCATTCATCAGTCCATAAAGGCCGGGGTTAACGGATACATCCTGAAAAATTCCGGAAAAGTAACCTTGCTCAAAGCCATAGCAGAAATTTGCAGCGGACATCGTTTTTTCCCTCAAAGCGTTCAAGCAATTTTGAACAACAGCATTTTTAAAAAAGATAATTCGAACCAAAATATTATCCTAAGTAACAGAGAAAAAGAAATTTTAAAACTAATCGCTCGGGAATATAGCACTCAGGAGATTGCTGATACCCTGTGCGTTTCCAAAAACACAATCGAAACGCATAGAAAAAACCTCATGAGAAAAACGGAAGCTAAAAACATGATCGGCCTGGTGAAATACGCTATCAAAACGGATCTTATTTAATTAATTTCATGAGAATTTCAAACCGCCATTATACATGAAATATATTAGGGCAATACTCCTAATTTTTCATAAATTGCTTGCCCTATTATTCAGAATAATGACAAATGCATTCAGAATTCATTAAGCACCATGAAAAATACCTTTACCATCCTGTCTTTACTGTTTATTTGTGCACTCCTACCGTTGAAAGCACAAAATTTAAAGAACGACGCTAAGAAAAAGATGAATGTACTATTCATCATTGCCGACGATCTGACTGCCACAGCGGTTTCATCGTATGAAAACAAGGTCTGTAAAACTCCGTATATAGATCAATTAGCACAGGAAGGCACCCTCTATTCTCGTGCCTATTCTCAATATCCGGTTTGTGGTCCTTCTCGGGCTTCCTTAATGTTCGGTTACTATCCAAATGCCACACAAACCTATGGCTATGTCAGCGGAAGGGAAAATGTAGGAAATGATAAAATATCGTTTGCCCAGTTATTCAAAAACAATGGATATTATACCGCCAGAGTAAGTAAAATATACCATATGGGAGTACCCATTGATATCGAAAAAGGCAGTAATGGCAAAGATGATGAAGCATCATGGACTGAACGCTTCAATAGTCAAGGCCCGGAATGGCAAGCAAAAGGGGAAGCAGAACTAGTCCAAAACAATCCGTATAATACGATCGAACGTAAAGGTGGAAATGTAATGACTACCGTGAAAGCCGACGGTGATGACCTGGTACATTCTGATGGAAAAACAGCTCATAAAGCTATTGAGCTTATTAAAAAACATAAAAAGGCCCCATTCTTTTTAGCCGTAGGTCTCGTTAGACCGCATGTGCCTTTCGTAGCCCCCAAAAAGTATTTCGAACCTTATCCTTACCAACAAATGGTAGTTCCTCCACAAGTTGAAAATGATTGGGACGATATACCAGCAAGGGGCATCAACTACGTGACTTCAGTAAATGCTAAAATGAGTACAGAACAAGAGCAAAAGGCTATCGCTGCCTATTATGCTTCTGTATCCTTTATGGATGCACAGGTAGGAAAAATACTTAAAACCCTGGAAGAGGAAAATTTAGAAGATAATACCATCGTTATTTTCACATCAGACCACGGTTTCCATTTAGGTGAGCATCGCTTTTGGATGAAGGTAAGCCTTCATGAAGAGTCGGTAAGAGTCCCTATGATCATTAAAGTACCTGGAAAAGCCCCAGGAGTATGCCATTCTTTTGCAGAACTCTTAGACTTGTATCCTACCGTTGCAAGCCTGGCTGGGTTAAAAGCACCCGAAGGACTTCAGGGAAAAGATCTCAGTCCATCGCTAACGAATCCTGAAGTAGAAATCAGAGACTATGCATTTTCTACCACCCAGGGAGGAGATACCTTTCTTATCAGAACTGATAAATGGGCATATATTCAATATGGGGAAGACGCCAGCAAAGGCATGGAACTCTTCGATATGGAATACGACGAAAAACAATACAATAACCTCGCCTATAATCCGCAGTTCAAAACCATTGTTCAGGAAATGCAGCATAAGCTGAAAGAAAAATTGAAAGCCGTAAGGACTAATGATTTAAACATTAACTACGCGAAAGGGAAATAAGAATTAAAAACAAACTAAAGAATATAAAAAAGATGATCGTAAGTATAACCTACGATCATCTTTTATGAATAACCAAAACCTCAACCTTACTTAATATCATCTTCCGGTGAAATATCGCAGCCTCCTCCGCTACAGTATCCTCCGGCACAACCAAGCCCTTAGAGCCCTTTAAGAAACAAATAAAGTCCTAAAAGAAGCCCTGGCCACTGCCCATATTGAATACCCTGAATAAGCACTAGAATCCCCGTACCCAGAAATACTACTCGTGATATATTCCAACCCTTTAGGATTTTGCTTTTAATCAAGATATCTTATAATATAGATTCCTCCAACCACCGCCGTTGTGCACATTCGTATATCCCTGATTTTTAAGAATATTTTTGGCCGTGGCACTTCTCATACCCGAAGCACAACAAGTAATGATAGGCTGACCCTTGTCCTTTAACTTAGAAAGATTAGCGGGTAACACATTTAATGGAATGTTTTGAGATCCTTTAATATGACCCGAGGCGTACTCACCAGTGGTCCGTACATCAATGATAATTCCATCGTTTTTTAACAATTCAGTAAAATCCGGACTTGTCCCTGATCTAAAAAGTCTTTTAAATATATTCAGCATAATTATGAGTGTTTAATATAATTAACGTCCATCCATGAACCGGCATTCACACATGGAATATTATTTTCTTTTAAAAACCGCTCTACTTGTCCGCTTCGCATTCCTGAGGCACAGCATAGCACTAATGGCCCTGGTAATTGTTTTAATTCTTCAAGTCTCCCTGAGATCTCATTTAATGGTATATTCTCCGAGCCCTCAACATGCCCTGAACTAAACTCATGTCGGTTACGCACATCTATAATCGTACCCTTATCTTCCCTGATTAGATTCTCCATCTCCATAATTTCTCTTTTTAAAAATTATACCACAAAAATAGATGTCAACAAAAAGCTAGTCAGCAACTTTTGTTACCTACGGCATTATATTTCTAAAAAAATGCCATTTACTCGTATGAGTGATTAAGTGCAAAGCATCAATAAGTGTATATCAAATAACCAGCCAATTAATTTTAATAATTTTTTATTATCTTAAATAAGAAAAATACCATTTTATATAAATATTCCTTATCTTAGAAATCTCCTCTGAAATTTGAATTCTAAAAGAAAATTAAATTTCGACCTCGTATGTTTTTATAGCACATAAAACAAACATACATGCTAAGACTATTTTTTCATAAACCATTTCCTACTGTTATAGATCAACATAGCCTCAACCATGATTATGAAAAAAACATTCGTTTGCTTTTGTTTACAGTGCAATTGGGTAAAACAACATTTCCTGATAGCTATCCCTCACTTCGGAAAAACCTTAACAACTCATTTATTAAATCATTAATTAAATTAACTCATGAAGAACACAGCTCGCTTTTTCAAGACACTTTGCATTTTACTACTCATTCCATTAGTCAGTAATGCACAAGACAAACCTAACATTCTTGTCATTTGGGGAGACGATGTAGGAATGTGGAACATTAGTGCCTATCACCGCGGAATGATGGGAGGCACTTCTCCGAACATCGATCGAATTGCCAATGAAGGAATGTTATTTATGGATCACTACGCCCAAGCCTCATGTACAGCCGGACGTGCCGCTTTTATTTTAGGACAATACCCAATGCGTACGGGGTTAAGTACCGTTGGCTTACCAGGGGCCAAAGAAGGTATACAGGGTAGCGATCCCACCTTGGCTCAAATGCTTAAACCTTTAGGCTATGCCACCGGTCAATTTGGTAAAAATCATTTAGGAGATAGAGATGAACACTTACCAACAGCACACGGTTTTGATGAATTCTATGGCATCCTATATCATTTAAATGCCGGAGAATATCCTGAACAATACGATTATCCAAAAGACGACGCTACTTTAGAGCGCCTGCATCTTAAGCAACGTGGAATCATCCACTCAAAAGCTTTAAGCAACGGAAAACAGGAAATTAAAGACCTCGGACCTTGGGGACGTGATGTGCAACGCAATTTAGATCAGGATGTATTAGAACAATCTAAGCGCTTTATCAGAGATGCTGCCAAAGACGATAAACCGTTTTTTGTCTGGCATAATATGACCCGTATGCATTATCGAACCAATTTAAATGACGAATATGATGGCAAAAGTGGCTATGGTATATATGCCGACGGCATGATGGAATTAGACGATGATGTTGGAGAATTATTAGACCTTTTGGAAGAATTAGGTCTTGACGAAAATACCATTGTTATGTTTTCTACCGATAACGGAGCCGCATCAAACAGCTGGCCTGATGGAGGTAACCAACCATTTCATGGCGAGAAAGGTGTCGGCGGATGGGAAGGCGGATTTAGAGTTCCCGTTGCAGTAAGATGGCCGGATCATATCCCTGCTGGAACTGCTACAGGAGAATTTATGACCATGGAAGACTGGATGCCTACCCTTATGTCATTTGTAGGGGAACCGGGCATAAAAGAAGATTTACTGACAGGTCGTAAAATTGGTGATAAAACCTATAAGGTACATCTCGATGGTTATGACCAAAGCGATCTTTTACTGAATCAAGGTAAGAGTAAACGAAAGGAATTCTATTATTTTACAGAAGCTACTTTACACGGCATGCGTTATGGTGACTGGAAAGTACTGTTTAGAGAACAAGATGCCTGGTTCAGGTCGACGCAGTCAGTATTAACCACGCCGTATATCATTAATTTAAAATTAGATCCATTTGAGCGATTTACAGAATCACGCGGATATGATGAATGGGCAGAAAACAGAAGTTGGATTATTGGTCAGGTTGGAACTCACCTATCAGGGTTCCTGGAAACATTCAAAGAATTTCCGCCGAGTCAAGAAAGTTTATCCATTC
>NZ_AYXY01000012.1:0-1611 GCF_000511935.2 Zhouia amylolytica AD3 | reverse complement strand
ATATCCAGATCCTCGCATACTTGTTTTACATTGCCTTTGGCATAACTTAACTCGACTGCTTTTTGTTTAAATTCTAAGGTGTAATGTTTAGATTTTCTTCTCATAAGTGCTAAGATTCAAACTAACTAACATATTCTCTCATCTTTATGTCCAGTCTAATATAGGAAGTCCAAATGGGCGATTTTAACACCATGCTAAAATCCGTTTCCAATAGATAAAAATAGATTTTCTAATAATAATCGAAAAAATAGATTATAAAAACAAAAGGAACTGTGCATCATTATTTTGCAAGTTCCTTTTTCTTTATGCTAATTTTAATTGAAACCTATTATACAAAAATATCAACTTACCTCCCCACTAGCGCATTCCTTCTGGCTTGTGCCATAAATAAACTAGCGTTTCGAGCATATATGATCCTTGCTTATCTTCCTAAAAAAACTCTTGCTCAAAGCATGCTAGAATACCATTTGATTCCTAACGATTTACAACCTTAATCATTTCCTCTTCTTTACACCGTTAGTTAATTAATTCAATAGTGCAAAACGGGACGAATCAAAAGAGTCTATTTAGCCGATTTTGCATCTTATTGCCGTGAAGTATAAAATGATATAAAAAAATACAAACTCTTTCTTTAGCTTGATATTTGGTCAATATTCAAGCATGGAAACACCCCATTTCAGGCATGGTTGAAGCATAGTTAAAGTATGGATAAAGTATGAACACATCGATTCAGATTCAATCAAGTATAAAATGTTTCCAAACTTTCTCATAACCTCACGTGATCCTGAATTCGTTTTGTTGGGATCAATCTCAAAAGTTGTGTGCGAAATGAATAATAGATTAAGAACTTTGCAAAAAAATAATAGTATTGAGATTATCTCTAGACCTCTTATGCCTGATACTGCCAGAAGTATTAATCACCCACTTCAACCTGGTTTCCCATCAAACAAACCAGGGAACACCACATATGTATTTTGAAGCAATATGATTTAGAATCCATCTAACTTGTCATTCTGTACCTGTTATGGAATCCATTAATATAGTAACCGGAACCAGACCATTCTGTTCTCTCCCAATGTCATTCCGCACCCAATGTCATTCCGCATTTATTGCGGAATCCACTCTCCACTCATCACTCTCACATGTCATTCTGTACCTGTTCCGGAATCCTTTAATATAGTAACCAGAACCAGACCATTCTGTTCTCTCCCAATATCATTCCGCACCCAATGTCATTCCGCATTTATTGCGGAATCCACTCTCCACTCATCACTCTCACATGTAATTCCGAATTCGTTGTACAATCTCGTGATGCGATGCTTAATTCATTTTTCCTTCAAAAATCAATCACAATTTTTGCATAAACACAAAATTAGGCATGATCCGTTTGTTGCTCATCATCGCTGAACAAAGCTCGCGCTTTAATTCCTTCTCAAAAAAATGAATAACTTCAGTGGATGGATTACCTCCGGTGATCCTGAAGTGGGGTCGTTGCTCATCATCGCTGAACAAAGCTCGCGCTTTAATTCCTTCTCAAAATAAATGAAACCTTCAATGAATGGATTACCTGCGGTGATCCTGAAGTGGGATCGTTGCTCATCATCGCTGAAC
>NZ_AYXY01000011.1:0-4055 GCF_000511935.2 Zhouia amylolytica AD3 | reverse complement strand
TCGTTGCTCATCATCGCTGAACAAAGCTCGCGCTTTAACCTCATCTCCAACTAAAAATAGAAAGATTTATTCAATGGATTACCTCCGGTGATCCTGAAGTGGGGTCGTTGCTCATCATCGCTGAACAAAGCTCGCGCTTTGCATCTTTTTTTATTTATTCCTGCGCTCGAAAATAAATTTTCGGCTAAGGATAAATAAAAAAAGCTGAACTCTTAAGTTCAGCTTTTCTGGTCGGGGTGGCAGGCTTAAATTAAAACCTCCTTACACCCTATTCTTACTGTTATTCAATAACTTTCACCTGTTTATGCACACCTAATTGCACACTAAAACCTAATAAAGAACTTAAAAGATATAATTTGATATCCTTTGACATTATAAAGATATGAAAATTATTAATTATTTGTTGACTTCTCTAAAATCATCTCAGAAGGCATAGAAAAACCTTGTTCTGATCTTTTAACAGACATTCCTACCGTTACAGTCTCATTGCTATTTTCTCTTAATGACCATTTTATTTTATTTTCTTCTATTAATTTTAAAGTTACTATTCCATATTTGTCTTTTGATATATCTTTTATGTGTATGCTTAAAACGTGTTCAATGATCCCCCCTCCCATTGTTGAGCCCGGATAAATATGATCATTAATAACGGTAGTTATTTTGTCAAAAGAACTTTCAACTATAACTCCATCTTTTTCGTAGTAATGATAACCCTGAATCATATTCTCATAAGTTCCGTCAGGAAGAGGAAACCTTGAAGGTAAAAGTTTTATTTTAAACGTTTCGTTTCCATTGGAATACACCCATGTCCCAAGGTACTTATTCAACTCTGAATTTTGAGTACTTTTCATAATGCAGTTTGTATCCTGTGAAAAAGTTACTTGCACAATGAGTTGCAAACAAACAATTAATAATTTTTTCATTATTATTTATTTTAAGCTATTATAATCATCATTAATTACCCTCGCCTCATGAACTTAAAAACCCTGTAAAGCACCTATTTTACATTTTTTTATTTTTTAGGGCTACCAATAGGGCAACTTGAATAAATTGGAACTTTACCTTAAATTATTATCAGAATCTTTGCGTAAAAAAACAAAACCCTATTTCTTATCCTTGATTCTATCGGTAAGATAATCAAATTCCAATAATGAGATAACCTGCTTTCATCCTTTAAAAGAACCTGAAATTCATTAAAAAACACACAAAAAGTGGATCGTCAAGTATGCAAGGTGTTTGTTTTTCTTTAAAAACTATCATACAACACGTTTTACACCTTTTTAAACCTCTCAATTTTAACTTGCAACGAAACTAAAGCGTAAAATAAAAGCCCTAAAAAGTGCTTATTTGGATCTTGTTTTTATAAAATTATTGGTTTGTGCAACAGCTACCATTATTACCTGCTGGCTTTATTTTTCTCGTTTTGGAATTACTTTATTATTTATCTGCTGAATTTTATGTAAACCAGGTTTTTTATCTCCAAAATGATTTTTAGCAATCCCCATTTTAATTAGATACTTTGAAGCACCAATATCTTCCTGTTTTAGAAAGCCGTATCTATATTTGGCTTTTAAATTGTTTATAGTATCATATAGGAAAAATGAATTTTTATGTAGCGAAACTATATAATCTTCAATTTCATTTTTCCAGTTTCTAGGCTTTTCAAATAATATTAACAAAGCAAGAAAATGTTTCTTTAATCCGTTTTTCTCATTTTTAAATTCCTCAAATAATAGAGGTCCCATTTTACTTGAGTATATATCTTCTTTAAAGAATCCAACTACATTAGTCGGGTTGACTTGTAAAATCATATTCAATCGGTCTTTAAATGTTGAACCAAAGTCATCAGATACAATAAATCCAATTCCTCCAAATGCAGCCCTTCCTTTTAAAGCTAAGACTGGCGATAAGGCAAAAAGAACTTTAGAGACTTGTTCGCAACTTCTTTGAATTTCACGTAATGCTTCAATTTTTAAATTTGGTGAGATATAGTCGCTATTTCTTAAAGCTCTTGAAGTTGCCTTTATTTGTTGCATTAATGTATACAAAGAATATTCTTTGAAAATGTTTTGAATGCTCTGATCATAAGGTCTTATTTGATTATAGTTTTTATCTGCAACTTGGTCTTTTACATTGTCAGGTAAATTTGAAGATTGTAGAGTGTTATTTACTTCTTCTTCCATTTTTTCTATTTGCTCCTCATCTGGATGCCATTTTGCGTGTAATAGAGGGTTTACGTTATCAGGAATACCAACTTTTTTATTAACTGAATCACAGGTCTCTTTTAGGTCGGCTAACAGTTTAATTAGAGCATCATCTCTATTTCTATCAATACCTGTATAAAATTCAATTATTTCAGGAAATGTTACATACTTACCAGAGTTAAAAATATAGTCTGAAAAATCTTTATCTGTATGCATTCTTTTTGCAGCAAAATAATAGATCCAAAATGATGACCTGAAAAGATAATTTACATCCCTTTTTATCAATATATTATTATTAATTAGTACGTCAAATACTATTTCTACTTCTAAATCTAACAAATTATTAGAACAGTATTCCTTTAGTTTTGCTAAAAAATACTCTCTAGTAAATTCATATTTATCATCTCTTATTAGTTCTTCACAAAAGTGACCTAAAACATACTCGGTATCCTTTAAATCTGGTTTAGTCTTATATTTCGGTATTCCAACCATATTGAACAAGACGAATAATACCATTTCCAACATTTGAGTTCGATTAACTGGACTTTCATCAAAATACTTTTCGGAAACTTTTAAGAGTGTTAAGCAATTCATAGGTGTTCTATGAATATTTAAACATTCTAAATCAGAAATAACCTTGTTTAAAACTATATCTTCTTCACCAATACCTTTACTCTTATTATAATCTGATACAACTTTTCTAATTTGGGTTCTAGGAAGTGCAAGTAAATGAGCTGTTTTAAATTCCCTACCTACATTTTCATTGTCAATCTTATTTTTAAATTTTGAATCATCAATTGTTTCCATTACAATAATTGGAATATCAGGATATTCAGTACTCAGATTTCTTAAAATCTTGAATGCTGATTTTTCAAAAATATTCCAAGAATCTAGTATTATACAATCGATTTTACGATCTTCTAAACCTAATGAGCGAATGTTTTGAATTGCTTTTTTGTGAACATTATGTTCTTTTGATTCATTAAAATTAATATAAGTCCACAATTTATCCTTTTCCCACGCTTGTTTGATAAGGTAATGAGATAAGCAAGTGAGACCAAATTGTGGCGGAGCTTTAATTATTGTTGATTCTATATTATTTATAAAATCTTCTATTTCAATACGTCTTTCAAAATTTTCGTTTGGATTTTCTGAAATATCATTAGTATGACTAAGAATTGGTTCAGTCCATACTAGTGGTTGATCAGAAAATGCAGATAATGATTCATTTAAACGATTAGATAATATTTTTCTAATTGAATCCTTTAAGTTCTCTGTATGACTTGAATTTGAAGTGTTATTATATTTGTTTAGAAAGTAATCATATAAGTGATTTCTTAAGTTTTCTTCAAAATTTTCAAATCCATCATAATTCCAGTAATAAACACCTAATTCTGCAATTTTTCGTTTAAATAATTTGACTTTTTCATATTGATCCGTATCAATTTGACTTAGTTTAGTAGGCTCGTCATTAAAGTAGAACATAATTTCAACATCTTCTGAATTTTTATATTTATCAAAAGCGTTATTAAATTCTTCTTCTGTTCCTGAATCAGCAGATTTTGTTTTCGTGCCAAACTTCTTATACATTATTCCAATAAATATGTCATATTCATTTCCAATTTGTTGTGAGATTATTTTTTGGCTGTATTCACCAATACTAGGTCTTGTGTTTTCTTCCCATTTCAAAGTATCTACTCTGAAATTATACGATTGACCTATAGACCTGTTAATTTCATTAATGATTTTAGTACATATTTCTCTTTCTTTAATTGTGTCACCAGGAGAGGCAATAAAACATTTATGTATTTGTGTAGTCATATTTTTTTAAGTTTCTTTTTTAGCTTGCAG
>NZ_AYXY01000010.1:0-29024 GCF_000511935.2 Zhouia amylolytica AD3 | reverse complement strand
CTCGTATAAGAATAGTAGCGGGTTTTTATGCACCTACTTTTCGGTTAAACGCAGGCCTTTTTTATAATTACTTACTTTCGGTTTAGCGATAAAACCGCTATTATTTTTATACATTGTTGCCAGCAGTTTTTATTTCTTCAGGGAAGTACTTATTCAGAGCTGATTTTGCATCCTGATTCCCTTGTAATAATTTTATACTTCTATCCGTAAAATCTGATATATTTAAGTGCTTACTTGCAATATTTCTGATTCCTTTATGATTAAAGGAAACCAAAACTTTATCATAGTCAGTATTAGCTATAATTTCATTTAATTCCGTTATGCGTTCAGTATACCAATCACTTATAGAAATGTTATCTAGAAAATTTTGATAATTAGTTTCTAATTGAGCTAAAGCGTTACCTTTTGAAACATCACTGTCAGTAAAATAGTAATTTACTTTCGTGCTTACATAATTTGAAGCCTGAATTTCTTTTAATTTATCTAATTCTTTTATTACATCAGTTTTAATCAAATCAATATTTGCTTCATCTATTAGTATTTGTTTCGCCAGAACTGTCAGAAACTCTGAATCTAAAAATAGGTTTTCAACTTCAGCAACTGAAAACGAATAGATATCGCTTTCTATTAGTTTTTCAAGTCTTGCTGTATCGTGATGGTCAGAATCAATAAGACCAAAAGCTTTAGTATTCACATTTTTTAATTTATTAAATGCTTTTGTATGATTTATAACATCAAAGCAACTGCCAACGGGCATTATTGTCAATTCTGGGAAAAGTATTGAATATACCCTTTCGTCAATACTACCTTTAACACCTTCACAGAAAAGAATATTTTTCCTACTACCTAATAGTTCAAAAAGAAGAGTTTCAGGTATTTCATCTGTTGGGATATCTTCAATTTCCCACTTGTCTGGATGAGTAAAAGATTTAATCCATATTTTTTTTGCAGTCGTTCTGCTAGTAGCGAAGTCTAAATCGTGAGTTAGATATATAAAAAGACAATCGTTTCTCTTATTCTCTAAAATGTCCCACAATTTTTTGAGAACCGTTTTGTGTAAATACATTTCTGGCTCATCAATTACTATAAATCCATTTGGTGGTGCTTGAAGAACTTGACCAATTAGGTAGAGCATTACTTTTTCCCCATCACTCATTTGTATTGCAGGATACGACCTGCCATCATCAGACCTTGCTGTAATATTAATTCCATCGTCACAGCTAATAGTCCTGTGTTCAATCAAAGAATTCCATATATCAAAAGTAATATCCAAGTTTGTTGGATTGGGATTCTTGATTTGTTCTCCCTGTGAAACTAATTTTAGAGATTCTTTTCTGTAACTATTACCTGCTGAAATATTGTCTGCAAGTAAGTTTTTTAAAACAACGGCAAACTCTTGTTGCAAATGATTAAACTCTCTTGCGTTTTTATTCGATTTGTCTCTTACTTGCGTTTGTTTTAATTCATTCGCTGTCGTAGCAGGATTAGAAATTGCATCAAAATTTGGAACTAATAAAATTCTTTGAGCAGAAATTACTACTCCATTGTTTTGAAGATAATTTTTAAATTTATTAGATAAAGTTGTTTTTCCGCTACCATTTGCGCCTATGGCAACAACATTGTTATTAAAATATCCAATCTTATCAAAAAAATCAATATTAAATTCTAATTGATGATATAGTATTGAAATATTACCAGATTTGTTTTCAATTTGTAGTTTGATTGAGTCTTGCCAATTTTGGTCTTGTTGAGAGATGAAATTAGTGTCTTTATGTCCTTTGAATGATAGGTTAGAAAGAATGCCGTCTATGTTCGATTGAAATTGATTTAAATAATTAACTTTTAAATCGCCAACTTTTGCTTTTTCCTCAAGCATATTGGTAAGGGCAATAACTTTATCTAGTATGTTCAAAGTAGGTTCCGAGCAACCTAACTCATAAGCACCTTGTCTATCAATATTTAAATATTCTTTTGCTTGTTTAGTGTAAGCTAGAAAACTCTCTAATTCTTTACTCATATTTGGTTTTGTTCAAATTGTTGGCAACAATTGTATAAACACCATATGGTGTTTATTTTTAATATGTTTACCTACAAATCTAACGGATTTTTTATTTTAATAAAACTATTTCTTGCTACTTGGTTACTATTTTCTATATTTTTTTTATAATCTTAGGCGCATAATAATATTTTAATACTCCTTAAGTCTGTTTAAGCATTTGTAAAGGTTTGTTAATATTGAAGAAGTAGTTGTACCTAAGGATAATTCTGTTTTTCCTCAATTCAAATCGTTGCAATTAAAGCGCCTAACGGTTTGGCCTATGCAAATAACACTACTTAACACTCTATTAATGCTAACCGTAAGGATCACACGAACACTTAGTTATTGGCACCATTCTTTTTATTTTCTTTTATATCTCCTTTAAAAAACTCTGTTTGCAAAAGAGTAATTTAATTTAGAAAATAAGCATAATGGCTAATCCCCTTGCTTATGTTTGTGAGGTTTTAGTGATGGTGTATTTCCTGGAGCTTTCTTATTATCTCTTTGACGTCTGTCCGGCTTTCCTGTAGATTTGGCAATTCTTTTTGGACCTGGTTTAATTCCCATTATGTTAATTTTCTAGATTCAATTTATTCTAAATATCCTTTTCATTCATATGTTATACGAAGTATATATAAATTTAAAAGAATTTTTCCTCAATATTTAATCAGGGAAAATTCCCAATTTCTCAAACTAAAGCATAAAAAAAGAATATATTTTACGGAAACCCACACCCTTAAAATCAAAAAAACCAATCATTGTGGATTGGCTAATTATTTCTATAACTATCTTATACTTTTACTCTTCAATAAAATCATCCAAAGGAAATTCAAAATCAAATAATTCTCTGGGGTGAATTTCTAACCCCTTCGCTAGCTCAATAATAGTTTGAAACTCCAAACTTTTCTGACCTTTTTCAATTTTTGAAATAGCACTAAAGTCTACATCACATTTTTGCGCTAATTGTCTATAGCTCAGCTTGAGCTCACTTCTACGTTTGAAAACATTTTCACCGAATTTTTGAATATAAATTTGTTCTTGATTCATCTATGAGTTCTTATAACAAGCAATCTCAAAAATTTTAACATATTTAATGTAGGCAATACAAGCTACAGTTGGTTGTTTTTTTATATATTTGAATCAGATTACATATTTTTGCGATTCTTCTGAAAGAAAATATAGGAAGCAATTGCTTTGAGTCTCGTTATCGAAAACTGGCGTTTTTTTAATTACCACGAGATGATAAGTAGATTAGCTCACAACCCGGGTGTGGGCTCACTTATCTGTGGTAAAGGTACCGCCAGTACCTCGATAACAATAAGTTGAGTTCCACACCTATTTATTTTCTAACAACCGGAACACTTCTCAACCGTTTTCAAAGCATCTTCATTTTATAAATCATAAGAACTCGCATGGTATATTAAAATGCGATCTGTTATGCTACACCGTAATTTTGAGTTATTAAAAAATGGAGATCCTGCTGCTTTAGAGTATATATATGCTCAATACAGCAGAAGCATGTTTTGGGTGGGTAAGCAGTGGCTTGATGATGACTTTGTAATAGAAACCCTGGTTCAGGATGTTTTCATAAAATTATGGAATTATCAAGATCGGATAAAAGACCCTCAGCATATATACTTTTTTTTAAAGTATGTGATGAAGATGGAATGTATGGCATACCATAGCAGACCCAAAAACAAGTTCTTGAAGAGAGTTAATTCCTTAGAAAGTTACGAAAATTATCAAGACCGTATGGCGGGGTATGATCCGGAAAATGATGAAGAAAATTTAAACCATCAACAATGGCAACAAAAAGCATTTGATCAAATCAAGAGTGTTTTGCCCCTATTGAATACGGAAAGAAGGCATTTAATTGAGCTTTGTTTAAAGTACGGATTTCGGTATAAAGCAATTGGACGGGTTTTGGGCAAGGGCATTACTGAAACCAGTAATGAGGTAAAAAGGGCTATCGAGGATATTAAAGATATAATACATCAAGGGGGCATTTCCAAAATCAAAACGAAACCTGCTATTGGTGTAAAGGTTAAAAAAGAAATGACCAAGGGGCAAAAAAAGGTATTGGAACTACGATGCAAAAAGAAGCATTCCTTTGCTTTTATTGCACAAGAGCTCAACCTATCCCAAAAGGAAGTTCACAAAGAATTTGTAGCAGCTTATAAACTATGGCAAAACAAACAATTTGAATCCGTATAGTATGGGAAATTCAACAATTAGACTCACTCGAAAAATCCAGCTTTTGGTTGACCTGCCTTCCAAAGAAGAAAAGGAAGATACAATATGTAAACTCTACCAATGGCAGAATCGATGCTATCGGGCTGCTAACCTTATTGTTTCCCATCTATATGTACAGGAAATGATCAAAGATTTTTTCTATTTATCCGAGGGCATTAAATACAAATTGGCTGATGAGAAAAAGAATGACGACGGTATCTTAAATCGTTCACGCATCAATACTACCTATCGCGTGATATCCAATCGTTTTAAAGGTGAAATCCCAACAAATATATTATCCTGTTTAAATGGAACTATAAATACTACATTCAAACAAAACACTACAAAGTATTGGAAAGGCGAACGTTCCCTGGAGAATTTCAGAAAAGACATGGCTTTTCCTTTTAGCCTGGAAGGCATAACCAGATTTGGATATAGCGAGGAAAAAAATGCTTTTTGCTTCCGATTGTTTTCTATACCCATGAAAACATACTTAGGAAAAGACTTTACCGATAAACGCATCTTATTGGAGCGATTGCTAAAGGGAGAAATCAAACTTTGTACCTCACATATAAAACTACAAAAAGGTAAAATCTTTTGGTTGGCTGTTTTTGAAATTGAAAAAGAGAAACATTGTCTAAGACCCGAGATAATTGCTGAGGCTTCTTTATCTCTTGAATACCCTATTGTAGTGAAAACTGGTAAAAAAAGGTTAACCATAGGTACTAAAGAAGAATTCTTGTACAGAAGGTTAGCTATCCAAGCCGCACGGAAAAGAGCAAAGATAGGGGCTACCTACTGTAAATCAGGTCATGGACGTAAACGAAAAATAAAGGCTATAGACAAGTTTTATAAAGTCGAAAGTAATTATATCTCACAACGTCTGCATGTATATAGCAGAAGACTTATTGATTTTTGCGTTAAACATCAGGCTGGCACCTTACTGCTATTAAATCAAGAAGAAAAAATTAGTGTTGCTAAAGAAGAGAAATTTGTCCTGAGAAACTGGAGTTATTATGAGCTTATTAGTAAAATAAAATACAAGGCCGAGAAGGCAGGCATAGAACTTATTGTAGATTAACCGATGTGGTTAAGAGGGTGCTTGTACACCCGTAAGGTGAGGCCTAAGGACACTCACTAAATGTGAATAGCATATACAACCCGTGTGATGAAACTTACACACGCTGAGTATAAGGAGCATATGCAACGTGTGGGCTTCCTTATTTTGACTTTCAGCACTATTTTAATTAAAAAGAGCCCCCAAATCCTTACCGAACTAATACTGCTTTGCTTGGTGAAATATCATTTTTCCGTGAAAAATTCGCCAGTTTTACTGGGATGAAGGCATTTCTACGTGAAAAATGGGTTATAAAGTTAGGAGCTTTAAAACCAAAATGCTTGTGCTTTTTGATGCCATGGAATAACGTAGGTCATCATATTAATTATGTTTTTTAGTAAAAAATCAGCCATTTTTACTGGGCTCACGATGCTTTTTAGTAAAAAACATGAGAATTTCCATTCTTTAAAATTTACCCAAATCTCCTATTCACAAAGGGGTTTGCGAAGCAAAATAAACTAGTAGCGTCGCTTTAGCGCGCTACCCTCTTGCTTAACCGTTGTTGTTCTCTAAACATAAAATAACTACATTATAATTTGTAAAAAGCATATAATTTGTTTATGAGGATTTATTTAAATATAATTGAGTTAATTGAATTGATTCTTTGGTTGGAATAAAAAGATTTCTTTTTCTAAAATTATCATCAACATAAAAGTAATAAGGTAAATTTTTATCGTTATTTTCTAAAATCAATGGATTTTCCATAGCCCTAAGAATTTCAAAATTAATATTCCTTGTACTTTTAAATATCTTTAAACTCTTTGCATCATAACCATTTGCTACTATGGTAATTTTAAAATTCTCATATTTTCGTAACATTTCATCAATTAACCTCATTTGGATGTCAATACAAGGTTGACAAAAATTAAACCTTGTAAAAACGAAAACTAGATCTCCCTTATTTAACATATTTCCCAATATAACTTTTTTACCATTTTCCGCTTCCATAGGTAAATTAATATTTATATCATTACTCTCATTAATAATTTCTATTTGACGTATTAATATACGTTCAGAAACTGAATTTTCAAGGTTTCTATTTGAATCAGTAAGTAATCGTTCATTAAGCTTATTCAAATTATCTATATTTCTCTTATTCTTAGTTCTCTGAACATAGCTATGCCCTAATAAAAAAAAGATTATTAATAATAGACCTAAATAGTATTTACTCTTGTGTATATTCATTTTAAATATGTTAAGATGATTAAAGGATTATCCTCGTAATCGATTGACTCCAAATACTTTAAAAAGTTACTTTGATTTGTAAGTTTTAAAATTTCAACTTTTTCACTTTCTGTCATATCTAATAATTTATCAGGATAAACAATAGAAATAAATATGTCTTCTTTTTTGACCCCTAAGTATGGGGTATGCAATTTCTTAAACCAAGAGGGATAATCACTATAACCAAATTTAAAAATATCGCCTTTCCTTTTATCGTAGTAAATTTCATACATCTGTTCATTCCACACACTTGTCACATACAGATAATTTTCACTTACATTAAAATAATCCAAAACTCCCACATATTTACTTTTTAGTATTGCTGACAAGGCACTGGTATTATTTAAATTTTTAAAAAGAGTATTACGAGCTTCAGTATTAAATGTATAAGATCCAAAATCAAAACGATATTTTAATTTTATTGTATCCTTCGATATTGAATAAACGTCATTTTTAAAATAATCTGTAAAAAATAATTGATCCTTTAAATAAGTAATAGGCTTCCTAACCTTCATCCTATTTCCAGATTTAATTGTATCAAAATTTAGGACTTTAGGTTGAGTTGAAGCCAGATGTCCATTGGTAAGCAAACTTATCCTTTTACTAGTATTATCATGAGAAATATTGTTTATAGTAAAGGTGGTTGTACTATTAACACTTGCTATATACTCAGCAGAAACATCATTAATAAATTCTTCTTTAGTAAAGCCTCCTTGTTTATCAAAAAAGATTAATTTATTTATGCGATCGAATATTACTATTTCATTATCTAAAATATCAAAATCACCTATCCTCATGTACTCACCAGGCCCTCTTCCAATATTTCCAAATTTTATTATAGCTTTACCAGCCTTATCAAAACTATATAAAGAGTTTGAATCATCATCAAGTACATAAATATAATCCTCATCAAACAAAATTTTTTTAATCCTTCCTATTAAGAAATCAGATTTAGTTTCTAATGGAATAGCAGAAACACTATCAATCATACCATATAATTGATTGATATCATTTGAAGGCTCATCAAAATCAACTACAATTGTAGAATAATCATTACTTTTAATTGTTTGTTTGTCTATATTTGTGTCACAACGGACTACCAAAAAGCAAAAAACCATAACATAAAGAAATCGATTTATATAATCATTCATATAAATTTGAAATTTAAATAAAGTCTATATTACTCACTGCAAAATAATATAGACTTCAAATTAAGTTAGAAATAAATTAAGAACTCCAGCCAGTATGATTATAGCAGCAGGAATGTCTTCCATCAGAATGAGCCCAACATGGATCACAATAAGTTAATGACCTTGTACCCCCTCCTGAAAAGGTAACACTCCCTAGATTTTTAGCTATTTTAGCTCCAATACTGGTCTCCCATTGGTAATAAACCTCTGTTTCCAATGTATAGTTGGTATAAAGATATCCACAGCTTTCTACATTAGAGTCTTCAACCTCAACATTAACTGCCCAATCACATCGTTCATCACTTTGATTCCAAACCATTTCAGTAGGACAGCTAAATTCATACTCTACACCCTCAGAAATCTGTATATATTTTGCTACATCAAAAGGATGTGAATAGAATCCGTCATCAAAATCATTTGAATAATAATTCACTACTTGCTGCGCATTTGTGCTACAAATTGTACCTAATGCCACTAAGCTTAAAATAAATAATCGTTTCATAAAAAATAATTAAAAGGTTAATATAATTCATTATATAATCTCCTATTATAATCACCATCGAGCTCATCAACTTGCTTCATATAATGCCGGGTGTCATCATACAATTCCAATCGCTTAGCAACTTGAGCACATAAGTAATTATTATAAAAATACGATTCAGTAGCTATGCTCTTGCGCAAAAGAAAGTAAGCCTCCCTTAAACCCTCCATCCCTCCTTTATCAATAAGCTGTTGCGCTTGAAAGACCTGATTAAAAAAGATCACAGCATCTTTACCTACTAGGGATATTCTTTTACTAAACTTAGAATTAACAACAGTTCCTTTTCTTCCCAATTCTAAGGCCTGATGTATTACTTTTGGGGCTTCATTAGGTAAAACAATATTTATAAGTTTTGATTCTGGTGAAAATACAAATCCTGTGGGTGATGCAACACTATTAAAAATCCAACTTAAATATCGATTCTCTCTTCTAAGAAAATCACACTTGTAAATCAGATAATGATCAGAAAGCTCCTCTTTTAACCTATCATTTAATGTAGGCTTTACTAAAAAATTGTCACAGGCATTACACCCCTCTAGAACACTTACCACAAACAAATACTTTCCTTCTTCATTAGCAATAGCTAAAGCCTCATCTAAGGTTCCTTCCACATAGTTCAGACCATCAATTTCTCCTTCTTTAACCTTCGGGTTCGTCTTATCGACCTTACAACTCTGTATACTTATAGTAAAAATTACAATTAAATAAAGTATGGTTTTCTTCATGCCCCAAAATTATTTTGTCAGAGTGCAATTACATTGCACTCTGCTATTTTTTTATGAATGTTTTTTGAGATTTATCATACACGATATAAATTCCTTCCATTCTAAAGTCATTGATATACTCAAAAAATGTCCTGCGAGAGATACCAATCTTTTCAGCCATAACCGCAGCCGAACCAGGGTACCCCTTTTCTATGAGATCTAACATAAAAGCTTTACGTTGCTGATATTTTCTAAACTTCATGGTATTATTTATTGGTATATTCTATTGATTAATGGAGTCTATTAGCGCTTTCAAATTAAATGAATCAGAGAGTCTGATCCCCGTTTGCAAATCGGTGAGCGTTACCATCTGCAACATATAATAATTGGTCCAATATTGTTTAAGACTTTGTAAATAACTGTTACGGGCATTATCCTTGTTCCTGACTACACTATTCAGCCTTACAATATCGACCGTACCAAACATAAAACGCTGCATAATAATCACATGGGTAGTAGCAGCCACCTCACTGGCTTTTCTGGCGTTTTCCACCAGCTTACCCTGTATATTAAAATCAGTAACCAACAATTGTACCTCCTGCTCAAAATCAATAGCCGTCTGCTCGTTTTCTATACGGGTAATTTCAAGGTTCCTCTCTGCTCTCATATTGTTTCGCTTTCTCCTACCCCAATCTACCAAAGGAATTTCTATAGACAGACTCACCCGTTGTTGATTTAAAGGATCCTGGTAAGTATCAGGCCAGGTGTCGCTGGTCTTATTGAGCCCGACACTCCCCGAAAATTTAGGATTGAATTTCCTCTCTGCAGCAGTTCTGTTTACCTCCTTTAGAGATTGTAATTCTCTTAAGCGGATATCGAGCATTTGGGTATTATTAGTCATTGCCTGGTCCAAAATAAATTCCTCAGAAAGTTGAAGCTTTGGCACCTCCTCCGGGATTTTCAACTCAATAGCTCGAGAAGTATCAAATCCCAGGAATGAATTCAATTTATACTGCGCACTTTTTAACCTGCTCTGTGCTCTTTTAAGGCTAACTTCGCTATCCAGTAAATTCAGTTCTAAATCAAGTAAAGCCTCTTTATTTATAGTGGCAATTTCAAATCGCTTTTGTCCTAATTTATATAGTTTATCTGCATTGCTAAAGTTATCTTGAGCCATATTATAACTCAATTGCGCATTGGCTAAATCGAAAAAGTAGCTAATCGCGTTCACATGTAGTTGTTGTTGTGATTCTAAATATTCCTTTTTAGCTTTTTCATATTGTAAGGGTTCTATCTTTTTATCCCATTTATATGGATTGAAATTAAATAATCCCTGTTCAAAACCTATATTAAAAAGATTGTTATTAAATGACAGAGAAGGATTGTCCCCGTAAGTTTCCAGGCGATTGACACTCGAATTGAGGTACAATCTACCCCCAGTGGCTAAAATGTTCTTTTGAATATTCAAGCCCGCATTCGAATTGAGGGTTTGTTGGTTTCTGAATTCATACCTGTTCTGCTCATAATTATAAACCTCTTGGGTATAATTATTGTAACTCAATGGCTCAAAATTAATTCCAATAACAGGAAGTCCCTCAATTTTATAGTTTTCATATTCCCAATATCGGGTCAATAAGGTATTCTTATTTTTAAACGATTCCAGCGATTTTGTTGCAGATATCTCCAGTACCTGATTTAAATCCAAAGTCAACGAATCTTTCAATTGTGCATACCCAGCAATCGTTGTTAAAAACATGGCTGGTATATATATTAGTTTAATGAATCGATACATTTGTTATTCACTGTTTTAGATTACTGTTTTTTTGTTTTTGTAGAGGTAATAGTAAGCCAGTGGAATAAAGTACAGACTCACCAAGGTTCCCAGGATCATCCCTCCAATAACCGCTAAAGCCAGTGGTTTTTGCAATTCACTACCCAAATCCGAACCAAAAAGGAAAGGAACCAGAGCCAGTATCGTGGTGATACTAGTCATTAAAATTGGCTTAAGTCTACGCTCTCCAGCCTGATGCAAGGCTCTTTTTAGAGTCAACCCATCTTTGCGTAGCCTGTTGATCGTATCAATTTTTAATATGGAATCGTTGATTATAATCCCACACATAACAATAATTCCAATAAGAGACATTAGATTAAGTGATCCTCCAAATAAATAAAGCAGCCCCAAGGCTCCTGCTATATCAATGGGTATTTCCAATAACACAATCAGCGGTTGTGTTACAGATTCGAATTGGGCTGCCAGTATAAAATAGAGTAGCAACACCGAGATCATAAAAACCCATATCATCTCCTCTATCAATCGGTTTCCTGAGAAAATCTCTCCTGAAAACTGTACCTCAAAATCTCCTGCTTTTTTTATTTCTTTTTCCAGTAACCTAATAAAGTTTGTATTGGCAGTTCCCCCCATAGCTATTGGTAATGGAATATAATCACCATCTTTACCTGTATATAGGGTTTTATAATCTGTGACCTTACCCACTGAAATAAAAGATGAGACCGGTAAACTATTACCCCTATTGTTCTTAATAAACAATTGCTTTAAGGTTTCGGTGATCGTACTGTGATGCTCACTTATGACTATCGGTAAATGCTCATTTGATCGCAATAAATCAACTTGTAACGAATTAAAAGCTGTCTGCAATTTTTGAATAAGCTTATTAGGTTTGATATCATACCAAACAAGTTTATCGTAATTAAGCGTGATTACGATATGCTCTTCTCTAGGTAATGGCAGAGTATTTAGGCCTTGATGTTCCTTCATCAAGGCTTGTTGCACTGCATCAATTTGATTTGGCAGAACCTTTTGTTTAGAACCAACGGAAGAAATCCTAGCAAGAATCTCCGGTTCATCGTCCGGAAACAGTCTGTCAAATACGGTTTTATAGCCGGTAAACTCATAGCTTGCTTCGGGATAGGTTTGGGTAAAATATTTAAGGGTCTTTTCTTTTATGTATTTTATATCCACCTCTGAATTTCCTTGCAGATAAATTCGAGTCTCTGAACTTCCCTGGTCATGCTCCCGGCTCAGCAAAAACTGTTGCATGGCTATATACGAATTGCTTTGTTTGATGTGAGCACCAAGAGTTGTTAATAAGTTTTGAACTCTCGTTTGGTTTTCAGTCAAATTGATACTGCTGTTCCAGTCTATTTTTAAAACGATTTCATTTTGGGCGACCTCCGGAAGTTTTTCCTTAGTGATTCCCATAAAAAGAAGTACCCCCAAGGCTATGAAGGCTATAAAAATCAGTAAACTTTGCTTCCTGTATCTAAATACAAAATCAAAGCCACGGGTATAGGCATCAGTCGTATTAAATACATTTACAGACATGAATCTACTTGTTGACCTTCCAATATCAGGACCCTTGGGTTTCTTGTAAAATAGGCTATAAAGAATAGGGATGAACACCACAGCAACAGCCAGTGATGCAAACAACCCAATGGTTACCGCCATCGCCTGGTCATAAAACAAGGCTCCCGAGATACCGCTTAGGAATACCAAAGGCAAAAATACCACGCATGTACTCAACACTGAAGATAAAAGAGGACGAATAACTTCCGTAGTACCCTTAATACAGGCTTTATGCAGAGGGAATCTTTTGTCTATATATTGCGTAATATTATCGATTACAATAATGGAATTGTCAATCATCATGCCCACTCCTAAAATAAGTCCGGAAAGGGATATGATATTTATAGACATCCCCAATAAATAAAACACTAGTAAACTTATTACCAGCGAAGTCGGAACACTAAAGCCAATAAGCATGGGGGAACGAATATCTTTTAAAAACAAGAACATAACCAGAAATGCCAGCATCGCTCCCAATAGTAAACTTTGTTTTAAATTCGATATGGTATAACTCAATATTCCTGTCTGATCCTGACTTAACTCAAGGGATAGCTCCGGGTAATCACGCCCCAGCTCTTTTAATAGCTCGTCAACTTCATCTTTTAAAGAAGACATACGAGCATCTTTTTGTTTTACAATAGCCATCCCAAGAGCTTGAGTTCCTCCACTTAAATACATCCCTTTGGTACTAGATGGACGGATGCCGATTTCTGCAATTTCTTTTAGTTGAAAAATTCGATCGTGAACCTTGAGATATATTCTTTTTATATCATCTACCGATTGCAAGAATGAGGAAAACTTTATGCTGTAGCGATATTGTCCTTCCTGGACTTCGATATTACCAAAGGAAATATTATTATTATTCAAAGCCGATGCTATCTGCTGCTGACTAATCCCTAAATTATTCATCTTACCTGAATCAGGAATAATATATACTTCTGGAAAGATTCTCCCGGTCATATCTACCAAGGCAACATCAGGCAATTGTTCAAGTCTTCGCTTTATAACAGACTCACAAAGGGTTCCCAACTCCATAAAGCTAAGATCATCTCCTTTTCGACCCTCATCTTTTATTTGCACATTGAGTGTAAAAGCGGGTATATCAGTTACACTGGCTTTAATAATCTGAGGCCTCTCCATATCCTTGGGCATAGAACGCATAGCATTATCGATCTTCTCACTTACATCAATAAAAGCCATGTCAATATCAGTATCATAATCGAATCGAAGCCTAATAATCGCATTCCCATCACGAGATTCAGCTTGAAAATCTTCCAGACCTGAAACTTGTATTAATTGAGTGCGCATAGGATTTACCACACTCTGCTGCACCTCCCTTACCGAGGCACCATCAAGACTTACCTGGATAGTGATCTCTGGCACACTTATATCTGGCATTAGAGATACCGGTAATTCAAATATGGCCGTGATGCCCAAAATTACCACGGCTATAAAACTCATAATGACCGCTATCGGTCTTTTTATTAAAAATTTTACCATCGTTTTAATTTACTGAGGGTTTTAGTAGTATCCTTTTTTACAACATCGCTATTCCAAAGCAGAAAAAGTGGAAGAAAAACAACTAGAATCGGGATCGAAAACAACAGTCCCCCAATGGTTCCTGCAGCAAGAGCATCCCAGAAAAGTTCTCCCGGTACCGTTAATAAAAAAGGTAAAAAGCTCACGATAGTTGAAATAACAGTAAGAAGTATCGGAGTTATTTTACTATTGTAAGCATTAAGGTATTGCCTTATTCCTGATTGCCCTTCAAGACCGTTATTATTGAAATCATTAAAAATGTACAGAGCCGCATTCACCGACAAACCGCTTATTAAAAGAAAGGCAGCATAGCCCCCCTGATCAAAATTGAAACCAAACAGCGAAAAGGTCAGAAATATTCCAATAAAGGATAATGGAATCATCAAGACTATGACCATAGCTTGACGCATCGATTCGAGCAACACGCAACAGAGTAGAAATACAATAGCAATAACCAGAAATATTAATTTATACTGTGAACCTTTGACTTGCGAATAAAAACCACCACGATTTTTGGATTGTGCCTTAAAACCAATAGGAAGCTGTACATTCACACTATCTATAATTCCCTCTTGCACTTTTTTAGCCAACCTGTAATTCCCGATAAAATTATAATCAACATTCACTTCGTATTGTTGATTCCTCCGTGTAATATGACCGCCAGACATTTTCTTCTCCAGGGTTCCTACATAACCCAGCCTGGATGTCTGTTGTAAAGAGTTATTAAGTAACCAGTTATCCGCTCCTTTTTTTTCTTCAGTATATACTTTTACCGGAATATACTGTCCGTCATATAGCGCTATGGACACCCGCTGTTGATTCATGGCGATGTCACGTAATCCTGTTAACATGGTTTGAGGGGAACTACCTTGTTTGATTAGTAAATCTTTTTGAAGGTTCATCTCGTATTCATACCGAACTTTCCCGGCATACATCCGCTGTCCGGTATTCACCCTTTCCTTATCAACCCTTGGCTGACGCTTCAGGTATTCAAGCGTTTTTTCAGCATAGGTAAGCACCGCATCGTAATTATATCCGGATACCGTTATGCCTGTTCGTAAAATATCATTCCCTAAACTATTACTAAAACCCTTTCCTACTCCATTTATCCTGACATCACAACCTCCGGTATTATTGGCCAAATCAATCAATTCATTTTTTAGACGATGAGGAAATGATCTTTGACTGCTATCGTCTATGATAGCCTGAATATTGGCATTTTCACCGTTTGAAATTGAAGTTTCGAATGAGGCTACCTCATTATATTGTAAAAGATGGTTTTCAAATTTCCATGCTATTCCTTCCAACTCTTCAACCGATGCTCCATCTGGCATGGTTATATTAACATTCAGTTGGGTAGCCTGGTTTGCTCGATCGACGGGAGTTAGGTTTCCAAAAGCATTCTGTTGAGGCACTCTTCCACCTGATGCATCTCGTTCAACAAAAAGACGCAAGGTTCCGCCTAAGATTTTCTCTGTCATTGGTCCTATTTTTCTATAGACCGAACTTTGAAAAATATCATTATAGGTTTGGGCCAACCAATTATTGGAGTTTATTCGCGCAGGCAATAAAAAAATAGGGATTCCGAAAACGAGAATTGCTAATAACAAATACAGTTTTTTCCATCGCAAACTCTGATTTATGAAATAGGCATAAAAATGATTCCATTTTACAACCCACCGCTTGCGACGAAGTGAAATCTTATTTAGTTTTCGTTGAATAGGAATCACATCAAGAAGTGCAGGAATTACAAAGAATGCTACCACCAAAGAAGTCAAAATATTTACTACTATAATAATCGCAAAATCGTTAAGAAGTATCCTCACATCCTGACCTAAAAAGAAAATCACACTTAAAGAACCTACGGTGGTTAATGTAGCAGCCAAAATGGCTACGAAAATTTTCATATTCCCCTTTGATCTCAGATGGTCTATCATAATAATAACATTGTCTATCATGATCCCTAGAGAAATAGTTATTCCGGCCAATGAATATGTATGAATGCCAATATCCAACAGGTAATAAAAAATAAATGCAATACAGAGATTTACTGCAAGACTGATGGCTACCAGCAAAAGATACTTTAAACTTCTACTTACAATAAAAGTAAAGAGTAATAAAAATAATACCGATAATACAACTCGTAAAACAATCGTATTAATTTCTTTTTTTATTGAGATGGTGCTATCTTTTTGAAGGAACAAAGAAAAACCCGGTGGCAATTCCTTTTTAAGGGATTCAATCCTTTCCCTGACCGTCTTTGCCAACAGTACCTGGTTGGCTCCTTCCCTGGCCGAAATGGTGAGCGAAACCAGGTTTAGGCCATTAAAACGTTTTATACTATTGATGGGTTGCTCTTCATATTTAACCCTTGCGATATCTCCAAGGTAGACAACCCTAGATCCACGCCTCGCAAGAGGGATCTTTTCCCATACAACGTCATCTTTGGATATTCCTCTAAGTTCTACAAACAATGTGGAATAGTTTCCTGAAACCTCTCTGTGTTTAGATTTCCCCAATTCCGCTGCTTTGAAATAAGAATTCAGAGCACTACTTACATCTCCTATGGTCAAGCCGTAGCTCTCAAGCTCTTTCTTATTAACAATGAGTCTGAGTTCATACGGAACCGCTACCCACAGTTTTGCACTATATACGTCGTTAATGTCGTTCAAAGGCTCTAGAAATACAGCGGCAGCTTCTTTTTCTATATAATAAGAACTGCCTCCCCCCATGATGGTATAAGCCAAAATCTGGGTCCCCTCTCTCTTTATAGATCGCGTGCCCTTTTCACTAACACTTGGCAAGGATACCCCCTCAGGAAAATTTTTGTAAGCAGAACGTATTAGTGAGGTTAACTCGAATTTCGCAGTTTTAACATTGGTATGCTTGTCAAGTTCAATATTTAAAAACCCTCCGCCATCTGAGGAAGTGGACGTAATTTCTTTCACTCCCTTTATGGCAGCAGCCAGACCCTCAATCTTAGAAGTTAACTCCCTTTCAACAACTTGAGCAAGGGCTCCTTTCCATGAAAAATTAACTGTTAAGCCCTTTGATATATCAGTCGGATTTCGTTGAATGGAAAATAATGGGATACTACAGCATCCCAAAATGACAAACAAAATCGTTAATGCTAAGACAGTAAAGGAACTATTTACAGGCTTCATACGCTAGGTGAAGTGTTTAAAATTTATTGAATACTCACCTTAGTCTTATGAGCTAAGTTGATATTTCCGGATACAATTACCTCAGCACCCGTTTCAAGTCCCTCTGTTATAATAACATTGGTACTGTTCTCTTTCCCCGTTTTTACATAATTCCAGTGCGCTTCACCATCTGAATAGGTAAAAACCACACTCTTATTTTGCCTTTGAAGCACCGCTGATTTGGGGACCACTAATTGCTCTGACAATTTATTTTTAAGTAAAACCTTTACATTCATCCCATCAAATAATTTGCCATGAGGGTTTTTAATTATCGCCCTGATCATGACCATTCCATTCTCATCAATTATTGGATTAATTTCATCAACTTCACCATTATAGGATTCATCAGGATTTGAATAGGGAAAAACCGCCACTGGCATACCTCTGCTTACCTGTAAAAGTTCAGATTCTAACAAAGGAAACTGAACCATCATTTTTGAACCGTCTATCAGGGTACACAGCTTATTTTCAAAGGAAGCGGTAAGGTTATCAGGCATAGCCTCCAGATTGGCTACAACGCCGGAGAATGGGGCTTTAATCCGAGTTTGATTATAAGTTGCTTTGGCTTTGGATAAAGATCTTACCGCTCCTATATAGTTACTTTTAATCTTGCAGTATCTGAATATTTTATCAGGGATCTTGAGGCTATCTTTAAGTTGGTATCCGTAGCCGAGTAGCTTGTCTTTAAGATCAGTTTCAGCCTGCTCCATGTCTAGTTCTGCCCTTTCTAATTCAAATAAAGCATCTTTGTTATCCAGCACTGCCATCAAACTTCCTTCGGTAACCCTATCCCCATTGCCCACATAAATTTTCTCTATGTATCCCCGATGTTCAAAAGGAATATCTGCCTTTCGTAAAGCGGTTAATTTTCCATTACTAATTAGTTCATCGTGAAAATCTGATATTTCAAGAACCTCAGTGGTCACTTTTATTTCTTCATCTACATGTGGTCTCTTTGGAAGGGCTTCAAAATCATTAACTTCCGCCTTACTTTCTTTCTTACAATTCGTGGTTACAAGTATTAAACCGGAAAGTATCACTCCCCGGATAACAATATTTAAATTCATATCTGGTCGGTTAAATAAAAAATCAAAAATCCTTACCGATAGCATGATTTCGGAAAGGCTTCATATACTATAGAGTGTATAATTCGAATAATGGGTGGAAAAAAATTCTATTTTCAACTACTAATACGCTTATTTAGGTAGTTAAAAACTTACAAACCATTTGATTAGCTATTTGTTTTTTTCAATTATTAAATGGCAAGAAATTACAGCTTAAATAATATTATTGATAAAAAATCAATCAGAACTTTAATGAATATTTACAATTTAAGAGGCTTAACGATAAAACAATCAATCGATCAAATATGCAGAACTCCCAAAAAACAGATTGGACAACAGACAAAACTCAGAAACGATTGGCAAATAGGTTAAGTGTATATAAGAATTTCATTTTACACAATAAGAAATTTTAAAAGCCCAATTACTACACCTAACCTCCTCGACAAATGTAATAACCAAAATGCGATCATTTATAATATATATTATTGAATTAAAATAGCTAACTATTGCAATTAAAAGCTCGCTAAAGATAATATAACACCGCTTTAGCGTGTTATCCTCTTGCTATCCCCCTTAGCTATCCCCTTAGTTATACAATCACGCTTATATAGAGAATTTTTTATGATAGTCTGTGCTTGTAATTAGTAAACATCTATCGGAGGAAAACGGTCAATAATTATTAGCTGTGACCAAACTGATAAGGGCGATTTATACGCTTTTCAAAGTTTAAAACAGTCTTTATAATTTAAATATTTTTACTATATTAGTTAGTGCTTTTCTGACTAATCAATCATTAAATATGGTGCGAAAATGAAACAGTTTCTTTTATTATGTACAATTATCCTATTTTCATGTAATCAACAAAAAGAAGAAAAAAAGGATATTCCAGCCGATCATGAGATCACAATTCAAGGTAAATATATGCACAACGGAATTTCATATGACATTATTGAAAATCCGTTAAAAGAAGCATACTTTGGGGAACAGCACTTACATACTGCAGCATCGATGGATGCTTTTATTGCTGGAACTAGATTAACTCCAGATGACGCCTATAGATTTGCTCAGGGTGCTGAAGTGATAGTAAATGGAAAACCTCACACTATTAACAGACCTTTAGATTGGGCTGCAGTTACCGACCATGCTGAATTTCTAGGGGAAACATACACCTTGATGAATCCGGGAACCCCTGGCTACGATAGTGAAGCAGCAAAATCAATGCGGGACGCTCCCGATTTAGCATCGGCACTTTCAGTTTATAAAAAATATGTTTTAGACGCTTTAGCTGGTGGAAATGCGCATCCTGATTTTTGGCAAGGTTATGAAGCTGTTAAGTCCCAATGGAAAAAAAACATAGAAGCTACTGAAGATAATTATAAGCCAGGAAAATTCACAACCATTCATGCCTATGAATGGAGTTCGGCGCCAAACACTGCTAACCTACACAGGAACGTTTTCTTTAGAGACACCAATTTACCTGACATGCCATTTTCTTCAAATGAAGGACCATCTCCTCAAGAACTTTGGAACTGGATGAAAATTCAGGAAGCCAATGGGGTTAAGGTATTCTGCAATCCTCACAATTCAAACGAAAGTAAGGGAATGTTATTCCCTGAAGTTGCTATGAATAATAAACCTATTGATGAAACGTATGCTGAAACCAGACAACATTTCGAAAGAAATCTGGAAATGATGCAAACCAAAGGAAATTCCGAGGTTGTACCACAATTTTGGCCAAACGATGAATTTGCTGATTTTGAAAATGCCGTTTCGCTTCAAAAATATAATGGACGTGTTTTTGAAAAACACAACTTTGTACGGTACGGTTTAACCAGAGGTGTAAAATATCATGAAGAATTAGGTGTCAATCCTTTTAAATATGGATTTGTAGGTGGTACAGATAGTCATAATGCTGTAATGTCTAATGTTGAAGAATTTAATTATGTGGGGCATCATGGAATGGCCGACCAAACAGCTTTAGACCGTTCAAGAAACGAACAAGATGGTGAAATGTACAACAGAGACATGAATCCTGGTGGTTTAACTGGTGTCTGGGCAACATCTAACACTCGTGAAGCAATATGGGACGGAATGCATAACCGTGAATCTTTCGCAACTTCAGGGCCAAGAATAAAAGTTCGATTTTTTGCCGGTAACGGTTATAAAACATCATATAGTTCTTATAAAGATATGGTTGAAGACGGTTACAAAAAAGGTGTCCCAATGGGACAAAATTTTGAAGGAACCAAATCTCCAGATTTCTTAGTTTGGGCACTCAAAGATCCTATCGGACCAAATTTAGATCGTATTCAAATCATTAAAGGATGGGTAGAAAATGGCGAAATGAAAGATACAATTTATGACATTGCTGCTTCAGATGACCGATTAAAAGCAGATGGTACTGTTACACCTATTAATGCTCCAGTAAATTTAAAAACCGGAGAATTTAACAAAGAAAAAGGCGACCCAGAACTAATGGCTGTTTGGAAAGACCCTGATTTCAAGCCAAGTCAAAATGCATATTATTACGTTAGAGTTATTCAATTACCTACCGGACGTTATAATTTATTTGATGAAATTCGTAACCCGCAAGTAAAATACCCAGAGGACACAAAAAAAACTATACAAGAACGCGCATGGGCATCTCCAATTTGGATTGAGCCTAAGAAATAGAATCTATTTATGAAAAATATATTAAAAGAACCCTTGGTGCATTTTTTGCTCTTAGGGTTCTTAATTTTTGGCTATCACTATTTTAAAAATAAGGATTCAAAACTTGAAGAAAATAGTATTATTATTGATAATACCGAATACGATTACCTTCTTAATTTATGGAAGAAACAATGGCAACGTGAACCGAACGAACAGGAAATAAAAGCATTTTTAGATCAACACCTTCGTCAGGAAGTGTTTTACAAAGAAGCTCTAATGATGAATTTAGATCATAACGACATTATTGTAAAACGCCGTTTGGCTCAAAAAATGGAAGCAGTTGCAAACGATTTAAATGCCTTGATTAAAGCACCCACCGATGATGATTTGAAAGCTTTTTACAACGAAAACACAGACCTGTTTAAACTTCCGCCAGCATATACATTTCGGCAAGTACTGTTTTTAAATGACGAAAAAAATCTTGATAATGAAATTAAGGTGGTTAAAAAACATTTAAACAGAGGACAAGATATCCCTAACAATCGCAAGACTAAACTATCAATTCCAAATACCTGGACAAATAAGGAAGCAACTGACATCTACAAAACCTTTGGAGATTACTTTACCACGGTTTTAGACTCTTTACCGACAAATACATGGGTAGGCCCAATTCCTTCAGGATTCGGACAACATTTAGTTCGTCTATCGAAAAAAGAGCTATCTCAAATTGCTAAGTTTGAAGATATAAAATCTTACGTAGAAAAGGAGTACCAATACCAGACCGAACTAGCTATGCAGAATAAGGTTTTCGAGGATTTAATGAAAAAATATAAAATAAAACTAACATCAGACAAAATCCCTTCAGACATTAAAAAAAGTTATCAAAACTAATGAGAGTTTTATTTAAGATAATTGTGATATTTTTATTTGGGCTAACGTTTAATTCTTGTTTTGCTCATGAAGTGCGACCTGCATATTTGCAAATAGATCAAATCTCTGACAGTAATGAGTATTCCGTTTTATGGAAAGTGCCACGTACCGTAGATAAAGTTTTAAATATTCAGCCTAAATTTGAAAATGGATTTGATTTAAACGAAACTATATCTCCCAGAATTTTAGATGCATTTGTTTTATATACCTACAAACTAACAGGAAGTAAAAATTTAACAAATACATTATTAACAATAAACAATCTTAATACCACCGGAATAGATGTATTAGTGGATGTTCGACTGTTAAATGAAGTACATCATACTTTTTTATTGCAACCCACAAAAAGCTCAGTAATAATTCCTGAAACTCCAAGTAAATGGACAGTAGCCAAAGTCTATATTATTTTAGGTATTGAACATATTATTTTAGGTTTTGATCACCTGTTATTTGTCTTGGCATTGTTGATTATTACCGTTGGATTTAAAAAACTATTGAAAACCATTACAGCATTTACCATTGCACATAGTATAACCTTAAGTTTTTCTGTGTTAGGCATCGCTAATCTTCCTGGCCCACCTGTTGAAGCTGTTATTGCTTTAAGTATTGTTTTCTTAGCTATCGAAATTTTAAAATTACAACAAGGGAAATCAACATTTACAAGTCAAAAGCCATGGCTTGTGGCCTTTATTTTTGGATTATTACATGGCTTCGGTTTTGCAGGAGCTATACAAGATATAGGACTACCACAGAACGAAATTCCTTTGGCTTTAGCAACATTTAATATAGGTGTAGAGCTCGGACAAATTATTTTTGTGGTTATAATATTGATCTTTATAAAATTCGTTAAGCCCCAGATTCCACAACAAACCTGGATAAATAAATTAGTTCCTTATGCTATTGGTTCTGTTTCGGCATTCTGGTTGATTGAACGAATTACTGGATTTTAAATGTCACTTATTTTAACTCCCAACTGTGAAAAATCAAAAAAATCAATAAATTAATCCAATGATTCATTAAAGCAACTGATTTAAATATTTATTTAGTCACACAAGTTCAACCTTATTATCTCTTGCTATTCATTATAACCATTCCCTACTGGTCATAACTCATACTAACTAGCTCAAAAATTTCATGCTTAAAAGATGCTTTTTCATACGCACATCCAATGGCGAATTGCTAATCATTTATGGCCTTATCCATGTCTTTTTCCTTAAACCGCTCCAACAACCTGTCAATATCGTCACTTATTTTAGTCTCAACAATCCTTGCATATATTTGAGTAGTAGTAAGTTTAGAATGTCCTAGTAATTTAGAAACCGTTTCTATCGGTACGCCATTGGAAAGCATTACTGTAGTTGCAAAAGTATGTCTGGCTACATGGAAAGTCATATGCTTATAAATTTTACATATTCCTGCTATTTCCTTCAAATATTTATTGGTCTTTTGATTGGAACTTAAGGGCAATAAAGAATCTTCAAGATCTGCGCCATTTGAACCTCTATACTTTTCAATAATTTCTAATGCCTTAGGTAGTAACGGCACTTTAACAGACTCGTCTGTTTTCTCCCTTTTTGTATAGATCCAATACCTCCCGTCGATACCCTGAACAATATTGCTTAAAGTAAGATCCTTTACATCCACATACGACAAGCCTGTATAGCAAGAAAATATAAAGCAATCTTTTACCCGTTCCAACCGCTGACTTTTAAACTCCGTTCCTTCTAACAATTTTAATTCCCTTTGAGTTAAATAAGCTCTATCGTACTTTTTATACTTTAATTTAAACTGACTAAAGGGATTCTTTGGCATCCATTCCAACTTCACCGCCAAGTTCAGTATTTTCTTGAAGCGTTCCAAATGCTTCATAACGCCATTATTAGACATCATTAATTCCTTTTTGGAATTTTTATAATGACGCAGATAATACTCAAAATCGGTTATAAACTCATAATTTAGTTGTTTAAGATAGATATCCTTTGTCCTTCGCTTCTTTTGTAAAAACTTATAAAGATACTTTTCGGTGGTATAATAATTCTTCATGGTTCCTGGTTTGAGTACCATTCCCATTGTATCATGATGATAAGTTATCAGCTCCCGAAGTGTTTTACTGGTATTGTCCTCTCCCAGGAAACGAGACTTAATAGCTTCAGAAGATATGAGAGCCTCTTCAGACAACAATTCCTTATAACAATTGAGTAGTTTACTAAAAACTTCATCTAAATAAGCATTTAAAGCTCTTGATGTTGAAGAACTACCTCTTGCCCTACTCCTATGACTATCCCAATCTTTAAAGTGAATAGAACGCTTTAAACTAATTTCTGAACGTTTACCACTAACAGTGATTCGTGTATAGATCGTAAGCTGATTTCGATTACTTCTTGATTTTCTGGTAAAGAAAATGACGGTAAAAGTCTGTTTTGATTTCATTTTTAATGACTTTAATTAAACAATGATTTGTTAAATCGAAAGCCAAATCATACCCGAAAGTCCTTTAAAGATAGTACAATTCCAATGAAACATTGCACACCGAATTGCACACCTATTATATGATTTTAAATGATATCAAACGAATGCATAAAAAACAAAAAAACACTGAAAATCAAAAGATTAACAGTGTTTTGTTGTGACCTATTTCTAGGTTCGTCGGGGTGGCAGGATTCGAACCTGCGACCTCCTCGTCCCAAACGAGGCGCGATAACCGGGCTACGCTACACCCCGAAAATGCGGAGAGACAGGGATTCGAACCCTGGCAACACTTACGCGTTGACAGATTAGCAATCTGCTCCATTACCACTCTGGCACCTCTCCAATATTTTCTTAATGATCGTATGCACTTCTGAAATGCGGATGCAAATGTAGTAGATAGGATAATAGCACGCAACCTTTTTTAATGTTTTTTACACAATTTTAAATCGCTTTTTTATTAACACCCTAATGATCAAATAGATATTATTCCGGGTATTCTACACGTAAATGATAAATGTTTGTTAGCTTCTGCTTTAAGACCTTTTTAATGGTTTCTATTTCCTTAAACGTAATATTCGCATTAATGAACTGATTCTCCTCAATTTGCTTACTGATAATACGTTCAACAAAACTATCAATTATAGAAAACGTCGGATTTTTCAAACTCTTTGAAGCCGCCTCAACAGAATCTGTCATCATCAATATTGCTGTCTCCTTTGAAAATGGAATGGGACCCGGATACCTGAAATCATCCTCATTAATCTCTTCAGCCGACTCTTTCTCTTTCATATAAAAATAATAAACCAAAGAGGTTCCGTGGTGCGTTCTGATAAAATCTATAATACGATCTGGTAATTTGTTCTTTTTGGCAATTTCAATCCCGTCAATAACGTGATCTATTATCACCTGTGCACTTTCCTTCGGTGCCAACTCATTATGTGGGTTCACACTGGTAGTTTGATTTTCCGTGAAATACATTGGATTATTCATTTTACCAAGATCATGGTACAAAGCCCCTACCCTAACCAACATGGCATTCGCCCCGATCTCGTTAGCTACAGCTTCAGCCAGATTAGCTACCTGTAAAGAATGATGAAAAGTACCAGGCGCCTTTTCTGCCAACTCCTTTAATAACGGTGAGTTCGTATCTGTTAACTCCAGTAAGGATACGTCAGAAACCAATCCAAATAATTTCTCATAGATATATATTAACGGAAAAGCAGCTAAGGTTGCCAAACCATTCAAAATAAAGATTCCGAAGGTTTGCCATTCGATATTCTTGATATGTCCTTCCTGAATAATATAAAGTCCAAAATATCCGAGTATATAAATTAAAGTGATCTGCGCCACCGAAATAAATAAATTTGCTCGCTTGTGCAAATCGGTAATAGTTTGAATGGTTATAATACCAGCAATAATTTGTAAAAACACGTATTCAAATCCGTTCGGAACTATAAAACCCAATAACAGAACAGTTATAACATGTGTAAATAATCCCAGCCGCGGATCAAAAAATGCCTTTAAAATTAAGGGGAGAATACACATCGGCACTACATAAATAAAGCCCACATTGTAATTTAAAGCCAGAGTTGTTAAAAAGATCATTAACAACACATTAAAGACAATAAAAGTAACTTTATTATTATTTTCATATACCAATGGTCGATATTTATAAAGAAATAAAATCAACATCAAAAAGGTAATCGAAACCAACAGAATATATCCGAATAAAATCCAGTTGTAATTGCTTTCACTCCACAACTGAGATTCATATTCCTTTCGTAGTGAATAAAGCATATTATATCTTTCGCCTTCTACAACCTCACCCTTAGCGATGATTCGCTTTCCTTTTTCTACATGCCCCCTGGTTCCCACAATTGACTTCAACTCCTCCTCTAAAACCTTATTGGTCAAGGCTTCATCGAAAAACACATTGGGCTTTAAATCATCAAAAAATAAATTGTAAAAAGTCCCGAAATATTGAGAAGCATTCTTACGCTCTAAAATAGAGGATATCCTTTTCTGAATTTGACCCAATTGAATGAGATCTCCATAAAACATAGGACTTTGCTCATTTCCTCTAACCAAATTAACAACATCTTCAGGATCGTTATCGACCTCCGTTTGAACAACACCCCTATTGTAAATTTCATTTAAGATCTCTAAACCATCAGCCTTAAGACGCTTCTTGGTGTTACCACTATATAATGAATCAGGAAAATAGGTTGAAAACTTTTGCTGATACTGCTCAATTACCGTCTCTTTTACCTTTGAATCAAAACGATAAAAATTAACTTGCTTGCTCTTTAACGAATCCTTTTCTCTATTTAATTCCTCATCAGTCTTATAAATAGCAAAATCAAAGGGAGCATAAAGTGTTTCATATTGCCAGATCTTACCCTTTTGAAAGTCATACTTAAACTTACCTCCTTTAGGAAAAAGGTATACTATCAAGGCAATAACAAGAAGAAACAACGAAACTTTATATATGTTAGATTGATTCTTATAAATTCTACTCAGAAACTGTTTCATAGGGCATAATTGATATTCAAACCTACACAATTTTTTTTATACAGATCTCTTTTTACAACCAAGTAAGTCTAAAATGAGCTCAGAAAATACCAAAACAGAGCATTAATCTTTAAAAACCCATTGCTTCTATGATTATCTTTTCAAAATAACTAAATTCGCAATACTAAAAACTAACAAAATGGCAAATAAAGTAGTAATTGTTTCCGCAGCAAGAACCCCTGTAGGGAGTTTCATGGGTGCTCTTTCAAGTATCCCCGCTCCAAAATTGGGTTCTATTGCTATTAAAGGAGCTTTAGAAAAAATAAAATTAGATCCTGCATCAGTTGATGAAGTTTTAATGGGAAATGTAGTCCAGGCCGGAGAAGGTCAGGCACCAGCAAGACAAGCCGCTATATACGCTGGAATTCCAAACACCGTTCCGTGTACCACGGTAAATAAAGTGTGTTCTAGCGGAATGAAAGCTGTGATGCAAGGAGCACAGGCAATTGCCTTAGGTGATGCTGATATAATTGTTGCTGGAGGAATGGAAAATATGAGTTTAATCCCTCATTATGTCTACATGCGTAAAGGAACAAAATTTGGCCCTGCCTCCATGGAAGATGGAATGCAAAAAGATGGCTTGGTAGATGCCTATGATAAAAATGCAATGGGAGTATGTGCAGATGAATGCGCCCTGGAATACAAGATCAGCAGAGAAGAACAAGATGCTTTCGCCATTCAATCCTACAAACGTTCTTCAAAGGCTTGGAGTGAAGGTAAATTTGATAATGAAGTAGTACCTGTAGAGGTACCACAAAGAAAAGGCGACCCTATCATCGTAAAAGAAGATGAAGAATTCAAAAATGTCTTTTTAGATAAAGTTGCTAAACTACGTCCGGCATTTACCAAAGAAGGTACCGTAACAGCCGCTAACGCCTCAACAATTAATGATGGAGCTGGTGCCGTTGTACTCATGTCTGAAAACAAAGCAAAAGAACTTGGTCTTACCCCATTAGCTACCATTCTTAGCTATGCAGACGCTGCCCAAGAACCTAAATGGTTTACTACAGCACCTGCAAAAGCACTCCCTAAAGCTTTAAATAAAGCCGGTAAATCATTAAGTGATGTGGATTATTTTGAATTCAATGAAGCTTTTTCGGTGGTTGGTTTGGCTAACATGAAAATATTAGAACTTTCCGAAGATAAGGTAAACGTTAACGGTGGAGCAGTTTCCTTGGGACATCCGTTGGGATGTTCTGGAGTCAGAATCCTGATCACCCTTCTGAATGTTCTTGAACAAAACAATGCTAAAATAGGTGCGGCTGCCATATGTAATGGTGGTGGCGGAGCCTCAGCTATGGTTATAGAAAGAAGTTAAAAAAATAACTAAATGACCCGATAGTACAAAATAGTATGCCTCGGGTCATTTTTATATCGTAATACAGACTAAATATTAATGCAATTCGGAATCTGTCATTTGAGTATTGTCCCGCTGCGCTCTGAAGCCAGCGATAAAAGTGAATTGGTTTCTCAGGTACTATACGGAGAACACTTTAAAGTCTTAGAACAAAGAAAAAATTGGAGTAAAATTCGCTTGGCCTTTGACAGGTATGAAGGATGGATTGATAACAAACAATTTCTGCTAATTTCTGAGGAACAATATAAAAACTTAGAGCAGCAGGAACTGGAATTATCAGGAGATCTGGTTGAATTCGTTACAAAGGATGACACTCAGGAACTATTAACCATTCCATTAGGTTCCAGTATCAGTGGAAATGCCATCCTGGATTTTTCATACGACGGACAAATAATGGGCGGCATAAGGCCTAAAGACAAGATTATAGAAACTGCATATATGTACATGAACTCACCCTATATGTGGGGTGGTAAAACTCCATTTGGAATTGACTGTTCAGGTTTTACTCAAATGGTTTATAAACTTAATGGCTATAAACTTTTTAGAGATGCTTCTCAACAAGCAAAACAAGGTGAAGCGCTAAGCTTCATTGAAGAATCTGAAGCTGGCGATTTAGCCTTTTTTGACAACGATGAAGGCAACATTGTTCATGTAGGCATCATGATGTCTGATAACTATATTATTCATGCTCATGGTAAGGTTAGAATCGATCGAATAGATCATTCTGGCATCTTTAATGTAGACACCAAAAAACACTCACATAAATTAAGAGTAATCAAGAAGGTGATTTAAGGAATATCCCTTATTAATTTATAAAAATAAAAAAGCC
>NZ_AYXY01000009.1:0-68881 GCF_000511935.2 Zhouia amylolytica AD3 | reverse complement strand
AAGGCTTTTTTATTTTTATATGTTAGCTTAAGAAAGATTACTGTTGAATGCTTTCTAATTTAGCTTGCATCTCTTTAAACTTAGCTGATTCTCCCAGACCTCTGTAAATATTCATCAAAGTTCTGATCGCATCAGGATTTTCAGGATTAATCTCCAACACCTTCTCTAAATAAGGGATAGATGATCTATGAATATCCTCTCTTTGTGACTTCAATTCATCATACTTCTTGTTATCAGCAGATGAAGTACCCAAACTGTTCATTTGGTCAACGATATCCTGTTCTCCAGATAAGATAAGTGAAGCCATATTTAAATTCGTGTTTTCATTCTCAGGATCTAAAGCCAACGATTTTTTATAATATTCCTTAGCTTTCTCAGCATCTCCCTGCTCTGCAGTAATTACACCAAGATTATAGTATAATGATGGGTTATTAGGATCTTTCTGAATCGCTTCTTCCATAAGGTTTTGAAACTTCACCTTATCATCCATCTTGATGTATAAGTTAGCCTCAGTAAGCAACAAGTTAATGTCGTCTGGATTCGCTGCGCGAGCATCCTGAATAGCCTCAATAGCTTTTTCAGTATCTCCCTTTTGAGTGTAAATCAACGCGATGTTTTTTACAATCTCAGGCAACCTTGATTCCGTAACTTTCTCAGCAGGGTTATTATGTGAGTTTGCTTTAATCATTAAATCACGTTGCTGTTTACTACTAAAAACCTCTTCTTCCCCGGTTTCTACATTAGTAGCTACGTATTGAGTAGAAACTCCAGTATAACCTATATCCTTTAATTGAGTGTAATAATCCAAAGCAGTATCATAATCACCTCCGTTTACGGCACTGGAAGCTGCAAAATAAAGGTAATCCTTATTATTTTCTTTATCTAACTGATAGGCCATATATAACTTATCAGCAGCCGATGCATAATTGTTTTGCTTATTATCTTCTACAGCCGAATTAACTAAAGCTCCTGACATTTGAGCCATAACTTCTTTTGCTTCATCAGTATACTTTTGCTTATAAGACTTTTCAAACTCAATCAACTCATTGAAAGACTCTAAAGAAGTTTTAAAAGAATTGGTAGCATCCATCCCCTTTTGAGCCATGTCGAAATAAGTCTTTCCTTTTAAGAAATAAAATTCAGCTTTGTACTTATCATCTGCATTAGCTATTAGCGGACTTGCTGCCTCAATCGCTGCCTTAGCTCCCGTTACATCTCCTCCTTTTAATGCTTTATCAGCATCCTTTAATTCGTTCTTTTGAGCAAAAGAAAAAGCAGTAATTAATAACGTTGAAACAACTAAAACTTGTTTTTTCATCAGTCTAAAATTTTCTATGGTTTTAATGTATTAATTCTTTTAATTATTTACGATTTAAATCATCGTATGGATTAAAATAAAACTTATTTATTTAAAAACAACAATAATAAACGTTATGATTCGTTGCTTGATTCGTTAGTTGATTCATCAACTTCTGTACCATTCTCCTCTACTTCGATATCATTTAAATCCTGAATATCATCTTCTTCCTTCATTACTTTAGCAACAGCAGCAATCGAATCATTCCCTTTAATATTAATAAGTCGAACACCCTGCGTGGCTCTTCCCATAACTCTAAGATCCTCTACTGCCATTCGAATAGTAAGTCCTGATTTATTAATAATCATTAAATCATCCTCGTCAGAAACATTCTTAATAGCAACCAATTCTCCTGTTTTACTACTTATGGACATGGTTTTAACTCCCTTACCACCTCTGTTAGTCATACGATAAACCGCTTCACCATCATCAGGATCATCCAGGTAAGTACGCTTACCATATCCGTTTTCAGAAACCACGAGTATATTCTCTTCCATATTATGGACAGAGATCATCCCGATTACCTCATCATTATCATCTGCCAGGGTGATACCTCTTACACCAGATGCATTTCTACCCATCGGACGCGTTTTTCCTTCTTCGAATCGAATAGCTTTACCAGATTTGGTAGCCAACATAATTTGACTGTTCCCAGTCGTTAATTTAGCTTCTAGTAATTCGTCATCCTCTCTTACAGTGATAGCATTAATACCATTCTGACGAGGTCGGGAATACTGTTCAAGTGAAGTTTTCTTAACGATCCCTTTTTTTGTTGCCATGATGACATAATGACTATTAATATAGTCCTCATCTTTTAAATCTTTGGTACAAATAAAAGCCTTTACCTTGTCATCCTGTTCTATATTTATAAGGTTTTGAATCGCTCTACCTTTGGAAATTTTTGAACCTTCAGGAATCTCAAATACACGCAACCAAAAACATTTACCTTTTTGAGTAAAGAATAACATGTATTGGTGATTGGTACCGACAAAAAGATGCTCCAGAAAATCCTCATTTCTCGTTGAAGAACCTTTTTGACCTACACCTCCACGGTTTTGAGTTTTATATTCTGTAAGCGGTGTACGTTTTATATACCCAGCATGAGAAATCGTTATAACCACCTGCTCATCAGCAATCATATCCTCAATGCTAAAGTTTCCTCCTGCATAATTGATTTCAGAACGACGCTCATCTCCATACCTATCTCTTACTTCAATAAGCTCCTCTTTTATGACGTCCATTCTACGCTCTTCTCTGGCTAGAATATCTTTTAAGTCCTCAATCAATTTCTTGATTTCATCATATTCAGCACGTAACTTATCCTGCTCCAGACCCGTTAATTGTCTCAAACGCATCTCTACAATCGCCTTAGCCTGAATTTCAGACAACTTAAAGCGATCCATTAATTTCGTACGAGCTTCATCTGCATTAGAAGATCCACGGATAATACTAATTACCTCATCGATGTTATCAGATGCTATTATGAGTCCTTCTAAAATATGGGCTCTTTCTTCTGCTTTGCGCAATTCATATTCAGTCCTTCTTACTACAACCTCATGACGGTGGTTCACAAAGTGCTTAATAAGGTCCTTCAAATTCAACATTTCAGGACGACCGTTTACCAAGGCAATATTATTAACGCTAAATGAAGATTGCAGGGCTGTATATTTGAATAAGGTGTTCAATACAATATTAGGCACTGCATCACGCTTTAAAATATAAACGATACGCATTCCCTTTCTATCCGACTCATCACGGATATTCGAAATACCTTCAATCTTTTTGTCATTAACTAAATCGGCAGTCTTTTTAATCATTTCCGCCTTGTTCACCTGATAAGGAATCTCAGTAACAACAATACATTCTTTACCGTTAACCTCCTCGATTTCAGCTTTAGCCCTCAGAACGACACGTCCCCTACCGGTTTTAAAAGCCTCACGAACTCCATCATATCCATAGATAATACCTCCTGTTGGAAAGTCCGGAGCTTTTATGTGCTCCATCAATCCATCAATTTCTATGTCCCTGTCATCTATATAGGCGATGGTACCATTAATAACCTCTGTAAGGTTATGAGGAGGCATATTGGTGGCCATCCCCACGGCAATACCGGAAGCACCATTGACTAACAAGTTTGGAATTCGCGTAGGAAGAACTTTAGGCTCTTTTAAGGTATCATCAAAGTTGAGTTGATGGTCAACTGTCTCTTTGTCGATATCTGCCAACATGTCTTCAGAAATCTTACGCATTCTGGCTTCCGTATAACGCATTGCTGCCGGACTATCACCATCAACTGATCCAAAGTTACCCTGTCCGTCTACTAACATATAGCGCAAACTCCAATGCTGCGCCATTCTCACCATAGTATCGTATACCGAAGAATCTCCGTGTGGGTGATACTTACCTAGTACCTCCCCAACAATTCTTGCGGATTTCTTATAAGCTGTATTGGATCTGACTCCTAATTCATGCATTCCAAACAACACCCTTCTGTGTACCGGCTTTAATCCATCACGTACATCAGGTAAAGCACGTGACACAATGACTGACATCGAATAATCGATGTAGGCCGATTTCATTTCATCTTCAATATTAATAGGAATCAGTTTTTCTCCTTCTGCCATATTAATTTGTTTTTATTTTTCGATAGTTTACAAATCGAGCCAATATACGCATTTTATATAGTACGCAAGAGTTTTTAACCCACCTTTTTTCATATAATTTATTAACAGTTTTTAAGAGTATAGACGTTGATAAGATGTCGTTAATTTTCTTTGATTTTGAATTATTTTTTCGTCTATTAGCTATGGCTGCAAGTATTAAGGTATGGTTTTTGCCTTTTTGTTGTAGATTTTAATTATTTTTAAAGAAGTAAAGGAGAAAGAATTATGGATGACAATTTTTCACCAAGAGTAAAAGATGTGATCACATACAGTAAAGAGGAAGCACTTCGTTTAGGGCACGACTTTATTGGTACAGAACATCTTGTGCTTGGTTTATTGAGAGACGGTAGCGGGAAGGCCATAAATATCCTTAATGCCTTAAATATAGACCTGGATCATTTAAGAAGAAAAGTAGAGATATTGAGCCCGGCTAATCCAAATGCCGATGGCGCTCCTAATTTTAAGAAGAACCTGCATTTAACCAGGCAAGCTGAAAGAGCTCTGAAGACCACATTTTTAGAGGCTAAATTATTTCAAAGTTCTTCGATAAATACCGCTCACCTTTTATTATGCATTTTAAGAAACGAAAATGACCCCACAACTAAGCTACTTAATAAACTTCAAGTAGATTATGATGGAGTTAAAGACCAATTTAAGCAAATGATTATAAGCGACGACGATTATATAGATGCTCCATCGGCAGAATCTTACCCAGATGATCCCGGTTCAGCAGAAGATTCAAGAGACAATCCGTTTAATAGCCCTGGCGGTTCAAAATCCAGTAAGAAGTCTAAGACTCCTGTTCTGGATAATTTTGGACGAGACCTTACACAACTGGCTGAAGAAGATAAATTAGATCCGGTAGTAGGTAGACAAAAGGAAATTGAACGTGTTTCTCAGATTCTTAGCAGAAGAAAGAAAAACAACCCCTTACTCATTGGAGAGCCAGGAGTTGGTAAAAGTGCCATAGCAGAAGGACTTGCTTTACGAATTGTAAAAAGAAAAGTATCTCGAGTGCTTTATAATAAAAGAGTAGTTACACTTGATCTCGCCTCTTTGGTTGCTGGCACCAAATACCGAGGACAATTCGAAGAACGCATGAAAGCGGTTATGAATGAACTCGAAAAAAATGATGATATCATTCTTTTTATTGATGAAATTCATACTATAGTGGGTGCTGGTGGTGCCACCGGAAGTTTGGACGCATCCAATATGTTCAAACCTGCATTGGCCAGGGGAGAAATACAATGTATAGGCGCTACAACTTTAGACGAATACAGACAATATATCGAAAAAGACGGAGCTCTTGAACGAAGATTTCAAAAGGTAATGGTGGAACCTACCACGGTAGAAGAAACCGTTGAAATCCTCAACAACATTAAAGGTAAATACGAAGAACATCATAACGTAATGTACACAGACGAGGCTATTAACGCCTGTGTTAAATTAACGAATCGTTACCTTACCGATCGCTTCTTACCGGACAAGGCTATCGATGCATTGGATGAAGCAGGCTCACGGGTACACATCACCAATATGGAAGTGCCTAAACAAATTCTTGATCTCGAAAAACAACTTGAAGAAGTAAAAGAGCTTAAAAACTCCGTTGTTAAAAAGCAAAAATATGAAGAGGCTGCCAAATTACGTGATGATGAAAAACGTATAGAAAAAGAACTTTTAATCGCTCAGGAAAAATGGGAAGAAGAAAGCAAACTACATAAAGAAACTGTTACTGAAGATAATGTAGCGGATGTAGTTTCAATGATGAGCGGTATTCCCGTAAACAGAATAGCACAGGCAGAGAGCACCAAACTCGCTAAATTACCTGATTTAATCAAAGGTAAGGTTATTGGTCAGGATGAAGCAGTTGGTAAAGTTGTTAAAGCCATTCAACGTAACAGAGCAGGATTAAAAGACCCTAATAAACCTATAGGTTCTTTTATTTTCCTTGGACAAACGGGAGTTGGTAAAACACAATTAGCTAAAGTCCTTGCCTCTCAATTATTTGACTCTGAAGATTCTTTAATTAGAATTGACATGAGTGAATATATGGAGAAATTTGCTGTATCGAGATTGATCGGTGCACCTCCAGGATATGTCGGATATGAAGAAGGAGGCCAACTTACCGAAAAGGTTAGGAGAAAACCATATGCTGTTATTCTGTTGGACGAGGTTGAAAAAGCCCATCCGGACGTCTTTAATATGCTGTTACAGGTACTAGATGATGGTTCACTTACAGATAGTCTTGGTCGAAAAATCGATTTTAGAAATACTATTATCATTATGACGTCGAATATTGGAGCTCGACAATTAAAAGATTTTGGTCAAGGTGTCGGATTTGGAACCTCTGCTAAATTGGCTCAGGCAGATGATCACGCGAGAAGTGTCATTGAAAATGCCCTTAAAAAAGCCTTTGCTCCCGAATTTCTAAACAGAGTTGATGATGTGGTGGTGTTTAATCCTTTAGAAAAAGAAGACATCAACAAGATTATTGATATTGAATTAGAGAAATTGTTTGAAAGAATCAAAGATTTGGGCTATACGCTCACCCTTAGCGACAAAGCCAAAGATTATATCGCTGATAAAGGTTTCGACAAGCAATATGGAGCTCGTCCTTTAAAAAGAGCAATCCAGAAGTATATTGAGGATGCCCTGGCAGAAGAAATTATAACTTCAAAACTGAGTGATGGAGACACCATTTTTATGGATCTTGACAAAAAGAAAGATGAATTAACAATAAAGATCAAAAAATCGGAGAAACCAACAGAATCAGAATCTTAAAAAAAGAGAATCTTTATACTAAAAAAGTGTATCAAAATTTGATACACTTTTTTTTATTTTTATTTTAAGGGAAATAAAATTACTAAAGGTATCTTTCATAAATTCGTAACATAAAAAACTAATCATGGTAGACGATAAAATTATTGTAGGTAGCGAAGAATGGTTTTCACTGCCAGATCTTGATATTCCAGCTGTTAAAGCACGAATAGACAGTGGTGCCAAAACCTCTTCTCTTCACGCAGTAAACATTGAACCTTTTAAAAAAGGACATGAAACCTGGGTTTCATTCGATGTATTCCCTATTCAATACAATGGAAAAAAACACACACATTGTACTGCCAAGGTCATAGACAAGCGTATTGTTAAAAGCTCAACAGGAAATAAAGAGAACAGATTTGTTATAAGAACCACCCTGAAGTCAAATGATTTCAGTACCGATATAGAGGTTACTCTTACCAACAGAGACTCTATGGGATACCGAATGCTTCTGGGAAGAGAAGCCATGATGGGAAGAATGCTGGTAGATCCGGAACAAGGGTTTCTTCTGGGTGAAATGACTGATGAAGAAATTGATAAGGCATACAACACAAACACCAATGAAAAAACCGGACTTAAAATAGGGCTTCTTGCCAGCAATCCTAACTTGTACAGCAACCGTCGTATAATGGAAGCTGCTGAAAGGCTTGGCCATACTGTAGACTTTTATAATATCAGACAATGCTATATTAAATTGAATGCAGAAGCTCCGGAAATCCATTACAGAGGTGGACTGATCCTAAACGAACTTGATGCTATAATCCCTCGTATCAGACCAAGCCTCACCTATTACGGTTGTGCCCTGACAACACAATTTGAAAATTTGGGTGTTTTATGTCTAAATAAAGCTTCTGCGATAAGTAAATCAAGAGATAAACTATACTCTCTTCAACTATTGTTGAATAGTGGGATTGACATCCCTACCACCGGTTTCGCAAATTCACCTTTAGACACCAATGACCTTATTAAAATGGTTGGTGGATCCCCTTTGATAATTAAACTTTTAGAGGGAACTCAAGGTAAAGGTGTTGTACTGGCCGAAACGAAAAAAGCTGCAGAAAGTGTAATTAATGCATTCAAAAGCCTAAACGCTAACATCCTTGTTCAAGAGTTCGTTAAAGAAGCAGAAGGGAAAGATATCCGTTGTTTTGTAATAGACGGTAAAGTAGTAGCCTCCATGCAAAGAACAGCTCCTCCGGGAGAATTTAGAGCAAATGTTCACTTAGGCGGAACAACCTCAGTGGTTAAAATAACCGCCGAAGAGCGTAAACTGGCAATTAAAGCAACCAAAGCCATGGGACTACATGTTGCGGGAGTTGACATAATTAGATCTTCAAAAGGGCCTTTATTACTAGAAGTTAATTCTTCTCCCGGACTGGAGGGAATTGAAACAGCTAGCGAAAAAGATATTGCATCACTAATGATCAAATCGATTGAAAGAAATTTGAACTGGAAACATTCATAAAATTTTAAATTCTCAAACTTCACTATCTCTAAACCAATAGGTAATTAGTATCTTTGCGATTACCCAATTACCCAACCACATGGAAAGAGATAGTGAACTTATAAAAAAATATAAGGTGGATATAGGCTTCGTAGAGGTCTTTGAAAATTACATGATAGCTAATTTAAACGAAGGGATAACCCTCACCATTGACACGGCTATTGAGCTAATCTATATCGCAGACATACACTTCAGTACCCAGGATTTCATCTATATAACTTGCAGAAAAAACTCATATGCAGTTGACCCTACCTTATATACAAAAGTAGCTGAAATACCTACCTTAAAAGGAATTGCTATTGTTTCCGATAAAATAGTTGACAGAAACAATTTAAACGTTGAAAGACTTTTCTTTAACAAACCAATGATGCTTTTTGAAAGCGTCACGGATGCCACAGATTGGGCTGAGTTAATCATCGGATAATCATGTATTTGATGGTTTATTTTTTCCGAACCATTTTCTTAACAATAATTTTACACCATAATTATATCCCCCGTATTTATGGTAAAGAAATTTGTTTTTGATTTTGGTGAAGTGGACATCTATGAAAACTATGCCGTAGGCGTTATAAATGAAGGAGAAGTTTTCAAACGAGATCAAGTACTAACACTATATCAATACTCCCTTGAAGCATTCGGAAAAAAACCATTTGGTTATATCTCTAATCGGTTAAACTCATATTCTTTGGATCCACGAATCTATTCAGTAACGAAAATGGCTCCAAATCTGGTCGCAATAGCCATAGTTGTCAAGAGTCCTGCTCAAAAAATGAGTGCAGCAGTCGAAAAAATGTTTTTTGATAAACCTTTTAAATATTTTGAATCTTTTGAAAAAGCAAAAGCCTGGATGGATCACCAGATCTCTAATCACACAGCATCTTTTCAGTCAGCTTAAAGTTATCGATAAAAACTATTGATTTTTCAATATCGTCATGCAAGATTCGATCTTCATTAATAAAAGGCACTTCTGTTCTATATGCTCCAACCAAATCTTCAATAGCTTTTGAAGATGTTAACGGACGTTTGAATTCTAATGCCTGAGAAGCATTCAAAAGTTCAATTGCTAATATTCTTTCTACATTATCTACAATCTTAAGACATTTTGTAGCGGCATTAGCCCCCATACTAACATGATCTTCCTGTCCATTAGAAGAAACAATACTATCTACACTAGCAGGTGAAGCCAGTTGTTTATTCTGACTAACGATACTAGCTGCCGTATATTGAGGAATCATCAATCCTGAATTTAAACCAGGATCGTTTACCAAAAATGCAGGTAAACCACGTTGACCAGAAATTAATTGATAAGTTCTTCGCTCTGAAATATTCCCGATTTCCGCCATGGCTATACCTAAATAATCCAAAGCAAGAGCTAATGGCTGACCATGAAAATTACCTCCTGAAATAATTTCGTCCTCCTCACTGAATATATTTGGATTGTCAGTAACAGAGTTCATCTCAGTTTTGAAAACCTTTCTAACAAATGCTAAAGTATCTTTTGAAGCCCCATGCACTTGAGGAATACATCTAAAAGAATATGGATCTTGTACTTGCTTTTTATCCTTATCGGCAATTTCGCTATCCTCTAAAAATGCCAATACACGTTCTGCTGTTTTTACCTGACCCCTATGTGGACGTATTAAATGAATTAGCTTATTGAAAGGTTCCACACGACAATCAAACGCATCAATAGACAGTGCACCGATTAAATCTGCTAAATACGATAATTTATAACTTTTTAAAACACAATACACCCCATAAGCATTCATAAATTGAGTACCATTTAACAAGGCCAAACCTTCTTTGGCCTTTAACTGAATTGGCTCCCAATCATAATGTTTTAAGACCTCTGCACTAGTTTTAATAGTTCCATTGACATAAACTTCTCCCTTCCCCAATAATGGTAATGCCAAATGAGCCAAAGGCGCCAAATCTCCAGAAGCTCCTAAGGATCCCTGAGTGTATACAACCGGGATAATATCATTATTGTATAAATCAATCAATCGCTCAACTGTTTGTAGTTGAACTCCGCTATGACCATAGCTCAATGATTGTATCTTAAGTAACAGCATAAGTTTCACCACCTCAACAGGTACCTTATCTCCGGTACCACAGGCATGAGACATAACTAAATTTTCCTGCAACTTACTTAAATGTTCTCCAGAAATTTTAACATTACACAATGAACCAAAACCTGTATTGATTCCATAAAATGGCTTTGAAGAAGAACTCAATTTTTCATCCAGATAGCCACGGCACTTTTGTATGTTTAGCCTTGCCTCTTCCGAAAGCTTTAAATTTAAATTATTCTCAGTAATCTCCATTATTTTTTGAAGATCAAAAATATCAGCGCTTATGTAATGTGTTTTTTTCATTTCTATAAGAATATCGGTGCGTCAAAATTCTGTATTCACAATAAATTAAACAAGCTGAAATTCAATTATTTTTTTGTTTTCGGAATATTATTACATTTACCAAAAACTAATTAAATCCTAAAAATGAAGAAAATTTTATTTTCAGCAGTTATTGCAAGTGCAATTATAAGCTGTCAAAAGGAACAAAAAGTTGATTATACCTTGATTCAAGGTAAAATTGACAATGCCACCGCAAAAGAAGTTGTTATTAAAGGAAATGATTTTTCGAAAGCTATCGCCCTAAAAGAAGATGGTACTTTTGCAGATACCCTTAGAGTAAATTCTGGATATTATTCCCTTGCTGAAGGAAGAGAATCAACCACTATCTATCTTGAACCGGGTTACAATATAAATGTTACTTTAGATACCAAAGAATTTGATGAAACTATTACCTACACCGGGAATGGAGCAGAAAACAGTAACTTTTTGGCAAGTAAATTTTTAATTGAAGAAAAAGAGGCTATTGCACCACAAGAGCTGTATAAATTAGAAGAGGAAGCGTTTAAAGCTAAAATTCAAGAAGACAAAGACAAAATTGCTAAGTCTTTAGGTGAAGCACAAAATCTTGATGAAGATTTCGTAGCCCTTGAAACCAAGAATATCAATTACGATTATTTATCAAAGTTAGCTACTTATACTAATGCGCATCGTTATCTTACTAAAAACAATGACTTTGTACCTTCAGAGGGCTTTGAAGCGGAATTAGCGGAGCTTGATTTCAACAATGAAGCGGATTATAATAATTTTGCAGGTTATCAAAACCTGGTAAAATCTCATTATAATGAAAAGATAGCTACATTAGATTCTACAACAACAATTGCTGATGTTCTTACCTCTATCGAAGCTAAATCGATTAAAAATGACCTAGCTCAAATGCTTTCTTACAGAATTTCTCCATCGAATGAAAATTCTGAAGAATTATACCTGGCTATCATGGATGCATCTTCAAATGAAGAGTTTAAGCAGAAGTTAGAAAAGAAATATACTACCATTCAAAAATTGGCGAAAGGGAACCCTTCTCCTTCATTTGATGGTTACGAGAACTATAAAGGCGGAACCACTTCATTGGAAGATTTAAAAGGCAAATATGTTTATGTAGACGTTTGGGCTACCTGGTGTGGACCATGTAAAAGAGAAATCCCATTCTTAAAAGAAGTTGAAAAAGAATACCATGGTAAAGATATAGAGTTCGTTAGTATCTCTGTAGATAAAGCTGCAGATAAAGAAAAGTGGAAACAAATGGTTGCTGACAAAGAACTAAAAGGTGTTCAGCTTTTTGCTGATAAAGACTGGAGTTCTGACTTTGTTAAAAATTATGCCATAACAGGAATTCCTAGATTCATCCTTATAGACCCTGATGGAAATATTATTTCTGCTGATGCTCCAAGACCATCAAATCCAAAATTAAAAGAAACATTGAATACATTGTTATAAAAAAAGCCGCTTAAAGCGGCTTTTTTTTTACTTTTTATAGTGCTCCGGAAGTAAAACAAATTCAGCGTAATTCTCCGAATTAAAATACTTCACAGCAAGCTCCTGTAATTCCTCTGTCGTTACAGAATTAACTAAATCTGGAAAATCTAATATACTTTCCAGAGGTTTCCCATCCTTAATTTTATCTTTAAACTTATAACTCCAATAAGCATCAAATTTCATTCCTTCTATATGATTATTGATGTCAGCTTTTTTAATTTTATTCAAATCCTCTTCGTCTACACCATTAAGTTTTATGTCCTGAATGATTTTATTAACGGCATCTGTTAATTTATTTATATTTGAGGGGCTACAAGAAAATTCTATATTAAGTCTATACCATTCATAAGGAACATATGTGGAAAACCCAGAAGCTCTTACCCCATATATACCAGACATTTTTTCTCTCAATTCTTCTGTTAACCTTAATTTTAAAATCTTACCTAAGGTTTGAATCTTATAACGTTCTTCTTCAGAATAATTCAGAACTCCTGTATATCTAATATTTACCTTACTCTTCTCTTCCTTTCCTTTATAAATTATTTTTTTTACACGACCTTTAACTCTCCGCAAACCAATATCCCTCCATTCTGTTGAAACATTTTCGTTAACCGGTAGACTAGCCAAATAAACTACGATTAATTCTTTCATCTTTTCTAAATCGAAATTACCAGTGAATATAAAGGTAAACCCTTTAGCTGAAGCAAATCGATTCTTATAAAAGTTAAATGCAGTTTCTAAACTAAGGTCAGATTTGATCTTATCATATTCCAACGGTTTACCCCTCAAATGGTTTTGAGTCATCACCTCGCTAATCGTGTTATAAAATACCGTATTGGCATTGTTTTGATTATTTTTTGCACTTGCAACCAATGATGATTTAACCTTGTTATATACAGCTTCATCCTTGTTTGGCTTGGTGAAATACATATATACCATTTGAAGCATTGTTTCAAGGTTTGAATAAGTACAATCCCCAGAAATCAAATCATCGTAAAAATTAATACGAGGGGTCACCGAAACTATTTTCCCCATGTTCAATTTTTCAATTTGGATATCAGAAATTCCATTAAAACCACTATTCCCCACAATCGAACTTGCGTTACTTGCAGAGACAAACAAACTGTCTTCAGCAACAGAGCTACCTCCGGATCTAAAACTGTTCATCTCTACAATACCATTTTGAAGGTTGCTAGGACGCGCAATGACCCTGACTCCATTAGCTAATTCCCAAATGGTAGTATTTATACTGGAGATGAAGGATGTATTTAAAATAGATCCTGGTGATGGCAGTTCTTCCATCAGCTGCTTATCTGCTAGGGAATCATGATATGGTTCCAGTTGAGCTTTGGAAATGGAATCAACTTCTTCTTTAATCCATGAATTGGAAGGTAATATTGTACTCTTATTGGCAGTTAATACTATCACCGTATTATCATCCCGTATCCATTTATCTGCCAATTCATTAACTTCTTCTAATGTGATTCCCGGTAATACCTCTTTATAAAATTGATATTCATATGTTTTACCTGGAACAGGTTTACCCGTACTGTAATGTTTTGTAAGTAAATCAACAAAATGTTTTGAAGGTATTTTATCTTCCTCTGAAGCTACAAACTTAACATAATTCAACAAATAGGCTTTAGTCCGATCCAATTCAGTTTTCGTAAAGCCATTTCGTTTAACCCTGTAATTCTCTACAAAAAGCGATGTGATGCCTTCTTTTACTTTATTTTCTTTTAATGAGGCCTTTAAAAAATAATTATCCGTATCGCCTAGAAGAGAGCCGATACCCGCATTTGTCGACAAAAACGGTGAATTAAGATCTAATTCCTTCTCTTTCAATCTATCCTTAAGCATGATCCAGTATAATTTTTCTATTATACTATATCGTAAATCATTTAAAGATCTCAAATCCGATTTTTTACTTTTATAATAGACAGAAAAATTAGTTTTACTTGCTTCAGGATCATGAAGCTTAACAATTTTAGTATCCTTATGCCCAGGTATTGGATATTCTAATTGACCAGACTTGTCTTTAGCAGAGTTCATGGTCTTAAAATGCTTTTTAATTAACTTCTCAACATGAGCTACATCAAAATCCCCAACAGCAATTACAGCCATCAAATCCGGTCTGTACCAATTATCATAATAGCGTTCCAAATCCTCATATTTAAAGTTTTGTATAACTTCCTTCTTACCAGAAGGGAAACGATGAGCATATCGGGAATTATTAGTAAGTGTTGGTAAGGAGTTAAAATAAAATCGTCGAGCAACACTATTTCGCTCTCGTTGCTCTTCTAGGATAATCCCTCTCTCCGCATCAATTTCTTCCTCATCAAACACAATTCCGTCAGCCCAGTCTCTTAAAATCAAAAAACTTTTGTCAAACAACCCTTCGTCAGTTGTGGGTACTGATAATTTATAAACTGTTTCATGAAAAGATGTATGAGCATTTAAATCAGCCCCAAACTCCACTCCCATCTTTTGCAAGTAATCTATAAGACTATTTTTTTCGAAGTTGTTAGTTCCATTAAATGCCATGTGTTCTATAAAATGAGCTAACCCTTGTTGCTCATCATCCTCATGTAAAGAACCTGCTTTCAATACCAGTCGCAACTGAGCTTTGCTCTCTGGCTTGGTATTTCTTTTTATATAATATGTTAGTCCATTTTTAAGCTTTCCTACAGTGACGGACTTATCCAATGGGATTTTCGATGTATCATCGTAGCCTTGCCCAGTTTGCGCATGCACTAATACTGCTCCCAACAACAGCATGGGCAACATTAATTTATTTATCATAATACATTGTATTTTTAATACAGGCAATAAAATGCCTCACCTGAATTATTACAGGTGATTACGTAGATTATTTTTTTTACTAAATTTCAGAGAAAACCTTATTCGTAACCTGGATTCTGATCCGAAAAATTAATTTCACTATTTCCTAAAATCTCTTCTTCGGGAATTGGAAGAATAAATTGATCATTATTGGTTATAGTTTCTTTTAAATCCATAGCTTTATCAAACCTTATAGCTGCAAACCAATCACTACCATTTTCAAATGATAGTTCACGAATAATCTCATTAAAAATATCATCTTTAACTTCTTCAAGTGTGGTTGCTTGAGAGGAATTCAAACCAGCTCTTAAACGAATCACATTCAAAGGTTCTTTGATGGCCTGTAGTTCAGAACCCATTCGAAATAGTGCTTCTGATTTAATTAAATACATTTCGGCCATTCTTATAAAATATGTTGGCCTGTATGTTTCTGCATGATTAACTTTTAGTATTTTACTGCCGTCGTAGGTATATTGTTTTCTTGGGTCATTCTCCATTAAGTCTGCATACCAAGTAGTTCCAGGTTTACCATTATAAAATCTTTTTCGATTGTTATCCTCAGTATCAGAATTAGCATCTCGATAAGTCATTAATATCATTTCTGAAGAGTTGATTCCCTTATCAAAGACTTGAGCAAATGTACTCTCTAGGCTTCTACTTCCATTACCGATAACCTGATCAGCCCAATTTATAGCCTCTTGATAATTCCCCTTATACAACATTACCCTAGCCATTAAAGCCATCGCTGATATTTTAGAACCTTTATAACTCACAGAAAAGTCTGGAGCATTTCGAATAGCTATATTAAGGTCGTCTATGATCATATTATAGCACTCCTTTACTGTACTCCTTCCTTTATTTCTTGATACAAAATTGACAGGTTCATTGCGTAAAACAACACCCAATGTACTTGACTCATCAGCATATTGACCAAAATACCTTAAAGCATCAAAGTGTGCTATGGCTCTCAAGAAGTGAGCCTCGCCTATAATTTCCATTTTCTTATTCCCCACAAACTTTTCATCGGCTAATTCAGAGGTTAATTGAATTGATGTATTAGCCATATCTACAACTTTGTAAAAACTTGTCCACAAATTTTTGACTTCATTATTCTGAAAGTTTACATCATTTATGGTAAACTGAACATTGCTGCCACCTCCGATGGTACTCATGGTTCCAATAAGACCACTTGGAATTAATTCAGTATACATATAATACGAAGGCGAAGTTCTTGAAGTAATAGTAGTATACACCCCATTTAATAATGCTTCTGCGTCCTGCTGAGTTTTTACTACATTTTCTGGAACCAGATTATTAGGAGGGTCGTTATCCAATACATCTGTGAGTTCACAAGATGTTAAAACAAATAATAACAGTATATAGATATATCTTTTTATCATAATAATTAATCTTTAAAATTTAACTCTAATTCCTGTCGTAAATACTTTACTAATAGGAAATCTATTTATATCACGACCAGAACTCAAGTCATTATTAAACAAGTTCGTTGCTTCCGGATCCGCACCCGGATAATCGGTGATTGTAAAAAGATTCTGTCCGGAACAGTACAAGGTTATATGATCAATGAAGCCTATTTTATTAAGCACTTTTGGACTCAGGCTATAACTTAAGTTTAATGTTCTTAATCTAATAAAGGATGCGTCATATAGATAATGACTTGAAATACGATCATTATCATTAGGGTCAGTGTATACTATTCTCGGGATATCTGAGGATGTATTTTGTTCAGTCCATGCGTTTAATACGGCAGTGGTTTTGTTTTCTCCAACATAGGTGCTCGAAAAATTCGTATCCTGTCCTAATACAAAAGCATGTAAATCATTTCCAAATGAATAATTGAAAAATGCAGATAAACTGAATCCTTTATATCGAAATGTATTGGAAAAGCCTCCGAAAAACTCAGGTTGAGAATCTCCTATAACTTTTCTATCTAAGTTAGTTATAACCCCATCAGGAACTCCCTCCGGTCCATTAATATCTCTAAACCTTATATCTCCCGGACTTGTATATTCATCCTGATAATATCCTGTTGGGGAGCTTGAATTTAAACCTTCAATCGTTTGTTGTGATTGAAATATGCCTTCTGAAACATACCCGTATATCAAACCAATCGGACTTCCTTCCTTTAAATATCCTCCTCCACTGAAACCAGTTAAAAATCCATTCTCATCCTTAAAATCGTCGTTAATTCTAGTAAGTTCATTTTTATTTCTGGTAATATTAAAGCTCATATTCCAATTAAAATCATTCGTATTGATAATATCTGCTTTAAACTCCAATTCTAATCCTTCATTTTTTGTATCGGCAATATTTGCAATTGTTCTGTTAAACCCGGTACTTCCGGGTGTAATTGTAGAGAACAAGGCATCATTGGTTTCTTTCAAATAATAACCAAGGGTTCCGGAAAAGGCTCCATCAAAAAGTGTGAAATCTATCCCTACATCAAATTGGTTGGTCGTTTCCCACTTTAATTGATCATTTCCTAGTTGATCCATTACAATAGCTGGATCCTTCCCATAATCTTCATTTGAAAACAAAGTTCTCCAAGCATATGGACCAAAATCTTGTTGCCCGGTTTTTCCTGCACTAGCTCGCAACTTAAGATCAGAGATTATATTACTGTCGCCTAAAAATTCCTCAGAAGAAACTCTCCAGGCTATAGCTGCCGCAGGGAAAAAAGCATATTTGTTATCAGTAGCAAACTTGGACGAACCATCGATCCTACCTGAAAGGGTTAACAGATATTTATTTCTAAAATCATAGTTAACCCTTGAAAAGTAGGACACTAACCCTGAGTTTATTTTGTATGAAGAACCATCAGTATATACAGTGGCGTTTGTTATATTTGTTAATACATCATTAGGAAAACCCTCTCCCCATGATTTTAATGACTTATTCAAATTCTTTTCAAATGAAGCCCCTGCCACAGCATTTAAATGATGCTTACCATTAAAGGTCTTCTGATAACTTAGTGTATTTTCAAAAAGTGTTTTTGTAAAATTACTTGTGCTTTCTTGGGCATAACCATCTCCGATACCAGAAAACGGAAACCATCCTCCTCTAAAAGTAAAACCAGGATAATAACTGTTTTGATTACCGTTATTATAATTTAAGGCTATTAAAGGCTTGTATTTTAGACCATTTAAAATTTCATATTCCGCGAAAAGACTCGCTAACACTAAAAATGTTTCATTATTGTTGGTAGCCTTAGACCTAGCCACAGGATTATCCGAGAAATATGTTGAAGACGTTGAATAATCTCCATCCTCATTAAAAACAGGTAAGTCTGGTCTAAACCTATAAGTTAATTGGGTAAGACCTCCATCTGGGGAAGATTGATCTGAAAAAGATAAATTTACTTTAGAGCCAAATCTCAAACGATCACTGAATTTGGTATCGATATTTAAGTTATATACATACCTGTCAAACTTTGAAGAATTATAAGTTCCCTCCTGATTAAGCAGGCTTAAAGAAGTATTATATCTCGTATTTTCAGACCCTCCATATACAGCAAAATAATAATTGACACTACTTGGTGATCCCGGACTTACTTCATCTTCCCAATTGGTATCGGCATTACCAAAATAAGAACCATCTAAAACAGATTGAGTAAAAGAATTATTCACTTCACTATTTTGTACCGCAGTAACCCAAGCTTCTCTAAACTGGGAAGCATTTAAAACATCTAAGGTATTTGGGGTTTGTAAACTCAATGATGTATTAAATTCAAAAGAAGGTTTTGTCTCAAAACTTCCTTGCTTGGTGGTTATAATTATAACTCCATTTGCGGCTCTTGAACCATAAATTGCAGCCGCAGAAGCATCTTTAAGAACACTTACAGATTCAATATTATCTAAACTTATATTTCCGATTGGAGTGCTTAACCCTTGATTGTTCAACTCATCTCCTAGTCTACCTCCTGCAGAACTTCCTGCAGGGGGAATATTACCATTAGGCACAACTGGAATACCATCAATAACATACAATGGTTGGTTCGAACCAAATAGTGAGGTCGTACCCCTAATTCTTACTTTAGAAGCTGCTCCCGGTTGACCATTTGAAGAAGAAACATACAAACCAGAAACTTGACCTTGAAGTGCATTATCTAAATTTACTGTTGGGGCTAAATTCTGAATATTTTTCATTTCAACTGAGCCGACAGACCCCGTTACGTCTTCTTTATTGACTTTTCCATATCCTACGAGTACGACCTCATCAAGGTCAGATAGGGCAGGCTCCATTTGTATGGTTACAACTGAACCCACATTGGCTTCAACTTCCTTTTTTTGATAACCAACATAAGTAACTGTAATTATCACATTCTTCGATGTAGTTTTCAGTAAAAATCCACCATTAAAATCTGAGCTGACTCCATTGGTAGTTCCTTTTTCTAGTATCGTAGCTCCTGGTAGTGGGACTCCATTTTCATTCAAGACTTTTCCTTTAAGAATAGATTCTTGTTCTTGACGAGAATCCCCTTTTATTTTTCCTTTACTTTCTGAAGTACGTCTATAAACAATAATCTGTTTATCAATAAATCTATATGAAAGATTTATGTCATTTAATAAAACAGCTACAATCTCTTTGATTGTTTTTTCTGAAAAATTTAAACTTATCTTTTTCTTTAAATCTATCTCTTCAGAATCATAAAAAAAATTATATTCAGTTTGTCTTTCAATCTCATTAAACACTACACCTAATGACTGATTTTTAAAGGATAACGACAAACGCTTTTGATCAATATTACCGGCTTGTATTTGAAACAATGAAACCGTAAGCAAAACAAAGGTTAGCTTCATTTTTAAGTTCAGTTTTAAAGATGGCACATTGAAAATGCACCTACAGTAGGATTTTTTCATACTTTAGTAAAAATTTAAAAATTGGTGGAACGATTTTTGAATTGTCTTATCGGGTGATGCTACAACATCACCCGATTATTTTACGATTATTTTACATACATATTTATTTAATGGTTATTACTTCATTTTTATATTCATATTCAAACGGAGCTAAACCTTGAATAACTTTTAAAACCTCCTCAATGGATTCATTCTCAAACCTGCCTGAAAACTTTCTATCCTCCAGTGCCATATTATGATTTTTTACAGGGACTCCATAATGTATTTCTAGTTTTTCTCGGATTTTTTTAAAACTTTCATTCCTAAATAACAAAACCCCATTTACCCATGCAATATGGTCTTCTACGCTAACTTTACGAATTTCTATACTAGCATCATTTTTAGAATATGAAGCTAAGTGATTAGGGGTAATCATTTTAAGATCGTCTTGAAGTTTTTCAGAATAGACCCCAACACTTCCCTCTAGTAAAACAACTGAAACATGATCATCATTTGGATAGGCCTCTATATTAAAAATGGTTCCAAAAACTCGAGTGCTAAAATTCTCTGTTGACACAATAAAGGGTTTACGAGTATCTTTATGTACAGAAAAGTAAGCTTCTCCCTTGAGTTCTACTAATCTACTTTCCTTATTACCAAAACTCATAGGGAATTTAAATACAGTCCCTCCATTAAGATAAACCTGAGAACTGTCAGGTAATACAATTTCGATTTTTTTCCCATTAGGGACTTTAATTGTATTAAACTGTACTTCTTGATTATTTGCCTTTTTAAAAAAATAAATTTTCTCATTCTTACGATGAGCAATCACCTCCCCACTCTCATCATACACATAGCCACTATCAATTACAATTATTTTTTCTTCAGTACCATCCCCTTGTGTTATGGTAATTTCACTGTCTAAAGCAGAGTCTTGATTTTTGCTCATAGTATAGAAATATGCAATTCCGAAGAACAAAACCAACGCTGCAGCATATTTATATACTGTTCTTAAATTATTATTAACTGTTTTGGAGTCAATGACAGACTCTAACTTTCTCCAAATCTGACTTGATTTATCATAATCAATAATAGCTGACTTTTCCTTCCATAGATTATAAAAGTCCTCATTAATATCTTTTTGGTCCGGATCGCTCAGGTATTCTTCAAGAGTTCTTAAATCTTCTCTGCTACAGTTACCCGCTAAAAATTTTTCTATTAATTTTCTAACTTCCATTTATAACAATCATCTACCCCTATATACAACTGCCAAAACAGAAGTCACTAGTTTAAATTGAAAAAAAATTAAACTTTTAACTTTTTTAAACTAATAATGGTATTTTTAATTTAAGCTGATTAATATATATATCAACAACAAATTATTCTTTTTTAAGCTTTTAACCGCAGCTGATAGATGGGAAGAGACAGTATTTTTTGAAATTTTAAGTGATTGAGCTATTTCTTCATAACTTAATCCTTCTAACTTATGCATTTTAAATACTTGTTGCTGCTTTTCTGGTAGACTATCTATTAGATTTTTTAATTTATTTAATCGCTCCTCACTAAATGTGTGGTGATTTGCAAAAGAACTCATAAGAGTAACCTTATAATCCGCAATCAAACGTTTTTCTCTAACAGACTTTTTTAAATGATTTAAAACAACATTCTTGGTAATAACAAAAATTTGGTGCTCAATGGTTAGATCCTCAGAAACTTTAGCTTTATTATTCCACAGTTTAATAAAAACTTCTTGAAGTAAATCGTCAGCAAAAGTTTCATCTCTGGTATACCTAAGAATCACACTATAAACTTGATCAAAGTACTTGTTATATACCCGCTCAAAAGTTTTTATATCACCTATTATTAATTTACTTTGTACAGACATTTAATAATTAAATACGTTAGCGAATTTAATATATTAATGATAATTGTTTAATATAAATGTAACTTTTGTTAATACTAAGCTATTTAGAACCTACTTCTTGTCCAGATTTAGTTTCATCATTATTTTTAAATAAATCTAGAAAAGCGTCTCCGATAAAATCTATAATTGTAGTTGCTGTCAAGGCTTGATAACCGGTTTTCTCAACACCAAGATCACCGGCTTTCCCATGTAAGTATACTCCAAAAACTGCTGCATTCAAATGATTATAGCCCTGAGCTATTAAACCTGTAATCATCCCTGTTAACACATCCCCACTACCAGCAGTAGCCATTCCGGGATTACCATTATTATTTATATATAACTGATTTTGATAAACGGTTATGGTATGAGCCCCCTTAACTACAATTATCAAATCATTATTCTTGCTAAAGCGTTTTACCATTTCAAGCTTGTCAAAATCATCATTCCACTCACCTATTAACCGTTGTAATTCCTTTGGATGCGGTGTTAATACAGATTTAGGTGGAATCAATTTTATGAGTTCAGGAAATTCTGCCAAAATATTTAATCCATCTGCATCAATAACTAAGGGGACTTTATTTCCTTTTAAGAAGTCTGCAAAGGCGTTTATTGTTGTAGTGTTGGTTCCAAGACCAGGTCCAATAGCTATTACATTCGGAGTAATTTCATATTTTATGTTAGTAATACTTTCCTCATTACTATCTGCTATGACCATAGCCTCAGGAAAAGAGGTTTGAAATATTGTATAACCGCATTTGGGTATAAATGCTGTTACCAAACCTGCTCCTGTGTTCAAACAGGCCTCTGAAGTCATTAATGGAGCTCCAATTTTTCCATAACTACCTCCTATAATTAGAGCATGACCATAAGTCCCCTTATGAGAAAACTTTTGACGAGGAATATACAACGGGAGTACTTCATGTTTCCCTATTAAATACATCATGGTTTCAATACTACTCAGAAAATTCATATCCAAACCTATATTCAATAGCTCCCACTGATTCGTATATACCCCTGTTTCAGGTAAAAAGAACACTAATTTCGGAACTTGAAAAGTCAAGGTATGATTTGCCCGAATAACGAAGTCTTTGCGATCAGGCACTCTATCTAAATATAGACCCGATGGAATATCTACAGACAACACAAACGCTTTTGAACTATTAATATGACCTATTAGACCTCCTACCCAATCTTCTGGTGAACGATTCAATCCAATTCCGAATATACAATCAATAACTATTGCATCGGACGATATTTCAGGATAAGCTGTATCAGCATTAATTGCTTCCGGCCAATATTTTAATTGTTTCAGTCGGTCGAGATTTATCAAAAAATCTCTAGACCTATTATCACTAAAATTAACTATATGAACAATAACATCATACCCCTTTTCCAGCAACAATCGAGCAATAACCAAACCATCACCTCCATTATTACCCACTCCGGAAAACACATGCAACTTCGCTTTTGCGCCTTGTAATCGCAAATCTAACCACTTAAATACCTGATTGGAAGCACGCTCCATTAATTCATTACTTGATATGTTCTGACTTTTAATTGTGAATTCATCAGCGGCATAAACATGATCGGCAGCAAAAATCTTCATATTTTAATATTTAAATGGAAAAATTATTAATTTGACAATAATTTAGTTGAGCTATTGTTTGTACAAGTAAAAATACTACATTTGAACTGTTATTATTCAGTTATGCAAAACTTTAATCACATAGCAACTATTACAACCGGCAAAGGCATCGGTCGTATTGCTATTGCGATTATTGGCACTTCTACTACAATTATTACCCCGTAAGGGGGCTCTTTATTCACATATTATCCGTATACCCTATTTGATATTTATCAACATCAAATAAATTAACTATATCCATATAAATCAACTACTTTAAACAAACAAAATGAAAGTACTTAAATTTGGAGGAACTTCTGTTGCAAATGCAGAAAATATAAAAAAGGTAAAGGACATCGTTCAAAATGCCGTTAAAGATCAAAAGATAGTAGTCGTAGTTTCTGCACTTGGAGGGGTTACTGATCTACTCATAGAAACAGCACAATTAGCATCTCAGCAAGACGAAAAATACACCGATTTACTACAAGAAATTGAAAGAAGGCATCTGGAATCTATTAAAGATTTAATCCCTGTAGCACAGCAGAGTAAAGTATTAAGTGCTGTAAAAAGAGAATTCAATATATTAGAAACTTTATTAGAAGGGGCTTTCCTCATTGGTGAAATAACTCCTAAACTATCTGATAAAATAGTAAGTTACGGAGAATTACTTTCTTCTTTTATTATTAATGAATATTTCGAATCTGAAAAGCTATATAGCGTTTTTAAAGATGCCAGAACCCTAATAATTACCAATGAAAATTTCGGTAAAGGTATCGTTGATTTCTCAACCACAAATCAATTGTGTGAAACCTATTTCGGAACGGTTTCCTTTGATGTTGTTGTAGTTCCTGGTTTTGTAGCTTCATCTCGAGAAGGAAACTCTACAACCCTAGGAAGAGGAGGTTCCGACTATACTGCGTCTATAATAGCTGCTGCAATCGAAGCCGAAAAGTTAGAGATATGGACTGATGTGAGTGGTATGTACACAGCAAACCCTAAACTTGTTCATCAAGCCGTTGCTATTAATGAAATATCTTATGAAGAAGCAATGGAGCTTTCTCACTTTGGCGCAAAAGTATTATATCCTCCAACCATTCAACCTGTGCTGGCCAAAGGGATACCTATGCATATAAAAAATACATTTAACCCAGAAGCTAATGGGACACTTATCACTAAAAATTCTAATGGAACCAAAAGGGCAGTTCGTGGTATAAGTCATATTGAAAATATCGCATTACTCTCTTTAGAGGGTAGTGGCATGGTTGGAATTCCCGGTGTTTCAAAAAAACTCTTTGAGGTATTGTCTAATGGAGAGGTTAATGTGGTTCTCATAACCCAGGCTTCTTCCGAGCACTCCATTTGTCTTGGTGTATCGCAGGATGACATATATAAAGCTGAAACACTTATAAACGAAGCCTTCGCTTATGAAATATCATTAGGAAAGATAAAACCTTTAATAGTAGAAAAAGACCTGGCGATTGTGGCCCTGGTTGGAGACAACATGAAAAGTCACCAAGGACTCAGTGGCAGAATGTTTAGTTCGTTAGGTAAGAATAATGTAAACATAAGAGCTATAGCCCAGGGAGCATCAGAAAGAAACATCTCTGCCGTAATTGAATTAAAAGATGTAAAAAAAGCCTTAAATACATTACATGAGAAGTTTTTCGAAGACAACATTAAACAATTAAATTTATTTGTAATGGGAGTTGGAAATGTTGGCGCTAAATTTCTAAAACAAATAGAACAACAAAGAAAGTTCTTAAAAGAACAAATGAAGCTAAATGTTAGAGTCATAGCCTTATCCAACTCTAGAAAAATGGTTTTCGACCAGGGAGGAATCAGCTTATCAAAATGGCAGGAGCAGCTTCAAAATGGCGAACAAGCTGACATCCAAACATTTGTTAAAAAAGTGAACGAATTAAATTTACGCAACAGCATATTTGTCGACAATACTGCTACTGAATTAGTGTCCAACACTTATGGTGAGTACCTGAGAAATAGTGTTTCTGTTGTTACATGTAATAAGATTGCCAGTTCATCTGTATATAGTAACTATTTACAACTAAAAGACCTGTCAAGAAAGTATAATGCTCCATTTCTTTTCGAAACCAACGTAGGAGCAGGTCTACCTATAATTGACACGCTTAAAAACTTAATTGCTTCTGGTGACAAAGTAACCAAAATCCAAGCGGTCTTGTCGGGTAGTCTTAATTTTGTTTTTAATAATTTTGATAACACAACAAATTTTGAGAATGTAGTAAAACAAGCTCAGGAAGAGGGATATACGGAGCCTGATCCGAAAATCGATTTAAGTGGAATCGATGTGATGAGAAAGATTTTGATACTTGCCAGAGAAAGCGGTTATAAAATGGAATTGGAAGACATTGAGAATGAATCATTTCTTCCTCAAGAATGCCTCGATACGGATAATGTAGATGACTTTTACACCTCATTAGTTCAAAACAAAAAACACTTTGATTCTATTTTTGAGAAAGCCGCTTCCAAAAATTGCAGGTTAAAATATGTTGCTCAATTTGAAAACGGCAAGGCCAAAGTTGGGCTTCAGGAGATTCCTGAAGGGCATCCATTTTACAATCTGGAAGGAAAAGATAATATTGTTCTATTTTTTACCGAACGATACGTAGAGCAACCTTTGCTTATTAAAGGTGCTGGTGCAGGTGCCGATGTTACAGCATCAGGAATATTTGCAGATATCATAAGAATCGGAAACTTTTAGGTATGAGAGAAATAAAAATATTCTGTCCGGCCACAATAGCTAATGTTTCATGTGGGTTTGATGTGCTTGGTCTATGCTTGGATAGTGTGGGTGACGAAATGATAATTCGTACCACCCAAAAAAAAGGAATATCGATTACTAAAATTACTGGTCAAGAACTGCCCAAAGAAGTTGAAAAGAATGTTGCCGGGGTTGCAGCCATGGAGCTTCTGAAAAATACAACTTCAGCATATGGGTTTGAAATAGAGATCCATAAAAAAATTAAACCGGGAAGTGGTATTGGTAGCAGTGCTGCAAGTGCTGCCGGTGCGGTATATGGCATCAATGAATTATTAGGTAAGCCTTTTGGCTTAACGAAATTGGTTGAATTTGCTATGAAAGGAGAGGCATTAGCAAGTGGTGCAGCTCACGCTGATAATGTAGCCCCTGCCCTTTTTGGTGGTTTTACACTGGTAAGAAGTTACCATCCGTTGGATGTTATTCCGATAAACACACCTTCTGAACTTTATGCAACTGTTGTTCATCCGCAAATTGAAGTAAAAACTGCCGATTCAAGATCTGTATTAAAGCAAAATATACCCTTAAAAAAGGCCATTGTGCAATGGGGAAATTTAGCTGGCCTCATAAGTGGTTTATACACAGAGGATTATGACCTGATTTCTCGTAGCTTACACGATGAAATCGTAGAACCCCTAAGAAGTCTGTTAATTCCAGGGTTTAATCAGGTGAAAGAAGTGACAATTAAAGCCGGCGCATTAGGATGCGGTATCTCAGGCTCCGGACCATCTATATTCGCCCTGTGTAAAGGATTAAATAGCGCGAAAAAAGTAGGTGAAGCAATGAGCACAATCTATGAAAATTATGGAGTGGATTATGATGTGCATATCTCGAAAATTAATACCAAAGGTATTAAACAAATAAACAACTAACCATTAACGAGAATTTAATAATGAACTATTATAGTTTAAACAAGAAAGCTCCAAAGGTTTCTTTCAAAGAAGCAGTCATAAAAGGATTGGCACCAGACAAAGGACTTTATTTCCCAGAGAAAATCACACCACTTTCCTCCGATTTTATTAGTAATATAGAAAATTACTCAAATGAAGAAATAGCCTTCGAGGTTATCAAACAGTTCGTAGGAGATGATATTCCACAAACAGCACTTCAAGAAATCATCAATGAAACTTTATGCTTCGATTTTCCAATTGAAAAAGTAGAAGAAAATGTTTATTCATTAGAGCTTTTTCACGGTCCTACCATGGCCTTTAAAGATGTTGGAGCACGATTCATGGCTCGTTGCCTTGGCTACTTTAATCGTAAAAGCAATGAACAAAACGTAACCGTTCTTGTCGCAACCTCTGGTGATACCGGAGGTGCTGTTGCCAGTGGATTTTTAGGAGTCGAAGGAGTCCGTGTTGTAATACTTTATCCTAGTGGAAAAGTAAGTGATATACAAGAAAGACAGCTAACCACCTTAGGCCAAAATATCACGGCCTTAGAGGTAAATGGAGTTTTTGATGATTGTCAGGAAATGGTAAAAGCAGCTTTTTTAGATGACTCATTAAAAGGTGAAAATCTAACCTCTGCTAATTCAATAAATGTTGCCCGATGGCTACCTCAAATGTTTTACTTTTTCTTTGCGTACAAACAATTAAAAAAACATCAGAAGGAAATAATATTTTCAGTACCAAGCGGTAATTTCGGTAATATTTGTGCAGGAATTATGGCCAATAAATTAGGCCTCCCTGTTAAACACTTTGTTGCAGCAACAAATGTGAATGATACAGTTCCTAAATATCTGGAGAGTGGTAACTACCAGGCTAAACCATCTATTCAAACCATATCAAATGCCATGGATGTAGGAAATCCCAGTAACTTTATTAGAATTCAGCATTTAATGAATAATGATTTTGAACATTTAAAATCATTATTCTCATCCTATAGTTTCACCGATGAAGAAACCAAATCAACGATGATGGAAATTTATGAGTCTTCTAAATATATTGCAGATCCTCATGGCGCTGTTGGGTATCTTGGCTTAAAAAAACAACTTAAAGAGAACCTTAATAATACATTAGGAGTTTTTCTGGAAACAGCTCACCCTGTTAAGTTTTTAGATATCGTAGAAACAACATTGGATATAAAAATAGATATCCCGGAACAAATTAAATCCGTCATGAACAAGAAAAAGACAAGTATACCAATAGGGAATTATCAAGATTTAAAAAATTACCTATCAAACAGATAATTTTTATGTAATGCATGATTAGCGTTAGCGACAAAGGTAGGACAACTATAAATTTTTAATTATGAAATACAATTTTTTGTGGATGTTGATCGCTTTTGTCGCTATATCCTTTAACTCAAAACAGCTTAATGCTCAAAACATAAAGTACGATAAATATGGAATGGAAGCTGTTGATGCCCCAATGGGTTTGGCTGTAGGGAATGATGCACCTCAAGTAACCCTTACCATGCCTGATGGCTCGAAAACAACGTTAAAAGACCTTTATACAGAACAACCCATTGTTATAATCTTCTACCGTGGATATTGGTGTCCGATTTGTAATCGATACCTGGCCGATTTTGCTAAAAATGCAAGTGAAATAGAAAAAAGAGGAGCTAAAATAATAGCTATCACTCCACAAGATTATGAAAACATTGGTAAAACTATGGAGAAAAATGAAACCGATTTTTTAATTATTTCCGACACGGACGCTAAGATTATGAAAGCTTTTGACGTAGACTTTAATGTTACGGAAGATTATCAAGGTAAAGTTCTCAAAGGTCTAAACACTTCTATCTCAGAAACGAATGCATCCAATCAGGCTATTTTACCTGTCCCGGCAACCTACATTATTAATACAAAAGGAAAAATTGTATATCAACAGTTTGATCCAGATTATAGAAATAGAGCATCTTTAAAGGAAATTTTAGCTAATTTACCTCAGTAATATTCAATCATCATATTCCAAGGAAATCACTGCTTTTTCAGCAGTGTTTTTTTATTCTTCTCACTTTCCTTTAAAACTCCTTATTTTTTAAATAATTTAGCAGCCAAATACATAAATAACAGATCTATAATTGATAGAATAATCAAAATTAACTAAATGAAGAATACTGCTTTAACCGATGTACATATTGCTTTAGGAGCTAAAATGGTTCCTTTTGCTGGATATAACATGCCTGTTCAGTATGAGGGGGTAAACATTGAACATGAAACTGTAAGGAATGGTGTTGGTGTTTTTGACGTTAGTCATATGGGTGAGTTTTTAATTGAAGGGCCAAAAGCGCTAGACCTTATTCAAAAAGTAACTTCGAATGATGCTTCCAAATTAACTGTGGGTCGTGCTCAGTATTCATGTCTTCCTAATGAAAATGGTGGTATTGTAGACGATTTAATTATTTATAAGATGAAAGAAGAAAGCTACCTATTGGTGGTTAATGCTTCTAATATAGACAAAGACTGGAATTGGATTTCTAAATACAATGAAGAATTTGGTGCTGAAATGAAAAATCTTTCAGATGAATATTCATTACTGGCAATTCAAGGTCCTAAGGCTGTTGAAGCCATGCAATCGTTAACTGAGGTAGACCTTTCCGCTATTAAATTTTATCACTTTGCTGTCGACCAGTTTGCTGGAAGAGACAACGTTATTATCTCTGCTACAGGATATACTGGTAGTGGTGGTTTCGAAATCTATTGTAAAAATGAAGATGCTAAAGATGTCTGGGAAAAAGTTTTTGAAGCTGGTAAAGACTATGGCATTAAACCAATCGGATTGGCTGCACGCGACACTCTTCGTCTGGAAATGGGATATTGTTTATATGGCAATGATATTGACGACTCTACCTCACCTATTGAAGCTGGTTTGGGTTGGATTACCAAATTCACTAAAGATTTTGTAAATGCTGATGCCTTAAAAGCTCAAAAAGAAGCAGGTGCAGAAAGAAAATTAATCGCCTTCGAACTCACGGAAAGAGGGATACCCAGACAAGGATATGATATTGTAAATGAAGCTGGAAATATAGTAGGTAAAGTTACAAGCGGAACCCAATCCCCTTCTCTGGGAAAAGGAATCGGATTAGGGTATGTTCCAACTGAACTCTCTAAGGTTGATCAAACTATCAACATCCAAATCAGAAAAAAAGCAATTCCGGCTAAAGTTGTCAAGTTACCTTTTTATAAGAATTAACTTTATATTAAGTGAATTACTTTTTAAAAAACAACTGTAAAGATATCCGGGGAATTCGTTAAATTTCTCATAACACATACGATATAGACCCCGGTATTGTTATTTATAAGGTGCCGGGGTTTATTATATGAAAAAAAAGAAGTCTACTAGAATATTAATATTGGGAGCCAGTGGCTTTTTGGGACAAGCTCTATATAAAGAGCTCTGCCACTATTATGATACCTATGGAACCTATCACACCGGAAGGATATATTCAGACAACAAACATTATTTTCATTTTGACATTGAACACGATGACATCTATGATGTTTTAGAAAAAGTAAAACCTCAAGTAATTGTTTCAGCTTTAAGGGGTGATTTCGAAGCATTGATAGAAACCCATGAGGATATTACGGATTACATCCGACTTACCAAATGTAAAATATTCTTTTTCTCCTCTGCAAATGTTTTTGATGCCTTTAGTAATTATCCTTCCTATGAATACGACAAAACATTATCTCTTAGTAAATACGGCCGCTTAAAAATTAAGATTGAGAATATGTTAATGCGATTACCAGAAAACAAGTACGTAATAGCTCGGTTACCCATGGTTTTTGGTAGCACTTCACCTAGAGTAAAAGAGTTAAAATCTTCTATTCAACAAAAGGAACCTTATGAAGTTTTTCCAGACTTAATTATGAACGTTGCTTCTGTAGACAATATTACCAGGCAAATTCATTATATGATTAATCGCAAAAGAAAAGGAATATATCATTTAGGAAGTTATGATCTTGTTCATCATGATGAATTCGTAAAAGAAATGATTGAGAAACATGGATATGGAAATATCATTTACAAAAATGTATATACCTCTAATTTCGATCGTTATCTGGCTGTACTTCCTAAAGACAATAAACTTCCTAACTATTTACAATATTCATACAACGATGTCATTGATGAATATAAATCAATATAAAATATTTAGCCTTTTAAATGTTTAGCTTATACCTAAATATGGGGATTTCACCTATTATGAAAGTGTCTTCAATTCTTATTTAATGATTTTCAAATCACTAAAATACCTTGCTTAAAAACACTTCGTTGGACGAACTACAAAATCGATGTTTTTATTCTCATCAATTTGTTTAACTTTATCTTAATAACCAATTAAACTTAAAACCATGAGTATCCTTTCAGAAGACCTTATAAAAATCAAACTTCAGGAATTAGAGTATTGGGACTATATTGATGGTGCCTTACACACCTCCCTTGACTTTAAAAGTTTTAGAGATGCTTTTGCTATGATGACCAGAATTGCATTCGAGGCCGAAGCACAAAACCATCATCCGGATTGGAGCAACGTTTACAACAATCTTTCCATAAAACTTTTCACTCATGATGCAGGAGGAGTTACCGAAAAAGATATTAAAATGGCGACCTCAATTGAAAACATCATTAAAGGAGAGTAAATTTTATATAATCATCGGACATTATCTCAAAATCAAATACCAAAAACAGCGATGTAATTAATCCATTTCTACGCTTTTTTTAAAAATGCAGATTTTTTTTTCAATATTATTCGCATAATTTTCATTGAAGAAATTTTAATGTAATTTTGTTTTTAAATAACACTATTCTATGGGAAGAGCTTTCGAGTTTAGGAAAGAGAGAAAATTTAAACGTTGGGCCAGTATGGCAAAAACCTTTACGCGAATTGGTAAAGATATTGCCATGGCTGTTAAAGAAGGTGGCCCAAATCCGGAAACCAATTCCAGATTAAGAGCAGCAATTCAAAATGCAAAGGCTGCAAACATGCCTAAAGACAATGTTGAAAGAGCTATCAAAAGAGCTTCTGATAAGGACACTGATCATTATAAAGAAGTTTTATTTGAAGGGTATGCTCCACATGGTATTGCTGTTATAATTGAGACAGCTACAGATAACAACAACAGGACTGTAGCCAACGTTAGAAGTTATTTTAATAAATGTAATGGTACTTTGGGTACTTCCGGATCGGTGGAGTTTATGTTTGATCATAAATGCCATTTCAAAATTCCACAAGAAGGTATAGATCTGGAAGAACTAGAGTTGGACATGATTGATTTCGGAGTAGAAGAAATTTTTGCTGAAGATGATGGAATATTAATTTATGGACCATTTGAGAGTTTTGGAGCCATCCAAAAAGAACTGGAAGCAAGAGGTCTTGAAATCCTTTCCTCTGGCTTTGAGCGAATTCCTCAGGTTACTAAAGAATTATCGCAAGAAGACACTGCCGAAGTAGAAAAACTTATCGGATTAATAGAAGATGATGATGATGTACAAAACGTATATCACTCCATGTCATCTTCAACAGAAGATTCTTAAATTAAAAAAGCCGCAAAAAGCGGCTTTTTTTTATTCAAAACTGTTTTCAGGCACCTTACCCTTAACGCCTTTATAAAAATTCTTTATGATTGTAAAATCGGCTTCCTTATCCTCTGTCGGATAAAAAGGATTAGAAATCTTCACCTGTTTCTTTCCAAAATCTAAGGCTGTCATAACAATAGGCACATTTGCCTCTTTGGCAATATAGTAAAATCCTGTTTTCAACTTCTCTACTTTCTTTCGGGTACCTTCCGGAGCAATTGCCAACCTGAACTCATCGCGTTCCTTAAAAATTCTGGCAATACTCTCTACTTTATTTTGTCCGGAAGTTCTATCAAGCTCTGCTCCTCCTACCGCTTTAAAATACCAACCAAACGGCGGTTTAAAAAGTTCTTTTTTCGCAACAAAATTCATTTTAAAACCAGAAATACTTCGCACCAATACACCAATGTAAAAGTCATGCCAACTAGTATGCGGTATTACAATAATAACATACTTCTTAAGAGCTGGGAATTCACCTGAAATATTCCATTTCATTAGTTTAAAAAAAATGAATCTCGAAATTGCTCTCATAGGATACTTTTATCTTATTTGATTAAAACTCTTTATTTAAGTTTTTTTGAAAATACTCACAGAATAGACCTACATGATAACCATCCATTAACGCATGGTGAACATGAACCGATACAGGCATAAACATATTATCTTCTTTTTTATAAACCTTTCCGAAAGATATTTTTGGAATGGAATCACTGAACTTATAATTTCTGGCATGAGAAACAGCAGTAAATTTCACCCAGGGTATTGCAGAGAAATGAATCGTATTACTCGAATCATTGGCAGGAACCAAATCATTTGCTTTCCTTACCCTATCCACCTCCATTATAGCTTCCTCATAAAACCCCTTAAAATCATCCTTATAATCCATATAAGAAAACCCAAATGTTCCATTATCCCGATTAATTGTAGGTGAGGCATTAACTTTATCATATTCTAAAACCTCATCATCCTGAATTCTATGTTTGAATTCAGGGATATTATTTGCAGCTTCAAGAGCAGCGTATAAGTAATAGATAAAAAATGAATACGCTTCCTTTTTACAATGTTTATATGCATTGCTAACCTCTACCTCGAAAGTCAGCCCAAAAAAAGGCTCATCAAAATTTTTATAGAAATTAAAATGCGCTTTTCGATTCCAATTGGTGATGTCCAGTTTTTTAACCATTACAATATCTCCAGTACCTCTTTAATGTTGTTTACCTTTTTATATCCTCCATTATCATCCGCTTCATGCACCATTTCATGCACCCAAGTGGTATGAAAGGGAACATGAATTGCTTTCCCCCCAATATTAATAATAGGCAAAATATCAGACTTCAACGAGTTGCCAATCATTAAAAATTCTTCATGCTCAACCTCAAGATGTTCCAAAAGGTTGCTATAATTTGATTCTTTTTTGTCACTCAAAACTTCAATATGATGAAAGTACTCTGAGAGTCCGGACTTTTCAAGCTTTCGCTCTTGATCCAAAAGATCCCCTTTGGTTAGCAAAAGTAATCGATAGCTTTTACTCAGCTGTTTAAGAACCTCTTCTACACCATCTAATAACTCCACAGGTTTCTCTATCATTTCCTTCCCAAGATCAAGGATTTTAGAAATTGTATCCACGGCAATTTTCCCATTAGACAAGTCAATGGCACTTTCTATCATTGAAAGCACAAAACCTTTTACTCCATACCCATAGAGCGAAAGATTTTTCATCTCCATCTTGAATAATTCCTGATCAATTTTGTTTTCCGTTTCGTAGCTGGCAAGAAGTCTGGCAAATTTATGTTCTGTATCTCTAAAATAAGTTTCATTTACCCACAGGGTATCATCTGCGTCAAATCCAATTACCTTTATATTATCATATTTTATTTCCATACCTTCAATGCCTTTTCTAAATCCTCGGGGGTATCAATCTCTATTCCTGTTACTGAGGTTTCCACCATTTTTATTCTTTTACCATGCTCTAAAAACCTTATTGCTTCAATTTTTTCTGTTGCTTCTAAAGGCATCATCTTCATTTTCGGAAATTCAATCAAGGCCTGTTTTCTAAAAGCATATATTCCTTTATGCTTATAATATTTAGCTCCGGCTTCCTTATCTCTGGGATAAGGTATTGGTGATCTTGAAAAATAAAGAGCGAAATCCCGATTATCGACAATCACTTTTACATTGTTTGGATTGGAAATATCTTCCCAATCGGAAAGTGGTGTCATCAGGGATGCTAAATCTATTTCTTTATGATGATCATCATTAAAGACCTCCAACACCTTTCTTAGGCTTTCTTTTTCAGTAAAAGGTTCATCGCCTTGAACATTAACAACAATATCGACATCCATATTTTCAACTGCCTCAGCTATACGATCACTGCCACACTCGTGTTCTTTTAGGCTCATTATAGCTTTCCCTCCATTTGTTGTGATCTCTTCAAAAATAACATCACTGTCAGTTACCACATAAACATCATCAAAGAGCCTTGTTTTCAAGGTGGCTTCATATGTTCTAAGGATAACTGATTTCCCTCCTAAATCTTGCATTAATTTAGCCGGAAAGCGGGAGGCTGCATATCTGGCCGGTATCATTGAAATAATTTTCATCTATATATTTTTTTCTCATTCAGAATCGTTGAGAATTCCAAATACAATCAAGAACACTACATTTCAGTTATACAAATTTTTACTGAAACATTTAATCTTCAAAAATACAGCTTCTAAATGAAAAATCAATTTTTAGAAGTTTTGAACTTTTTCGAAATCTTATATAAAAAGTAAAGAATCATTAATACTATAATAAAGGAAACAACCGGTAAAAAAACAGATAGTAAAGACATCACTATTGATCCACCCGTTTCTATGGTTGCTACTACAGGATTTCCTAATCCCGCTGTTGAAGTTGATGAAGCTAATCGAGTCGTTGATGACATCCCTTTTATTGCCGATGCAGTACCTCCCCCTGCAATGATTGCCAACGACCAGGTAATTAGCGGATCTAAATCTGAAGCTGTTGATACCACAACTGCTGTTCCGGCAACAGCTGCGAGGGGGATTGCTATAGTATCCAGCAAATTATCAACAAAAGGAATATAATAGGCGAACACTTCAAACAACATGGCTACTCCTAAAGTAATAAATGCGGGAATTGAACTCAACCATTGCCAACTATCATTTAAATCCCAAACCCCTAAATACGAAACTAAACTAAGAACAAATAAAGGTAAAAACACCCTAAAGCCTACACTGGCCGCTAGTCCTATACCCAAACAAATACTAATTATAGTTTCTACGTTCATACTTAAACTTTAAGAACACCATCAATAAATATACTAATTATTTGAACAACGAAATAACTCATTTCTGATTAGAATAAGCCGCAACCTCCAAACGTAACACCAACAATAACACTAACCTACACATGATAATTATCAATCTTTTTCAGGTTGAAAATCAGTAATTTAAACTATTAATGTAGCGATATGAAATTAAACAAGAATCATAATTACGTTTCTTTGGATATTGGATTTCCAATTTGGGATAAAACTTTTATAGCAGCCCCGCTAGTAGTTATTGGAACCAAAGAAAATGATGGCTATGATATGGCTCCTAAACATATGATTACGCCATTGGGATTCCAAAATTATTTTGGTTTTGTATGTACGCCAAAGCATTCAACTTATAGAAATGTAAAAGTTTCCAAAACATTCACTGTAAGCTTCCTTTTACCTGAAAGCGTTACCATAGCCTCTTTATCGGCATTTCCAAGAGATCAAATCACGTCAAAATCAGAGAATATAATTAATGCTTTACCCACATTAAAATCTGACCATATTGACGCACTGATTCTAAAAGATTCTTATCTAAGGTTAGAATGTAAACTTTTTAAAATAATTGATGGTTTTGGAGAAAACAGTATAATCTCAGGAATAATAACTCATGCTTCGGTAAATGAGAACTACCTCATAGAATCCGAAAAAGACCAGCAATCTCAGCTAAAAGATCATGGCCTCCTGGTTTATATTGCACCTGGCAGGTTTGCAAAGGTTACAGAGACGTTTAACTTCCCTTTCCCTAAAGGCTTCAAACGATGAATTCAGTAAATCAAATAGTTGCTGAGATTAAAACCTTCTTAGATTCAAAGCAAGAAGAAGCCTTATCCTACCTAAAACTATTAGTAAAAACCGAATCTCCCACAGGTTCTAAACCAGCCATTGATAAGATTATGGAGCTACTAAGACAAGAATTAGAAGCGCTCGATTACTATACTTTTCGAAATCCGGGTAATAAATCCGGTGGATATTTATTTGCCCGACCAAAACAACGAAAAAAAAATATCCCCATTCAACTGCTCATTGGTCACTGTGATACCGTCTGGGGTCTAAACACTATTAAATCGATGCCAATGACCGACACCAGGGAAAAACTATCGGGACCTGGAGTTTATGATATGAAGGCTGGCTTAACACAAATAATATTCGCAATTAAAGCACTGCATCATTTAAAGTTGACTCCCTCAGTTACCCCGGTTATATTGATTAATTCAGACGAAGAAACAGGCAGTAAAGAATCAACTTCCATAATTAAAAAGCTAGCAATCATTGCTGACCGGGCCTATATTCTGGAACCACCTTTAGGATTACAGGGAAAATTAAAAACAGCTCGAAAAGGTATTGGAAGATTTACTTTAACAGTAAAAGGAAAGGCCGCACATGCGGGGCTTGAGCCTGAAAAAGGGGTGAATGCAATTGTCGAACTTTCTCATCAGATTCAAAAACTTTATGCTATGAATGATGCTGAAAAAGGCATTACAGTAAATGTAGGTACCATTACTGGTGGTATTTCTCCTAATGTGGTTGCTCCTGAAAGTACTGCTGTTATTGATGTTAGGGTACTCAATCAAAAGGATGGTAAATTTATTAGTGATAAAATTCACAGTTTAAAACCTACGATACCAGATACAACCCTGGAAATTCATGGTAAAATCGGAAGGCAACCTATGGAAAAAACGAAACGCAATGAAACCCTATGGAATTTGGCATTTTCAAAGGCCAAGCTTATGAATATGAACCTGGAGGATGCCACTGCTGGAGGAGGATCAGACGGAAATACCACAAGTTTATACACTGCTACTCTGGATGGACTTGGGACCACAGGAGATGGAGCACATGCTCAACATGAATTTATTTTAAAAGAAAAAATGATGGAGCGCACCTTACTACTAACCCTCCTCATTTTAGATAAACCGTTAAACCTAAAACCACTACAACGATGAACTCAACACATATATATACTTCCCTCACGAGAATCACTGATCTTTCCGAAAAAAATTATTCAGTAACAAAGCTTAATAAAGATCTTTGGGAAACCGGTGATTATGTAGCCTGTAAGATCATAGATATTGGAAAACCCTCTGCGCAGCTTGAACTAACAAATGGACGAATGAGGGGTGTAATGGGCGGAGAAGTGTTAATTGGAGCCCTGGGATTAAGGCATGCCACCTTAGAGGCCACAGGAAGTTGGAAAGAAGTTACTGATGATGGGATCATGCATGTTTTAACCTCCGGTGGTTTATTGGGTAAACTCACTTCCAGGTCCATGTTTATGAGTGCATTGATTACCATAGAATATCTTGGGCATCTCAGTCGCAACCATCATAAGATTGTGATGAATGATTTTATTAAACCCGTTTCCACAAAAGAGTTTAATATACCTGTTGTTTTATTTACCGGCACTTCAATGTCAGCTGGTAAAACAACTTCAGCTAGAATTGTAACCAAGATTTTCAAAGAAAATGGCTTAAAAGTTCTTGGAGCAAAAATAGCAGGAGCAGGACGCTATAAAGACATTTTAGCTATTAAAGATGTTGGTGCAGATACAATTATTGATTTTGTAGATGCAGGACTTCCCTCCTCTATTTGTGGATCTGGACTTTTTAAAGATAAAATGAATTATTTAAAAAGCCGGATGAGTCACGAAAATCCAGATGTCGCTGTTATAGAAATTGGAGCCTCTCCTTTAGAACCTTATAATGGTGAAATTGCATTTCAGGCAATTAAAAAGCATGTAAAATGCAATATTTTAAGTGCCTCAGACCCTTATGCCGTATATGGTTTAATGAAGGCATTTAATATGAAACCTGATATTGTTACAGGTATTTCAACCAATACACTGGGAGGAAGGGAGCTCGTTGAAAACCTATGCGATGTCACAGCTTTAAATCTTATGGATCCAAATACACAGCCTGACTTAAAACGAATATTGAATAATTTACTTAAGCTAAATTTAAAATAGATTATTATTCTTAATCCTCAAAAAACTCATTTTTAAAACCAATAAGATATAATCTATTCTTTGCTCTGGTTACGGCAGTATACAACCACCTTAAATAATCTTTATCTATCCCATTAGGCGCATAGGGCTGTTCAATAAAGACAGTATCCCACTGACCACCTTGACTTTTATGACAGGTAATAGCATACGAAAATTTAACCTGTAATGCATTAAAGTATTTATTATTCTTCACCTGTAAAAACTTTCGGTAATTGGAGGACTCATTCTGATAATCTTTCATTACCTCCTGATATAATCGATTAGAATCATCATAGGATAATGCAGGAGTTTCTGCAGTAATAGTATCAAGTAACAATACAGTTTCAAAGGGTTTCATATCAGGGTAATCAACCATCTGAACTTTAACTTCGGCAAACTTAAAGCCATACAACTCCTTAATAGCAAAAATTTCAAGGATTTCTATTATATCACCATTGGCAATAAAACCTGCCTTACTAGAGGCCTTAATCCAAAAATAGTTATTCTTGACTACCATAAGGAAATCACCTGCGGCCAGCTCATTTTCTAAAAACAAAATACGACCTCTAATTTGTTGATTATAAAGATTTGCCCTTTTATTTGATCTTACAATAATTGCCGTTTCTTCTTTACCATTTTCACTATAAGATTGATTAATGGCATCTTGAATTTCGTAACCATCAATCAGTCTGACGATATCAGAAAATCCATTTAAGTTAAACTTGAAATCATTATAAAAACCATTATCCATATGCTCTCTGAGGGCAGTTGCATTATAAAGAATTCCTGAATCGAGTTGTTGTCTCATTACTTCATTCAACTCCATTTTAATGACCTCTTTATTATAGTTAAGCGATAAAGTGTCTTCGCTAAGCGCAGGGCTTATTTCAAGATTAACCGGAGGTAACTGCGCTGTATCTCCTATGAGAACCAACTTACAGTTATGCCCGGAATACACATATTGAATAAGGTCATCTAACAAAGAACCATTTTCAAATAGTTTAGAATCTGTCGGAGCATCTGGGATCATGGAAGCTTCGTCCACGATAAAAATCGTATCCCTAAGCTTATTGGGAGCTAAAACAAAACGAATACCATCACCTTTAGATTTCTTCGGAAAATATATATGTTTATGAATGGTGTAAGCTGTTATTTGAGAATAGCTGGTAATAACCTTTGCCGCTCTTCCGGTTGGAGCTAACAAAACCACCTTTTTCATGGTGTGCCACAAATTTTTAACAATAGCTGCAATGATTGTTGTTTTTCCAGTTCCTGCATATCCCTTCAATAAAAACACCCCATTCTTGTCTGTAGAAAAGATAAACTCAGAGAGTTGCTGAAGCACAACACTTTGAACATGAGTGGGTTCATGAGGGAATTTTTCCTTTAACAGTTTATAAAATTTAATTGCATTCATAAAGAAAGGGTTTGTGAGCCAAAGTTAGGGATGATTTTTAAGGGCAAATACTTTTGTGAATAAAAAAAAATTGTAGATTTGCGTTAACCGCTCACAAAAATTAACTTAATAAAAAAGATGAAGACCGTATTAAAAATTGTTTTTTGGTTGTTAAGCTTCTTTTTTGCTTACATGATTTATAATTCAATCAATGGACCAATAAAATTTGAAAAAGTAAAAAAGAAACGTTACGCTGACGTAATTGCAAAATTAAAAGATATTAGAAACGCTGAGGAAGCCTATCTCACAGTAAATGGAAGTTATACGGGCAGCTTTGATAAATTAATTCAATTTGTTGACACTGCTAAATTCACCATAACTCAGCAAAGAGATTCATCTTACATGGCATACGACGAAACATATCGTATCGATATGCTTAAAGAGGTTGTGATCATTGATACCCTGGGAACTAAATCTGTAAAAGACTCTTTATTCAAAAATTCTGACAGATACAAAACTTTAATGAATGTTCCTCATGCTGCTAATAATGAGAAATTCGACCTTAAGGTTGATGTATTAGAACAGAGTGGATATCAAGCTTCTGTATTTGAAGCAAAAGTAGCTAAGAGTGTAGTATTACACGATCAGCCTAAAGATCTTGTTACAAAAGAAAGTCAAGTGATTTCAGTTGATGATATTAACGGACCTGAAATTATTGTTGGATCATTAAGTGAAGTTAGTACCAGTGGTAACTGGCCTACAATTTATGACTCTAAGAAAGACAAATAATATACTTACCACAACTTATAAAGAACTGTCCATTCAGGTTAGCTTGAGTGGACTTTCTTTTTGTATCCTTGATACGCTACACAAGACTATTGAAAGCTTAGCCCATAAGTCTTTTGAGCAAATTTCCTCCCCTGAAGAACTAATTGATCAATTAGATCCCTTCATTCAGGAACACAAACTCAGCGAAACAGCTTACGACAAAATAACGCTTATTCATAATAATGAGCTTTCTTCGTTCGTCCCAAAAGATTTATTTAATGAAAATCATTTAGCTAATTATTTAAAATACAATGTCAAAATATTAGCGACTGATTTTATTGCTTACGATGAGCTTAAAACTGCTTCAATGGTAAACGTTTATGTCCCTTTTACTAACGTAAACAACTTTATCTTTGACAGCATAGGAGAATTTGAATTTAAGCATACTGCCTCAATTTTAGTGGAGAACCTATTACATAAAGCTCCTAAAACTTTGGACTCAGTTATGTTTGTGAACGTACATAACGGTCATTTTGAAATTGTCATTTCAAAAAATTCTAAATTAATTCTCTATAACAGATATACCTATCAAACAAAAGAAGATTTCATTTACTACATTCTTTTCACGGCTGAGCAGCTTCAATTAAATCCGGCGCATTTTACGCTATACCTTCTGGGAGACATCCAAAAAGACAGCGAGTTATTTGATATAACTTATAAATATATAAAATATGTTGAGTTCGGAAATAGCTATATTGACTATACTATAAACGATAGTCTTGCACCGATAGCTAATCATAGACACTTTATACTTCTCAATAGTTTTTAGATGCGAATTATTTCAGGTAAACATAAAGGAAAAAGACTAATAGCTCCTAAGAAGCTTCCCGTACGTCCAACTACCGATTTTGCGAAAGAAGCCTTATTCAATATTCTAAATAATCATTATTATTTTGATGAGCTCACCGTTTTAGACCTTTTCGCCGGCACAGGAAATATCAGTTATGAATTTGCCAGTAGAGGAGCGATACACATAACCAGCGTCGATGGGAATTCTGGTTGCATTCAGTTTATCAGCAAAACGGCCAGAGAACTCGACTTTCCAATAAGACCCATTAAGAGTGATGTTTATAGATTCTTAGAAAAAACAAGTGAAAAAGCAGACATCATTTTTGCTGACCCGCCATACAACTTCCCTACTGAAGAATTTGCCAGAATTTCAGAATTAGTGTTTTCAAAGAACTTACTTTCGGAAGATGGTATGCTCATCATAGAGCACTCTAAACATACTGATTTGAGCCAACTTCCTAATTTCAGTTATTTAAAATCATATGGCGGCAGTACATTTAGTTTCTTTGAACTTCCCGCTTAAAGCCTAATAATACCAAGAGCAAAAAAATAGCATATATTATTTATTTTCAGTATCTTAGACATAGTCTAACTAACTGATTCTACCCCATGGTATTTCTACCATAAACGGTACTTCTTTCTGCTAGAATTTTATTAAAACCAAACAACAACTATTATGAAAACTATTCATGTGTTCGTAGTCATGTTTGTTTTATTACTGGCATGCGAACAAGAACCAAAACAATATTTCAGCAGTGCGCCTGAAATAGATCTTGCAAAATCCAATACCGAAAGTTATTATTCAGGAAATTGGGAAGCCTTTAGGGCTAATTACGTCGATACTGCAAAAATATATCACAATAGCACAGAAGCTATTACAGTAGACGAAATGATCATGCGCTTCAAAGATGGACTAAAGGACGTATCCACCTACAGTTCTAAAGATTCTATTTATTATGAAATGATTGTTGAAGATGATGGTGACCACTGGATTAATATGTGGGCTACCTGGAGCGCAACTTTCAAAAACACAGGTGAGAAAGTTGAAGTTCCTTATCATATCACCGCAATGATCAAAGACGGCAAAATAATTAAAGAATTTGGGTATTGGAATCATTTACCTATATATCAGGCATTAAAAAAATCCAGAATGCAAATGGACACCACTAACACGAATTAATCAAACCACTTTATAATCATGAAAAAGCTAATCATTTTATTAATCATTATGCTTCCTTTTTCTTCAATTGCACAAAATGGAAGCACTGTTGAAACTTATCGAATACACGAGGATATAGTAATCCCTAATATGGCCATTACTTACGAGAATGCCATAAAAGAACTGGTAAGCAATTTAAAAAAACATAATATTCCGGATGCTAAGTGGCTCTCTGTGGCAACGAATGATTTCAGGTATCTTCATGTAACCAAAATTGATAAGATGGCGGATATGGATCGAAATACATTCGCTACATTATCTGAAAAAATGGGAGAAAATGCCCTGAATGAACTGTTTCACAGAATCAATAAATGTTATGACGAGCACGGCGGTTATATCCTTCATCTCGATCACGAACTATCATATATGCCGGATGGTATGACCCAGACTCCTGAAGGGCAACCATACAGAAGATTCTATTATTGGCAAATTAAACCATCTGATGTTGAAAAAGCCACTGCATTAGCCAAAGAGATTAAAGCCATGTATAAGAATAAAGGCATAAAACAACATTACCGTCTGTATCGAAGTGGGTTTGGTAATATGAAAACGTACTTCATGGTTGCAGTAGCTGCCAAAGATGCCATTAGTTTTGAGCAACAGGATGCTGAGACGATGAGATTAATGGGGGAAGAAGGAAAAGCACTTTTTGAGAAGGTGATGCAAACGGCAATTCATTTCGAAGAAGTTAGTGGTTATATACGGAGCGATCTTTCTTATATGCCGCAATAAAAAAATCCCTCTGAGAGGGATTTTTAATTTAATTCACAAAAAAAGCAGACCTGTAAGCCGGATTCTGTCGAGTCTTATCATTTATCTGAACTTTTTGTTACCAAAAAGCTTTAACCGCCTACCCTCCAACATTGGACGCGCGATCCTCAAGCGCTGGTTTACTTGGCGTTGCACCACATAGAGTTTACCTGATTTCACTACAGCCTTACCTGTACATTCTTTCTGTTGCACTGGTCCTATCTACCGAAGTAGATGACGGGTGTTACCCGCTATGCCGCGCTATGGTGTCCGGACTTTCCTCCATCTCAATGAGACAGCGATAAGATAGTCTGCGACACAAAGGTACTTCTTTTTTGGACTTATTAATTTAAATTTCAGGAATTGGTTTAAAGTATTCTCAATGACCATTCAGAAAAGTATCGGGGTAATATCAATCTCTTTTATAAATTTAATTAATAAGCCACAATTACTAAACTTTTCAAGTCTTTTCCGATGTTAATAACTTATGGTAAAATATGGATTGGAATTATTAAATTTTGGATTCAATTTTTAACTTTGTTTCTCGTTGAAAAACCTCATTTTACGGGTTCAATAAATTACAATCAAAGTTGGAACATTTTATAGTATCGGCTAGAAAATATCGCCCCAAAACATTCAAGGATGTTGTTGGACAACAAGCGATTACGAACACACTCAAAAACGCCATAGAACATAATCATTTAGCTCAGGCTTTATTATTTTGTGGTCCAAGAGGGGTTGGTAAAACGACTTGTGCCCGTATTCTGGCAAAGATGATCAATCAAGATGGCTCTCAAAGTGAAGACGAAGATTTTGCTTTTAACATTTTTGAGCTCGATGCTGCCTCCAACAACTCTGTAGATGATATCCGTAATTTAATTGATCAGGTTCGAATTCCGCCACAAGTAGGAAAGTACAAGGTTTATATCATCGATGAGGTGCATATGTTATCTCAGGCTGCCTTTAATGCTTTTTTAAAGACGCTGGAAGAACCGCCAAAGCATGCTATATTTATTCTTGCTACTACTGAAAAACACAAGATCATTCCTACTATTCTTTCACGTTGCCAGATATTTGATTTTAAACGAATAACGGTTACAGACGCCAAGGAATATTTAAGATATATAGCTGAAAATCAAGGCATACAGGCAGAAGATGATGCTTTACATATCATTGCCCAAAAGGCAGATGGTGCTATGCGGGATGCGCTGTCAATTTTTGACAGAGTAGTAAGTTTTTCAGGAACAACCTTAACGAGACAAGCTGTAACCGAAAACCTAAATGTTTTAGACTACGATACTTATTTCAAGGTTACTGATTATATATTATCTAATAATATTCCGGAATTACTAATTCAGTTTAACGAGTCACTTTCTCATGGTTTTGATGGCCACCATTTTATAGCCGGACTTGCCTCGCATTTCAGAGACCTGATGGTTTGTAAGAATCAAGCCACCATTGAGCTCCTTGAAGTTGGTGAAGAGGCAAAACAAAAGTATTTAGAGCAAAGCCAAAAAACCTCCATTCCGTTTTTGATGCAATGCATCAAACTAACCAACGAGTGTGATCTGAATTACAAGACCAGTAAAAATCAGCGACTGCTGGTGGAACTTTGCTTAATGGAACTTGCCTCTATCAATTTTGATGGAGAAAAAAAAAATGGTAAACGTTTCATAATTCCAGCAACTTACTTCCACAGTACTGAACCTGAGGTCCTTGAAAAAAGATTAGATCACGAAAAACCTTCAGCAACTACTACTCAGGTTACATCTTCTGATGAAACTACGTCTAACGTTTCCGAAGTTTCGACGGCTACAGTAACAGAAAAGGCAACAAAGCCTGCTCCTAAAATAAAATTAAAAAATCTCGACAAAAAAGTTTCCGGACTATCTCTATCCAGTATAAAAGCAAAAAAGGAGCACGAGTTAAAGAAACAGGATGTTGTTGTTGATGAGGAAAACTTACCAAGCGATCCATTTGAGGAATCAACCTTACAGGAATACTGGAAAAAATATGTGTTGAAAATCGACAAAGAAGGGAAAAAACTTTTAGCGTCTTCATTATCATCTGATATTCCAAAGTTAAAAGAAGATTTCACTATTAGTATTGAGTTACCTAATGATACTATGAAAAAAGAGGTAGAACGGGATCAATATCCGTTAATGACCTACCTGAAAAAGAAACTAAACAATTATGATCTCAAGCTTCATATCGTTGTAAATGAAGTTGCGGCCAAACAATATGCTTTTACTCCACAGGAAAAGTATCAGAAATTAGTTGAAAAGAATCCTCATGTAGAGACACTTCGAAAGTCTTTTGACCTCGATTTTTAATCAACTCTTCAGTTGTTCTTTCACCCAACACAATTCCCGAACAATAGAACCTTTTAAATCTTTTCGTAAATCCTCAGGTAATATTTCCCAGGTATAAGTTTCAACTTCAATATGATCGGTAATAGATTGCTCTTTAAGACACTTGATCACTTTTATGAGTTGATCCTGTGTTGAATTCAGTGCGCCGAATTTATCTATAAAAACAGGAACATGGAATTGTGCCCTAATTTCATTAATCAATTGCTTCTTGTTTAAAATCATATGAAAGTCATGATATTTCACTACCTGATCCCCTATTTTTTCACGAACCTGATGTAAAAAATCTGAATTTTTTAGTGCGAACAAATTCTGAATAATCAAATCGTTCCTGTGCTCTTCAAAAACGACTTTCAAAGCGGAGCTCAACTGTACTTTACCCACTTTGATTCCTGTTTGCTTAAACCTTTTGAAAGTTAGTTCTGGTTCTTCATAAACTAATGAGAAGTGACACACGTCATAACATATGTTGATATAACGATAAACCATATATTCGGCTATTTCTTCACTGGTCTTTAATTTTTTTACCAGGTAATTAACAGCTATAGGTGCTAAATATCCTCTAAAAAAGTCGATAACCTCATTACTATTTTCAATAAGTGTATCTGGCTCCGGTTCGAGATCTAAATGAATATATTTCCCGGTTTTAAGCTCAACTTTATATAATTCCAGGATGGTTTTAGCCAGATTTTTGGCAGAGGATTTATAACTATTCTCCAACAAAGCATCTGAAGTATGCCAGTGTTTATAGCTCAACGGAGAGGTAGTTATACTACCATTCATATTTTCAGGCAATAAGAGTGCCAGTTGCGCAATGAGTCTCTTGGTATATTTAAACCGCTCTTTGGTGGTCCAATCTGGTAAATGCACAGCATCTTTTATAGCGGAATATGCTTCGCCACCATACAGATAACCATTAATCGTATGAACATAAAGGTTGTTTGATTCCAACCATTCTTTAAAAAAAATGAGATTATAATTTTTATTGAGTTCTTGACTGGCTAAATTAGTCAGAGTTAAACCTATACCAAAAGGTTTGTCTTCAGAAATACTGGATTTAATCGAAGGTATATACTCGGCCAGATTCTTAAAGGTACCCTTCCACCCTTCTCCAGGATGAATATTGGTGCTATAAGACAAATGATATTTATCGTTAATTAGCATTCGAAATGTTTTTGGTTCGTATTCTATTTAATTTTAAACAATACTTTTACATATCATTTTTTGCCTAACCAAATACAAATCATAAGTAAGCCTAAAATATAATTGAGCAATCGATATTCAATAATCTCAATTACATTTTGCTACTAATCAATCAAGACAGGGGAATTCGTTATTGCGAGTATTGGCTAAAATGTTTTTAAAAACATTATTTTTGCCTTATTATATGGTGCTAAGGTAAGTTTTGATGAAGCTCGGAGGTTTAAATCCTCGATAAAGAAATATATTTATCGATATAAAACTCTCAGCATAAGAACTTTAAAAACATTTTAATTAAAATCACACATAACAATGCTCGGTTTAAAACTTCCAACAGATCCCCGCTGGGTAAATATTGTCGAGAAGAATATTGAAGAAATTTTAACAGATCATGCCTATTGCGAACAAAAGGCAACCAGTACAGCTATATCACTAATTGTACAGTTTCCCGAATACACCGAATTGGTACAGGAGATGACTGCCTTGGTAAAAGAAGAAATCAGTCATTTTAAAATGGTTCACGACAAAATTATAGCGCGCGGATGGGTTTTGGGTAGAGATCGTAAAGATGAATACGTAAACCGCTTGATGAAATTTTTCCCTAAAGGAGGAAACAGAACCACTCAATTAGTACATAGGTTGTTATATGCTGCGCTTATCGAAGCGAGAAGTTGTGAACGTTTCCGCCTACTATCCGAAGAACTTAACGATCGGGAACTCTCTGAGTTTTATAGAAACCTTATGGCCAGTGAGGCAAACCACTATACCATGTTTTTAGGTTTTGCCCGCAAGTATGGGGATCGTGAAGAAGTAGACCAAAAATGGCAAGACTTATTGGAGTTTGAAGCTAAAATCATGCAAGTACTGGGCAAAGATGCAACCATGCATGGTTAAACGGCTTTAAATGAGAATGAAAGTTTAAATCACCATAACCATACTATACTTTATCACTTCCCTGGCAATATTAGTTGAGTGACACGTTCATTTACAAATGCTTATAACATCAAAAAGCTTGAAAGGAATCGGTTAGGTATAAAAATTAAAAGAGGCGATCTCCCTGCAGTTTTACACTGCTTAAGATCGCCTCTTTCTATTTAGCTTTTAGTACAATTGGTATCTCAATGTTTTTGGATCTGCTAAAATTAATTGACTACAATAGTGCCAATTCCTTATCCTTCTCCAAACTATACAGCAGTTTTATTATACCATCTGATAGTCCTATTTTAGGTACATGTATTTTTTTGGCACCACTCCATTTTGAGGCATTCAGGTAAATTCGGGTTGCCGGAATAATCACATCCGCCCTATCGGGATTCAATCCTAATTCGGAAATACGCTCTTCATAGCTTAATTCTTTCAGGAACTGATACTGAGCATTTAAAAAGATATACGAAAGAGGTGTTCCCGGTTTACGTCCACTCATTTTAAACAGTTTATTGATATTACCTCCGGAACCTATTATTTCTACCTTCTTATAATCCTTCGTATTCTTTTTAATCCATTTTTCTATATCCCTCCAGATTTCTTCCGTGATCATTTCATTTAACAGGCGAACTGTCCCTATTTTATACGATTTGGAGGCCAACACTCGCCCTTGGTTGAAAATAGTAAACTCTGTACTCCCTCCTCCTACATCTACATAAAGGTATGTTTTATCTTTTTCTATCAATAAATGAAGGTCGGTTGAGGCAATAATGGCTGCTTCCTTTTTACCATCTATAATTTCAATTTCAATTCCTGATTTTTGTTGAATGGCTTCGACCAGTTCATTTCCATTGTTAGCTTCTCGCATAGCTGACGTTGCACAAGCCATATATTTTTCGACATTGTGCACCTTCATTAACAGCTTAAAAGCCTTCATAGCCTCCACCATTCGGGTAGCATTGTTTTTTGATATCTCTCCGACAGTAAAAGAATCCTGTCCTAAACGAATAGGCACCCTCACCAAAGAGCTCTTTTTAAATTGCGTTTCTTTACCCTCGTCTTCAATAACGTTATGTATTAATAATCTAATAGCATTCGATCCTATATCTATGGCGGCAAATTTTCGGATTTTCATTCGCTTACAATTTTATTTATTGAAATTAAGCTTTAACACTTAATTCATTCGGGTCTTAATTTTCATTTCTATTTTAGAAGATACAATATATCTTTTATCAGTTCTCTATATGAGTCATTTTTTTTAAATAATACTCATAGGTAGCGACTTGCGATCTCACCTTCACCATTTTGTTGGATCGATATGCATTATCTTGTTTTATAGAGTGTACTCTGGCTTTTACATTATCACTCCAACTGATATTAAAGGTGTCTATCAGCTCTTGTTTTATATCTTCATCATATATCGGGCATCCGACCTCAACCCGGTAATCTAAATTACGGGTCATCCAATCGGCTGAAGAAATATACACTTTCGGATCACCTCCATTGCCAAAGATAAACAATCTGGGGTGCTCTAAATATTTATCAACGATACTGATGGCTTCTATATTATCACTCAGGCCTTCAATTCCCGGAACCAAACAGCAGGTTCCTCTAACGATAAGTTGAATTTTCACACCGGCCTGACTGGCTTCATAAAGTCGGTCGACCATTTTGTAACTGGTAAAACTATTCATCTTTACTTTGATGAATGCTTCCTTACCTGCTTTTGCATTATCGATCTCCTGCTTAATTAATTTCGAGAATACACTTTTGGTATAGTGCGGCGAAACAATCAGATGTTTGTATTTATGAACTTTGTAATTGGTATCGAAGAAATTAAACACTTTCGCAACCTCCTTTAAGATGGGTTGGTTCGCTGTAAACAGTGTATAGTCGGTATACAATTTTGCTGTAGACTCATTAAAATTTCCTGTACTAATAAACCCATAGCGCATAAGTTTTCCTGCATCTTCTCGTTCTATCAGGCATATTTTAGAGTGCACTTTTAGCCCTTGCACCCCGAATATAAGCTTTATTCCTTCTTGCTGTAATTGTTCAGCATATTGAATATTAGCTTCTTCATCAAACCGGGCCTGTAACTCAATTTGTACCGTTACCTCTTTACCATTCTTTACCGCATTAATTAAGGAGCTGGCTATTTGGGAGTTTTCAGCAAGACGGTAAACAGTAATCTTAATCGCTTTAACTTTTGGGTCTAAGGCTGCTTCCCTTAACAACCTGATGATATACGAGAAGGTATGGTAAGGTGCATAAAGCAGGTAATCCTTTTTACCTATTTGTTCCAGCAAACTACCTTCCATACTCAATCCAACAATGGGTAGTGGCGGATATCGCTTATACATTAAATCGGTTCTACCCAAACTTGGAAAGTTCATAAAATCGCGACGGTTGTGATAGCGTCCTCCGGGAATCACACTATCGGTTTCTTCGATTCCCATTTTATCTTTAAGAAACTTGAGTGTATCTTTTTCAATGTGATCATCGTATACAAAGCGTACCGGCTCACTTATTCTTCGATCACGTACGCTGGAGGAAATTTTTTCAATAAAACTCTTCGACAAATCATTATCGATATCCAGTTCGGCATCACGGGTAATTTTTATCATGTGTGCCGATAGCGATTCATAGTCAAAGATGCTGAATATACTTCCGAGGTTGTACCGAATAAGGTCATCCAGGAAAATAATATAACTTTTATCACCCTCATTGGGTAATACCACAAACCTGTCAACCGTGCGTGGTATTTCGATAAGAGCGTATTGCACTTCATTGGTTACATTGGTGAAAAATCGTCCGACTCCTTTGGCTTCACTTTTAGTTTTCATAACCATTTTAACAGCCAGATAACCTGCACTGTCCTTTAGGAGCGGTATTTTATCGAGGTCATTTAAAATGATGGTGACTAAGGCGGGGCTAACTTTCTCTAAGAAGTAGCTCTTTAGAAATTCACCTTGTCTTTGAGTCACATCCTTTTCATTAATCATATAGATATTCTCTTCGATCAACAGCGATTCTATACGTCTTAAAATTGACAGACTCTCCGATTGTTGCTTGATTACTATCTGAGTGATTTCATCCAGGAGTTCCTTGGCGTTTGCCCCACCCAATACACTCTTACCTGTTTTACCGGCTTGGGCGATTCGTTTTACCGTAGCATAACGAACTTTAAAAAACTCATCGAGATTATTGGAAAATATACCTACAAAACGAAGTCTGTCAATTAAAGGAACAGACTCATCAGCAGCCTCTTGCAGTACGCGCGCATTAAATTGCAACCAGCTTATTTCCCGGTTTACATATTGTTTCTGTACTGTATTCATATATAATAAGTGAATTCTATCTATGACTTGATATTGTTAGTTGGATTGATCTATTAACAGGATAATGCCCTAGAAAATCTATTGCGCTTTAAAGTTAACAGATTAATGTTGATGAACAAAGTTTGATTTGGTATTTATCACGTGTTTTTTGAGGAAGTGATGTGAAACTTTTTGTATCTATTTAAACATATATAAACCTACTCATACTTTATCCATACTTTATCCATACTTTAACTATGCTTGAACTATTAAGGAAACCACCCTAAAATGAGGGTTTTTTCAGGTAGATTTAAAGTCCAAATACCCTTTAAATAAACATTTTAATAAGAAATAGATCGTTTTAAACATAGCGGCAAAAAGGTGCAATAATGGCTAAAAGTGACTTTTTTGTAATCCTGGTATGTTGTTATGCCTATGCGAGCCTTGAAAATGCGTGGGGATCTCTTGAAAAAGATCCACATACGGTAATGCGATTACTCCATAGCGCTATGGGCCTCCTCTTAATTACGGTAGAATATCATATTATGTAGATATAAGGTTTAATTTTCTTTTTGATAAAAACTATTTATATGACCCAATAAGGCTTCATCTCCCAAGGGCATTAAGCGATTGGCTATCGATAGTGCCTGGCGTATATAATCCTTTTCGATCCATTCTGGTGCTTTCTCCATATCATCTTCCGGATCCAAGATTCGTTTACAGAGGTATAATAATGATCTAACGGATAATAGCAAGTCCTCATGGTTTTTCACATAAAAGCAGGTTACCTGAAATCGGTCATTAAAAAAGGAATGGGGCTGCAAGGTAGGAGTATGGTCTTTGGCATGCCGTTTTAAGTCTTTAATCAGCTGTTCTTCGTTCGAATTCATAAAATGTCCATTTATATTATTATTGCAGTTTTTAAATATTATTTAACTTCCTCTTCCTTTATTACGGAGCGCATCTTATCGAGAAATCTCATTTCTTCGTAAGGCATGAGGTTCAATATGAGGGTCAGCACCTCTTTGACATCACCTCCTGCATTTTTTACCATGATATTCGTATCGTCTTGCCCGTCTAAAGCCAATGCACAAACCTTGAGTAAACTGGCGATCATAAAGGAGGTCTCGAGGTAACCTTTTGTATTTACCCGGAACCGAAATAATTCATTGCGATGTGGATGCGGATCAAGCATGTGGTAATGTTCTTTAACCAAGGATTTAATCGTTTTCAAAAAGTCTTGATCTTCCAATACAATCCTTGATTTAAAATCTGATTCATGAACTTGATTTTCGAGAAAACCAAGACACCTGTCCTGGCCTTCCTGAAATAATTCATTGGCTAACTCATGTAAGGTATTGGCCTTGCGTTGGATGGCTATTAACTGATCTTGGCTTACGTGATAATTACTCTTATAGCGTACGGAAACATAAGCTTCATCCAGGAGCTTTAACACTATCTGATCTTCTTCCGTATCACTATTAAAAAGAGTTCCTAATTCAGGTATAAAGGCTTTCAAATATACCTGAAGTTCTTTTATACTATGACTCTTACGCTCCTTACCCATAAAGGAAAGGGCCAAATAGCGATACCAAAGTTCTATATACTGATGATACATAAAAGCAGCCTGCGCATGGTTTTGATTTTTCCGAAAAAATTCGGCACCATTTTTAAAAGCTTCAATTTTATTACTTTCTCCTTGATGCCTTTTCAATTGGTTCTCAAAAGCATATTGGGTCATAGCATATGCTACAATCCCTGACTTTTCTCCAGTACTGGAAAATTTAAGACATTCGGACCTACAATGCTCCATAAAAAAAAGATTGTGATCTTTTAATTGCTGACTGGCATATTCCAAAGAGAATATTCGATATAAAGCTGTGGTTCCTTCCTGAAATATTTTAGCCACCATAGTGGCTAATTCCCGGGTTAAGGAGGAGCAGTTTCCCGTAAGGATAATCACGTACAAAGGCCGGCGGGCCTTTCTTATTATTAATTCAGATAGATAAATGCATTGTACCTCGAGTAGAGCGGTGATTTTGCTGACGAATTGATTTTCCATGGTTTCCTTTTTATTTATGATTCTATTTATTTTTAAGCATGCGACCCCTCTATTTCGGGGTGCTTTTATACCATAGGATACGATCACGAAATAAATTTCTACCCTGATTTTTAAGAGCATTAGATGAGCAACTATACAGATGTATTACTCAATGAAACACATTAAGGATCGTAAACCTTATTTAATAAGACGGGAATCGTTGTATGGCCGGATACCATAAAAAATGTAATCGTCTGTTATGGGACAAATGCCAAAAGTATTGGCTTAGAATTAATAAAAACCGGAATGAATAAATGCTAAAACGTCATTCCCATAACCATTATCTTATATTATTTCCTTCTACTATTTTAAGCTATAGCACATATTGTAATCTTTATCTTCACAAATACCACTGCTATTTCTTTATTTTTTTGTAGATTTATTATTGTTTTATTGATGCATTTATAAGCAAATATAAATGATAATTTTCACCTATAATGGGTAAATGTTGATTAATTTCACTGTATGAGTACAATTTTAACAGTTTTCGGTTTGATTGCTCAAAACGAAGGGATTACAATCTCTGCGCTTGAGAAGCAGATAGGTGCGAGTAAGGGAGTGCTTTCCAGAGCTCTGAAAAATAAAACTGATATTCAAACCAAATGGCTCGCAGCGTTGGTTGAAAATTATCCCAATTACAATCCTTCGTGGATTCTTATGGGGAAAGGCCCCATGTTTAAATCTCAAACTCCGGATGATCTACATCCTATTGCTGAAGATTCGTCTGAATATCAGTTGCGGGAAAAAATAACTGTTTTAGAGGAACGGATTGCAGCATTAAAAGAGGCTAATGAAGCATTGAAAGAAAGTAATGCAACCTTAAAAGAGTTAAAGTTGTTTTTAGAAAAACGTATTTCAGATTTGGAGGGGGAGTGATTTATTTGTTATGCTGTTATGGGGTTAAGATTTTATGATGTTTCGTCGGTAGGAGCTTTTAAAAAAGCGTGGCTGTCTCTTGAAAGGGATCTTCTTCCAATTGAAAAGATTACTTCGTCGGGCTTTGAGCTTTCTTATTATTACGTTACGTATGATGCTCTAATCTTACATAAAAACAAAACCCGTGCGAAACCTGGTTTTACACGGGCATGTTATCCATCATAAAGTATTTCGAAATACTATTATTCCTTTTCCAGTACTATTTCACGAATCATCAGATTGTTACTTTTTGTTGCTTTTGCCTTTAAAATCAGTTTTCCATCATTACTATCTTCTCTCATTACATGAAACTTTACCCATTGACCTCCATTAGCACTATGGGGACCTAACTGTACTTTACGGCCTTCAAACTCCAGGATCCCTTCACGGCCCTGCTTATTCCAATCATCAAACAGCACATAAAAACTACCTAATATCCCTTCAGGGCATTTTAGGGTAACGGTAATTTCTTTTCCGTGCCAGGCTGTTCCTTCATCATCTTTCCAGGATCCATCAGCTTTTACATTATAAGACACCTCCTTTTGAACCAGAATCTCATCGTTACCTATTTCCCAGGCTACACTTTCATTCTCAGCCTTTACATTTTCGGCTGCATTAACCTGAAGAACAGCATTCTTGAATGCTCCTTTTACAGCTATATCATCTGCCTCCGGGATAAAATGAAATAGTTCTTTCAATGCAGTTTCTTCAATAGCGGTTGCTGGCTTAAAGTCGTCCGATGCAACATAAGATTTGAGGCTGTATAAAAGTTGTTTTGCCACCGGTAATTCGCTGTTTGCTACATTAAATCCACATACCAGTAAATTACCTTTCCCTACTTTAAATTCAAAAATAGCACCTTCTTTATTGTTTCTATGAAAATCGTCCACTACCTGTGCTATAGGTTTATATGTTTTTGGAGTATCATTCAGGATAAATCCTTTAGATCCTTTCATAATGGTTTCCCACTGCCAATCACTATGAAAATCGGTCACAAATTCCTTAAATGCAGGGTGCTTATCTTTCAACAGCAGACCGATACTTGTTTTACCTTGTCCAGGGAAAAAAGTTAATGACCAGTAAAGCGGATAGAAAGACAGATCGACACTGGTAGCGTCGGTACCCAAATTATTGGCTATTAACAAAACGTCCTTTCCTTTCTTCAGGGCTTCCAGAGTTTCATCATCCAGCATTTGTGAAACTATAACTTCTTTATGGTCTGCTTCCGGTACATCAGGAGGATACACCCATATATCCCATTCATTTTTAAACGCTGTTCCTTTCAGACTTACTGCAATGTTAAGTTGTTGGGGTTTGTTTATATTTTTTAAAGACATAGATAGGTTACCGACATCTGTAAGGCTTCCTATTTCAAGGTCTTCTAACTTCCACTCTTTGGTTTTCAGAAGCTTGCCCGATGCTGTTGTTATATTAGCAACAAGTTGTCCTTCTTTTATTGGAAACTGTCCATAGTGCGATAATTGAATAGCGCCTTCAAAGGTTTCATTAGTGGTCCACACCATCTTTTTCATGCGCAGCAAGGGTACCGTTTCATTGAAATGTTCTTTGAACTTTTGAGGTGTTGTTATCCCCTTACTATTCCAATTCGCATCCAACCAACCGATTAAAGCTTCGCCTTGTCCCTGATAATCCTGCATGCTCAACAACTGTACTCCGGCGCAGCTTTTTGTTCTTAAGAATGATTCCGTTTCATATTTATACATGATTTGATTCAGGGCTCCGGAAGCCATTTTAAAATCATCTGCCTGATCGGCTATTCCATTTTTTTCAGCAATTGCCTTAAACTCTTGAAAGTTTCTGGCCTTCAAAACGCCTTTATAAGTATCTATTTCACTCCAGGACGGATATACCGGCCATTGTCCTATTTCATGAGCGATGATAGGAATATCCATTTGGCTATATACTTTCTCAAAATCCCAATCCGTATGAGGTCCATTCAACCCTCTTGTTCTACCTACTTTTTGTATGTAATGGGTAGCCATATAGTCGTCTACCTCCGTAATCTTTCTGGCTGTTGAAACTGAATACAGTCGTCGGTTATCCTTTTCTTTGAGGTCTTTTACCCACGTTTTCATCACATCAAAATCGGAGTTACCCAACTCATTACCAATACAAAACATGGTAAAGGACGGGTGGTTTCCATAATAATCGACTACGCGATTCATTTCTTCGATTACAAACTGATCGCGTTTCGGGTCTTTCCCCAGTCCTTGTGGGAACCCTTTGGTATTCATTTCAGGACGTCCGCGGTCTGTATTGTCTACACTCATCCACCAATCTATCCAAATCGAAGCCTCTGCCTGCAAATAGATACCTACCCGGTTGGCTGCTTTAAAAGCTGCTTCCGGCGGACACCAGGAATGAAACCTTGCATGATTCAGTCCGTAATCTTTATATATTTTAAATATGCGCTCCCAATCTTCTACTTTGGCTGACGGATAGCCTGTTTGCGGAAAGTGTACACAATCGAGGTTTCCACGTAAAAAAACCGGGGTGTCATTAATAAGAATATTGGTTCCGTTATGGCCTATTTTAAGGTATCCAAATTCAGTTTCCCGGCTGTCATCAAATCTTTTTGTTTTAAGGCGGGCATTTAGTATATAGACCGTGGGGTCAAACTCATTCCATTTTTTAAGTGCTCCATTTAAATCAAGCACCACTTCTTTTTTATGGCTTCCTTCTTCCAGTTTATAGGATACCTCTAAAGATTTAACCACATCTTTATGGCCTAACTCGCTGATATCTATAAACAGTTTCCCTTTTTCTTTTCTGGCTGCTGTGATATCCAATTCTACACGTACCTGATCACTATCCAGTAAGGGATATGTGCGGAGTGCAGTGATATGAGTAGGGTCGTGTGCCATGAGTTCCATTCTTCCTACAATTCCATTCCAGATGCTTTGAGTATAGGCACCATAGGCATGTCCTTTATCTCCGATATTATGGATCATATCGTTATTAACCTCTATTTTAAGTTGGTGTTTTCCTGGAGTAAGTATTCCTATGTTATGAATATGCGGTGTCCCAAGGGCATCCTGAGTGCTTAACTCCACTCCATCCACATATACTTTCGACTGCCAAAGCACCCGTTCTAAAAAAATCTGAAACTCCTTGTTCTTCCAATCTTTGGGAATCTCGATGCTTCGTTCGAAGGTAGCTACACCCAAATATTTATGGGTTGGAGTCAGCACTCCAAAATCGGACCCTTTCGTTTTCAGACCATAGCCTTGTTGTGCTAATGAAGAAGGCAATCTGATTATCCCTTCCTTTTTATAATCGGTTGTATTTTCAATCTCCGGCCGCTCTTCACTCAGGCTGACATGCCAGTCACCTGAAAGGTCGAGCACATTTTCCTGAGCTTGCAGAAATGTCAGATTGCATACAAATACTGTGAATAAAACAATGTTTTTAAACATACTTAATCTAATTATTTTTCTACGTCTGTTTTTTGAATATTATCGTGAACCATATTAAGATGGATATGGGCTGGCATATGATAACGGTCGAAGTTTAAAGCCTTATTTAATGCTGCTTCAGCCAGTTTATAATTACCCAGTCCTAATTGACCTAACCCGATCAAATAGTAACAATGAATTTGATTTCGTTTACTCAGGTCCTCTTCCCAAATTAAAAGGTCTGGAAGAGAGATAGCAAAATAGTCTAATTTAAGATCATCATTCATATGCATTTCACCATACGAAATCAGATTCTTAAATCTGCGGTTTGCCTCCTGTTTATCACCTAATTTTAATAATGCCAGGCCTTGATAAAAAATCTTATCGGGCTGTTGATCGTTATAGAACATCGCCGGACTCGGGTCACTTAATCCTTTTGATGCTTTAGTCCAGTATTGTTCAGCTTTGGTTAGTTCTTCCAATTTCTCATAGGCACATCCCAGCCAATAAAAAATATCATTCTCCTGAGCTCCGAACAGTTTTCCTTCGCCAAGGTTATGGGGATATACCTGTGCTGCCTCAAGGAAAGATACAGCCTCATGGTATGCTCCTCGCTTTATGGACTCCTTAGCAAGTTCAACGTGTATGGTAATGTGCTGAAAAGGCACTTTACCTTCTCCTCCTTCCCATGGATGAAATTGACGCGCTTTAATATCAGCAAAAGCCTTCTCATAATCTCCTTTGAAATTATTTAAGGTAATCCACTCCAGGTATAAATCGTCTCTCATTTCAGTTAATTCGAAATTAGAAGATAACAGTTGCAGACGATCCTTTACCGGTACATTTAATTTTTTATATAATTGATCCAACTCCATTAACAGTCTGGCATCCTGATTATCTAACTCGAAGGCACGTTCTAAATGGGTTCTTGCCAAGTCCCTCTGGTCGGTTTTATTAAAATACAACAAAGCCAGGTTTCGATGACAAATTGGATTATCATCGCTTAATTTAACGGAAAGCTCCCAACAACTTTGAGCCTCTTTATATTGTTTAAATGCATACCAGAAATTCCCCAGATAATAAGGAGCCTGAGCATCGGATGTATTTTGTCGTATGGCCGATTGCAACACAACAACTTCTTCTAAACGATTTGGAAAACAATAATCCCCAGGCATCATGGATGCTTTTTGATACTGTTTTAATGCTTGTTCTAATTGTCCTTGCTGTTCAAGGTACCATCCTGAAAAATAGGCTATCATAGGGTAAACGGTATCTTTTCCGTCGACGTGAACATCCAAAAGAGCTATAGCTTCTTCAAACTGTCCTGCCTGAGCGTAGTCTAAAGAATACTCGATATAATTATGTGGATTATCGCGTATTAATTCTTTGAAGGTTATCAAGTCTTCCTGCTTCCCACTTAACAAGTATTTCTCATAGTGTATGCCAAAATTAAAGTTGTCGATCGCCAGGGATTCATTGACTAACTGCATGGCTTCTTCGTTTTGCCCCATTTTTCTTAACAGAAGTACTTTTAAATGCCTTGCTTTGTGATTGTGCCAATTTTTAATAAGTGCTTTATCAACCAATTCCAGCGCCTTTTCAAGATTGCCATTTGAACAATCTATTTGCGCCAGGTTAAAATATCCTGCATCTTGCCAGGCGGCATTCCAACAGGCTTTAAAAAAGGCTGCATAAGCCTCTTCCTTTTTTCCCAGGAATTTTAGTGCGAGTCCTTTATTAAAATAAGGCTCACCATCGTATGGATTTGGGTTGCGCTCGGTTAAGGTTTCTATGGCCTTATCAAAATACGTTAACGCTTCTTTGAATTTGGCGTGTTTAAGATTCCATAACCCCATGGCATTATTACATCGTACATCTCCCGGTTCACGAGCAAGGGCTTCGAGGTAATACTTAGTTGGGTCATAAGTAGCATGGCGGTATTGTTCGAGGTGTAATCCACGTAAGTATAACTGCTCGATGCTCTTAATTTCTTCAGGTTGTTTGGCTGCTTTGGCCGGTTCGGGAATTTCAACATCAGCATTCAACTCCGGCGACCATGAAACCAATACTTTTCCATTAGCATCATATAAGGTAGCAGTAAGTGTTTCAAATGTTGAATTACCCAGGGGGATACTTTTTTCAAAGCCATTTTGCGGACTCAAATCTAAAGTTTCTTCAAACAGTATAGATTCAGAATTGCGCAGGATAATGCAACTATTCTTATATACGGCAGTCACATGAATTTTCAATAAGGCTTCTGAATCCTTATGCTCTAAATTCAGTAAAGCTTCTTTGGTGGCGTTTTTAACAACTCCCACATTGTAATATGGCATGAAGTATTGCTTAAAGCTTTTTTCTTCATAAGGATGTAACCATGAAAAATCGGGTTGATTATCGGTATAAACACCGCACATAAGCTCGATATAGGGGCCGTCTTCATCTGTTAGGTTCCTATCCCATGCATGTCCGAAATCGCCATTTCCCCAGGTCCACTGTTTTTTTCCCGGTGATATGTGGTGATCTGCTATATGTAATAAACCTCCTTTGGTATCATTCTCGTACCCACCCACAAAATCGTACTTGGAGGTAATAGCCATATAAGACGTGGGTACCGGGATATTTTTATATTTTGAAATGTCTGTACCAGGCGCATAATCCACCTTATAGTATTCCCCTTTAGCAATAGGAAATTCTGAAACATCACGCTTACCATGGTCAAAAACGGCATGCACATCGGGTGGAAATACTGACTGGTAATGATCGTTTACTGCAACTGCCGGGTTGGCCCACCATAAAAAGGTTTGTGGATGAGGCGTGCGATTATACAGCTGGGCTTTTATTTCCAGGTATGCTTTATCGGGGTATAAGGTAAAACCAGCCATCCCTTTGGTTCTGAACATGCGTTCCAGTTCACTTACCCATACGGTGATACTGCCATCTTTATTTTCTTCTATATTAAAGTCGGTGGGATCGTAAGTGCTCGGACGGTGGTGTTGAGGCCAGTTAAACTCAATACCTCCTGAAATCCACGGCCCCGTTAAGCCTACTAATGCAGGCTTAATCACTTGATTATAATATACAAAATGGCGTTCTCTTATTTTATCATAAGCCATTTGAATTCTTCCTCCCAGGGCTGGAATGATCATTATTTTCACATAATCATTTTCGATAAACACCACCTCCCACTCTTTGAAGGTTTTTTCGTCACTTATAGATTCGATCACGGGATTTGGGTACACTACACCACTACTGGCTTGATATACTCGTTTATCTAAAAAAACCGGATATTTTTCTGGCTTCCCTACTTCATAGGCAGGTATTATTACAACATCTTTCCAGGCTTTAACCTTACTCATAATTAATTGTAGCTATTGGTATTAAATTCTTTGGTTGATTTTAAGATCAACTATGTACTATTTTTGAGATATTTCTTCTTTCCAATCTTGATAATTGGCTGTGAGTTCCTTTATTTTTTCCGGGTGTTCACCTGCGAGATTGGTGGTCTCTCCAAGGTCATTTTTTAAATTATACAGGTAGGTTCCTTTATCGAGGTGGATACTTCTGAAATGATTGTCCTTTTTTACGACATGTAATTTCCAATCACCCTTGCGAAGGGCCCATTCATTACCGGTATCCCAAACCAAGGTTTCGTGAAATACCTGAGGTTTGGACTCAGTTAAATCAAAGAGATTTTTCCCGTCGAACATGAGGCTATCTGTGGCTATCGAACCAGCTGCTGCCAAACAAGTAGGCATAATATCCATATGTGAAACCGGCGTATTAATAACCTGATTGCTTTTTATTCTTTTTGGCCAACTCATGGTAAAAGGCGTACGGATGCCTCCTTCCCTAAGAATATATTTATGTCCGTTTAAGGCACCATTATCGGCATAGGTATTTTGAGAACCTCCATTATCGGAAATAAAAAATATCAGGGTGTTCTCAAGTTTTCCCGTTCTATCAAGCGCCTGCAGTACTTTCCCTATATTATCATCTAAACAGGCTAAATTCGCCAGGTATCTTTTACGACCATCAGGATCTTCTTCCATGCGCCAGCATGTGCGTGCATGGTAATCTAAAAACGATTCTTCTTCAGGATTCCATTCAGGAAACTTTTCGACTCCGAATTGCTTGAGATATTTATCGGGCGCCTGATAAATTGGATGGTGGACCGCATTAAAGGATAGCTCCATAAAGAAGGGTCTGTTGTCTTTCTTTTCTATTTGCCTTACGGCTTCGTCTCCAAATATATCGGTAGTATACCCGTTAAAATCTTCCTTTTCTTTATTTCTCCATAGCGGACCGAACTGTGACATCCTATCATCGTCAGGATTTTCTACCCAATCGTCGGAGGCTTTTAATTTAAAGTAATCGTGACGATGTGCACAGAAGCCTAAGAATTCTTCATACCCGTGGTTCAATGGGAATTCCCGATATTCCAGCGGATTTTGAATCTTAGCATTATTATCCAGTATATCAGCATAATGTGTCTTTCCTATTTTAACGCATCGATACCCCTGCTTTCCTAATAATTCAGGGATGGTATATTGACTTTCAGAAAAGATCTTACCGCCATAATAATAGGTTCCCCATCGCTCCTGATAGGCTCCTGTTATAATTCCCTGACGCGAAGCATTACAAACGGGTGCGGTTGCGTATCCATCGGTAAAACGGATCCCCTTTTGAGCAATTTGATCCATATGAGGGGTTATGGCATCAGGTGCTCCATTATAGGCGCTATAATCTGCATACCCCTGATCGTCGGTAATGATCAGAAGAATATTAGGACGGTCGTCTTTTACCGTCATTTTTTCACTGCATGCCATGAACGTCAAACTAAGTAATACGGCTATTTTTATCGGTTTAAAAAACATAGGTCTCTTTAATTATTTATCAATTCTTCTTCAATTTCTTCGAGTGATTTTCCTTTTGTCTCCGGTAATTTTTTATAGATGAATATAAATCCTAAGATACAGATACCACTATAGCACCAAAAGGTTCCGGAGGCTCCGAGGAATGCGTTTAAAAGCGGGAAGGTATAGGTTAACACAAAGGAAGCTGTTCACAGGGAAAAGGTAGCTACAGACATGGCTACTCCCCTGATACGGTTAGGGAAAATTTCTGAAATGACCACCCAGGTAACCGGAGCCAGAGTCATGGCATAGATAGCGATGGCGATGAGCACTAACAGCAATATTGGCCAGCCTTGAAAATTAAAATAATACGCTGCACCCAAGGCAACATACACAACGGCCAATCCGAGGGCACCAAACAGCATTAGTTTTCTTCTTCCCCAACTATCTACAGTCCCCATGGCAACAAAGGTAAAAATCAGATTGATGCTGCCGGTAATTACGATATTAAACAGCATATCCCCTACGCTATACCCAGCGGTGGTAAAAATCTCATCGGCATAGTTGAAGATGATATTAATTCCGCACCATTGCTGGAATACTGATAGTACGATCCCTACAATAAGAATAGGGTAGAGTTTTTTGAGTTCCTTTTTCCTGATACCGACAGATTTATGATCGGTTTGCAGCGTACCTTTTATTAATGCCAGTTCTTTAGCCGCATAGGCTTCATTTCCTATTTTTTTCAATACTTTCAGAGCCTTTTCGGTGAAGTTGGACTTTACCAAAAACCGTGGAGTTTCGGGCACCATAAAAAGAAAGCCAAAAAACAACATAGCAGGTATCAGTTCAGCCCAGAACATAATTCGCCAGCCTGTCTGCTGATTCCAAAGCATTGCCTGATCACTGATTTCATTTTTCGCTATGATCCAGTTTACAATTTGGGCTGCCAGGATCCCAATAACGATCGTAAGTTGATTAATGGCTACAAATCGTCCTCTGTATTTAGCCGGGGAAACTTCTGCGATATATAACGGTGAAAGGGTTGATGCAATACCAATTCCCACCCCCCCGATAATTCTGTAAATTATAAAGAAAGTAAAATTATGAGCCCATCCTGTTCCTAATGCGGATAACAGAAATAGAACAGCAGCAATCTGTAAAGGTTTCTTTCTACCCAATCGATCTGAAATAACTCCGGAGACCATTGCTCCAAAGACACATCCTACCAGGGCACTACTCATTCCCCATCCTTGTAGCGAAGGAAAATCTACTATATTAAAATATACTTCATAAAAGGGTTTTGCCCCTCCGATTACAACCCAATCATAACCGAATAAAAAGCCGCCCAGGGCGGAAATAAAAACAATGGAGAGTAAGTATTTATTATTGTATTTAAACTGGTTCATTAGACTTATATTATTAAAAATATAGATATTTATATGCTATAAAATAAGAGACACATAAAACTAAAAAATTATTATATCCCTTTTTGAGATTATAAAAGTAGGTTTTATTGTTAATTTTGATATAGATAAGAAAAGGGTAAATATGGACAATATTACTATAAAAGAAGGTTTTCCTGGGCAACAGATCGTAGCCATGCCCAAAAAACTTAAAAAATGGTTGCAAACGGATGCCGTTAGTAGTCCCTTTCATTTTGGGGATTTGGGTTATTACCCAAACGCTCATTACCACCAAAGATATCGCAAAAAAGGATCTGAAGAACATATCTTTATTTATTGTACTTCAGGTAGTGGTTGGATTGAAGTAAATGACACCCATCACCAGATCCAACCGGGTATGTATTTTATAATTCCTAAAAATACCCCCCATCGTTACGGAGCTGATATTAAAAAACCCTGGAGTATTTACTGGCTTCATTTTAATGGTTCTTCTTCAGATTCCTTGTTACGTACTCATGAGGAAAGAGTCAATAAGGCTTTTCATGTGGGCTATCAAAAGAAAAGCGTTGATCTGTTTGAACAACTATTTAGTTTGGCAGACAATAACTTTTCTGAAGCACAATTAAGGTATGCATGTATCCTTACTTATAAGTTTGTTTCTGATTTTATTTTTTATGATCACATTAAAGAGGTGGCGTTAGAACAGGGACAAAATTTAAGAAATGCCATTGTTGATTTTTTAATGGCTAATATTGATCAGCCTTTAACTGCCGAAGATATTGCGAAAGCATTTAATTACTCCCGATCGCACCTGTTCAATTACTTCAAACAAGCTACAGGTCATTCGTTAATGTATTATTTTAATTTAAAGAAGATCCAAAAGGCCTGTGAATTTCTTAGCTATACCGATTTAAGCATCAAAGAAATTAGTCTTAAGACCGGATTTCAGGATCAGTTGTATTTTTCGAGGGTATTTAAAAAATATATCGGGTTATCGCCTCGTGCTTACAGGAATAAGTAGAATTGTTATGGTGTTATGGGATTATGGGGTTATAGGATTAAGATGTTATGAAGTTATGGGGTTATTGGGTTAAGATGTTATGTTGTTACATTGATATCATGTGATGGTGTTATGGAGTTACACTGTTTTCATGTTACGTTGTTATGAGGTTTCAAGAGTAAACCATATACCAAACCCGCCATAGTCCTTTGCAGGCGGGCACCTCATAAGTAAGAAATGTGTTAAGAATTAAACGCTGTTTGAGTCACGCCCTAGCGGGGCGAGTTCGTTTAATTTAACATTCAAACTTCAATGAGGTCGTCGAAAAGGCAAGGCTAGACTTTTTTGGTTCTTTTTTTATTCATGTAATAATTACTGTTTTATATGGTATTCATGAATGCAAAGCATTTGGCAATGAAAAAAAGAACATATATACTTCTGAAAGGATTTAAAAAACGAAACAAGCAATAATGATCTAAGTTATAAACTAAAAATATTATCCCACATCATCCAACAATTCTTATTTTCATTTTCTAAGTTTTTTAGGGATGATGAGGAGTTCGGTCGTTCCTTTATCGATATCTTTCCAGGAATCGACATCAAATTGCAACACTACCAAGCCCGCGGTGGGTAGGTTATCGATAAAGCGATTTCCAAAAATATTAGCGATGGAAGTAAAAGCATGGTTATGACCAAAGATCATAATATGATCTAAGGATTTATCGAGGGATTTGATATAACTGATTACCGAATTTCCTCCAAAATCATAAAGTTTATCGACAACGGTAAGTTTCTTTTTCGGTACATCAGCAGTTTCCATAAAAAGCTTGCAAGTTGATAATGCACGATTCGCCGGACTTGAAAAAATATGCTGGGGGAGGCCTTCCAATTTAACATATTGATTTGCTACCCGTTGCGTGTCTTTCATCCCTCTTTTTTTAAGAGGTCGTTCGATATCTTCAACATCGTATTCCCACGATGATTTCCCATGACGCATTAAAACTAGCTTTTTCATATTTTTCGAGTCGTTAAAATAACCGCTTTTACCGATGAAGTGTTTTGGGGTGTACGCTTATCGACAAAAGCAGGTATTTTAACATTTATTTTTGTGTTGAGTGACGTTTAAATCTTCCTTTGTGCTAGGATAATTCCTGAATCCCAAATTCAAATCATCTTAACTTAACCTGGTATTAAAGATACAACACTTTAATATTTTTTGCTAGTGACCCATACAAACATTGATTGATAGCTAGCATGTTGCTGTGGGCAAAGAAATTTAAAATTATTAGGCCCATGAAACATTTTTACTCTAAACTCTTGTACTTTCTGAGTGCAAACTTCTATTCAGATGATGTAGTTCTTAAGACTACGAACGATGATCGACACGGTATCATACCGCAACTTTTTTATTTACCTGAAAATTTTACGATAAGCAGAAGAAGTGTAGCATAAGCTAAGGCTTTGATGTTGATATGGGATAACTCCCTATCGACCCTACATTTTCATGTTTTAGATATAACCTAAAAACGATGGATTTGAAAAAATTTCTACTCTCAAAAATGCCAAAGTATAAATCAGTCAACAAATTGTTATTGTTGGCCTTTATGCTGTTGGTGAATATTGGAATTGGGTACTCGCAGTTTACATCAGATCAACCAGATTTAAGAGACCCTTCTTTAAATTGTGGATTCAATTGTACCTCTAATAATATAAGTATTATTGAAGTTTACTTAGTTGAAGTTAATACAGGACAAAGATTAGATGAGTTAGTAACAACTTGTAATACTGGAGACACTTATCAAGTGGAAGTTTGGGCTAAATATGAAACTAACCAAAACACCGATTTTGATGAAACCAGACTATTTGCCACATTTAATATAGGCGATGACTCATATGAAATCAATCAGTGGTTAGGTACTGTTTTTGAAGCAAATACCACCCCTATGGATATAAAAGTAATCGATAATGTTTATACATGGGAATGCGGAGATGAACTTGAATTTACCGAAACTTTAATAGTTTGGGAAGGTAATGGAAACTTAGACTCTAGCTCTTCTTACAATTGTAAAACATATGGTAAATCTCAATGTTCGAATGACACATCTGTTTTTTTTGCAGCTCCTTTAGCTGTTCAATTTGATTATATAGCTTGTAATGATGGAACCCAAATAGTTAGTGACTTTACTTCTACTACAAATGGTGGATTAGAACCATATACCTACAGTTGGAGTTTTGAAAACGGACAACCTTCTAATAGTTCTGATCCTAACCCTTCTGGAATAACATTCACTTCTCCCGGGCCACATACGGTATCACTAACAGTAACCGATTCTCAAAATCCAACTGTAAGTAATACCTTCACTCAGGAAATAACATTTCCAGCTCAATTAACTTTATCAGCTACTGTAACTGAAAAAGCGTGTTCTACAGATACCGGCGCCATAAATTTAACTGTTTCGGGTGGTACTGCTCCTTATACCTATTCGTGGTCTGGCCCTAATTCATTTACCGCTAACAATGAAGATATCTCTAACTTAACTGAGGCCGGAACATATACAATAACTGTTGAAGATAGTTTTGGATGTCAAGTCACTGATGATTTTGACATTACGATTCTTGATGATGCTGACCCAATAATTACTGCACCAACCGATAAGGATGTAGAAGGCTGTGACACCGATGACATTACAAACGGAGGTTTAACGGCGTTACCATACAGCCCAACTTCTGCAACAATTACAGAAGCTCAATATACAGCAGAAGGAGGTTCTTTCGTTGAAGATAATGTAGCACTAATTACTTATAAAGATGAAATTAGTGGCACTTGTCCGATTGTTGTTACCAGAACATTTACTATAACAGATAATTGTGGCGCCACTGCTTTTGACACTCAACTTATCAACATTGATGATACCATCCCACCAGTGATTACCGGTGGTGGCCCTGAAGTTGTTGAATGTGATGGTAGTGGAAATACCGCTGCTTATAATGCATGGTTAATGTCTAATGGAGGTGCTACTGCCACCGATGCTTGTGATGATGATGTTTCCTGGTCATGGGTAGTCTTAAGCACTACTGATAACTGTGGAGGTACTCTAGTACGTCATATTCGTTTTAATGCTACAGATAATTGTAATAATACATCATGGTATGAGACTACATTCACGATTGAAGATACTACTGATCCTACATTTACGGTTCCTGCCGATATCACTATCGAGTGTGATGACGATGAAACGGATCTTTCATTAACAGGAGATGTTACCGATGAAGCTGATAACTGCGACACTACCCTGGATGCTACTTATTCTGAT
>NZ_AYXY01000008.1:0-1386 GCF_000511935.2 Zhouia amylolytica AD3 | reverse complement strand
TGGTGCCGGTTCTGATTGCTCTGCACCTATTGAAGTAATCTTTACGGCCACTGATGAGTGTGGTAATCAATCTTCAGTAACTGCAACCTATGCAATTGAAGATACTACTGCTCCAAACATTACTACAGATGCTGCTGATGAAACAGTGGAGTGTGATGGAAGTGGAAATGCAACTGAACTTCAAGCCTGGTTGGATAATAATGGAGGAGCGATTGCTGAAGATGATTGTTCTGCTATCTCTTGGACCCATGACTTTAACGCCTTATCAGATGATTGTGGTGCTACCGGTTCTGTAACGGTTACCTTTACTGCTACTGACGGTTGTGGTAACTTCTCAGAAACTACGGCTACTTTCACTATCGAAGACACTATTGATCCTTCGTTCAACGAAACACTCCCTGTTGATGTAACGGTTGAGTGTGATGCAGTGCCAACTGCCGAAATACTTACTGCTAATGATGCGTGTAGTGCTGCTATAGTAACCTACGATGAAGTTAGAACTGACGGCTCTTGTCCTTCCAGTTATACATTAACCAGAACATGGACGGCTACTGATGAGTGTGGTAATGATACTGTACATGTTCAAACTATTACTGTAGAGGATACTACCGCTCCTGCGTTTGTGGAAACGCTTCCAGCTGATACAACAGTAGAGTGTGATGCAGTTCCTGTAGCTGAAACTTTAACAGCTACTGATAACTGTGGGGATGCTACAGTAACCTTTGATGAAGTAAGAACTGATGGTGCTTGTGTGTCTGATTACACTTTAACAAGAACATGGACTGCTACTGATGAATGTGGTCTTGAAACTATACACGTTCAAACTATTACCGTTCAAGATACTACAGCTCCTGATTTTGTTGAAGCGCTACCTGCTGATACAATAGTAGAATGTGATGCTGTACCTGTAGCTGAAACTTTAACGGCTACCGATAACTGCGGTGATGCTACTGTAGCTTTTGACGAAGTAAGAACTGATGGTGCATGTGTATCTGATTACACTTTAACAAGAACATGGACCGCTACTGACGAATGTGGACTGGAAACTGTACACGTTCAAACGATCACTGTTCAAGATACTACGGCGCCTGAGTTTGTTGAAGCGCTACCTGCTGACGCAACAATAGAGTGTGATGCAGTACCTGTAGCAGAGACATTAACCGCTACTGATAACTGTGGTGATGCTACTGTAACTTATAGCGAAGTTAGAACTGATGGTGCTTGTTTTTCTGATTACACTTTAACAAGAACCTGGACTGCTACTGACGAATGTGGACTGGAAACTGTTCATGTTCAAACCATCACTGTTCAAGACACTACTGCGCCTGACATAGATGATTCTGCACTTGACAATTTAATTGTTGAATGCGATGGAACTGGAAATAA
>NZ_AYXY01000007.1:0-7272 GCF_000511935.2 Zhouia amylolytica AD3 | reverse complement strand
AGGAGCCGGTTCTGATTGCTCTGCACCTATTGAAGTAATATTTACCGCCACTGATGAGTGTGGTAATCAATCTTCGGTAACTGCAACCTATGCAATTGAGGATACTACTGCTCCAAACATTACTACAGATGCTGCTGATGAAACAGTGGAGTGTGATGGAAGTGGAAATGCAACTGAACTTCAAGCCTGGTTGGACAATAATGGAGGAGCTATTGCTGAGGATGATTGTTCTGTAATTACATGGACCAATGACTTCAACGCCTTATCAGATGAATGTGGTGCTACCGGTTCAGTAACGGTAACCTTTACTGCTACTGACGGTTGTGGTAACTTCTCGGAAACTACGGCCACTTTCACTATCGAAGACACTATTGATCCATCGTTCAACGAAACACTCCCTGTTGATGTAACGGTTGAGTGTGATGGAGTACCAACTGCTGAAATACTTACTGCTAATGACGCGTGTAGCGCTGCTATAGTAACATACGATGAAGTTAGAACTGACGGCTCTTGTCCTTCCAGTTATATATTAACCAGAACATGGACCGCTACAGATGAGTGTGGTAACGACACTGTACATGTTCAAACAATTACAGTAGAGGATACTACAGCTCCTGTGTTTGTGGAAACACTTCCAGCTGATGCAACGGTAGAATGTGATGCAGTTCCTGTAGCTGAAACTTTAACAGCTACCGATAACTGTGGTGATGCGGTTGTGACTTATGAGGAGGTGAGAACTGAGGGGAATTGTGTTTCTAATTACACTTTAAACAGGACATGGACTGCTACTGATGAATGTGGCCTTGAAACTGAGCATGTACAAATCATCACTGTTCAAGACACCACAGCACCAACTGCATCCAACCCCACGCCTGTTACCGTTGAATGTTTCTCTGATGTACCGGATCCGGATGTATCAGTAGTGACGGATGCAGCTGATAACTGTGCTTCGGTTCCGACTGTAGTATTTGTGAGCGATGTTTCTGACGGTGGTGCATGTCCTCAAGTAATTACAAGAACTTATAGTGTTTCTGATGATTGCGGTAATACCACCGAAGTAACTCAAACGATCACGGTGGAAGACACAACCCTACCGACCTTTACGGTTCCGGGAGATGTAACGCTTGAATGTGATGTGGATGTAACAGACTTATCAATCACTGGCGATGTAACGGATGAGGCTGATAATTGTTCAACAGACCTGGAAGCTACATTTAGTGACTCGATTGAAGAAGGAGAATGTGCAGGTGAAAGTATGATTACCAGAACATGGACCCTTGTTGATGACTGTGGTAATACAGCTACTGACATCCAGATTATCACCTTAATGGATACCACGGCACCAGTGCCAACGGTAACTATCGATAGCCAACTGGATGTAACTTGTGATGCCATTCCGGTAGCTCCTGAAGTTGACTTTACAGATGCATGTGGTGAAGTAGTAGATGTACAGTTTGAAGAGAGCAGTACAAAAGAAGACAATGTCGTTGCTGACTATACCATCACCAGAACATGGACCGTTACTGACAGCTGTAATAACACTGCTGAATACGTACAGGTGGTGAATGTAGCTGTTAATGAAACGCGTTCCGCTCTTCGAGAAATCGAGTTCTGTGTGGAAGATGCCGAAGTCGACCTGGAACAATACCTGGAAGATGGTGTTGCCCGTGGAGGTAGATGGACCATTAAAGAAGGACTAATCAATCTTATCGGATCAGTAATTCGACCTTCAGAAACCGAATTAGGGGTTTATACGGTTGAATACACAGAAACTGTAAATGATTGTCCACAGGTACGAGAATTCAGAATCACAGTTCACGATGAATGTGTTGTATTACCATGTGGACAAGATGATATTGTTGTATCGAAGGTTATTACTCCTAATAACGATGTACATAATCAATACTTTGAAGTAAATGGTGCAACAGATTGCGGATTTACTACCAATGTCAAGATCTTTAACCGTTGGGGTACTGTTGTCTACGAGTCAGACAACTATCAGAATAACTGGGATGGAACCACTACCAGCAGTGCTGTAGGTAGCTCCAGGACAGTGCCAGCGGGTACCTACTACTATGTGGTAGAATTAGAAAACAGTGGATTAAAACCTATTACCGGCTACATATATGTTGGTACTAAATAAAAAACTCTTGACTCATGAAAACATTTAGAAATATTATATACGTTATAGCAATTTTCTGCGGGACCCAAGCATTCTCGCAACAGTTGCCACAGTTTACACAATATATGTTTAACACAATCTCTATCAACCCTGCTTATGCAGGGAGTAGAGGTGGGTTTAGTGTTGTTGGGCTACATAGATCTCAATGGGCCGGGTTCGAAGGTGGCCCTTCAACGCAAACCGTATCGGTACATACTCCTTTAAAAAATGAAAAGGTAGGACTAGGATTTTCATTTATTAACGATAACCTGGGATATGAAAACACCAGCTATTTTTACGGGGACTTCTCCTATTCTATTCAATTGAGTGCCGCTACGAGATTAGCATTTGGATTAAAAGGAGGTATGACACATTACACCTTGGATGATGCATTATTAACAGATCCTAGTGTAGCAAACGATCCTTTTTTTACGGAATTCTCTAATCGCTGGACTCCAAATATCGGGGTTGGAACCTATTTACACAACGAACGTTGGTACGTAGGTATATCAGCTCCTAGAATATTAAACAATGACTACAATGACGGTGAAGCCGCCGGCGTTGATTATGTTGCCCTGGAGCGTGTAAGTTACTATGGAATTGCTGGGTATGTATTTGATTTAAACACAAATGTAAAATTTAAGCCTTCAATGCTGGTTAAAGCAACCAATGGTGCACCCTTATCACTAGATGCTACTGCTAACTTTTTATTCAATGAAAAGCTATGGTTAGGAGCTGCCTATCGATTCGATTCATTTAACACCTTTGGAGCCATTGTTGATTTTCAGATATCGGATAAGTTTCGTTTAGGATATGCTTACGAATTACCGGTATCAGGAATAAGGCCTTATACCTCAGGAACTCATGAATTTTTATTAATTTATGAGTTTAAAACGAAAAACTGTAAATGTCCTAGATACTTCTAAAAGCCTTGTAATATGATGAAATTAAGACTTCTTATAATATGTTTTCTGACTTCCATAAGTTTCTATGGACAGAAAAAGTTTGTAGCAGACAAATATTTTAATGACCTCTCGTATGTAAAAGCAGCAGAGCTATATGAAGAGGTAGTAAGGGATGGTGATTCTACACCTGAAACTTTATACAAATTGGCCGATTGCTATTATAACAATTCAGAATCAGAAAAGGCTGCTAAATGGTATGAAGTTGCCTTAAAAGAAGACAAGAAATATGACAAGAAACCTGAGTATGTCTATAAATACATTCAAACACAGCGAAGTACTGGCAATTATGAAAATGCAAACGACTGGTTAAAAATATTTAATGACATTACTGAGAATGATAGTCGTACTCAACAACTGCAGGGTAATCTAGCAAACTATTTTAAAGATTACGCTAAAACGGAAGGGGTTTATGTACGAACTCAAAACCTTCCAATAAATACAGCAGATTATGACTTCGGTGCTTATGCTGTTGGCGATAAGCTTTATTATTCAAGCGGACAACCGAATGGTAAGACATACGGATGGAACGGACAACCCTTCCTGGACATCTATCAGGCAGATGTTAACAGCAATGGTGATGCAATTACGGTTACTGGTATAGAAGAGCTGAAGGCTAAAAAGGTTAATACTCCTTACCATGAAGCCAATATTGCAATTTCTCAAGATGGACAAACCCTTTACTTTACACGTAACAATGTAAGCAAGAACAATCGCTTAAAATCCGATCATCGTGGGGTTTCCCATTTAAAGCTCTACAAAGCTTCACTGGTAGATGGAATATGGCAAAATATTGAAGAACTACCCTTTAACGGCTCTCAATATTCAGTTGGACATCCGGCTTTAAGTCCGGATGGTAAAACTTTATTCTTTGTATCAGATAAAAAAGGTGGATTTGGACAAACTGACATTTATGCGGTTAGCATCAATGAAGATGGCAGTTTCGGTAAACCTGAAAACTTAGGTAAACATATTAACACAGAAGGGAAAGAAATGTTTCCTTTTGTAGCTAAAGACAGTACATTCTACTTTTCATCAGATGGATACCTCGGACTTGGGTTGTTAGATATCTACAAATCTGATATAATACACGATAATAGTGCTGCCGCTGAAAATATGGGAGCTCCTTATAATAGTCAATTTGATGATTTTGCCTTTTTTATGAATAATGATCTTAAAACAGGTTACCTTTCATCGAACAGACCTGGAGGAAAAGGAGGTGATGATATTTATTATTATGAAGCTTTTAATTGTACGCAACTCGTTGAGGGAATCGTTAGAGATGCAAGTACTCAACTCCCGCTGGAGGCTGAAGTATCTGTTTATGACAGTACGGGTAAATTACTCACGAAAGTCAATTCTAATGCCGAAGGCCTTTACAGTCTTCGTTTGGATTGTGACAAGCAATTCAAGATTAAAGGGACTAAACCTGATTACCGAGATACCTTGCTGGAAATAAGCACTACCAAAGAAAACGACATGGTTATCAAAGCGGACCTTGATTTGATCCCATTAATTGATAAAGACCAGATTGTATTGAATCCTATCTTCTTTAATTTTGATAAGTGGGATATACGTACCGATGCTCAATATGAGTTAGAACATATTGTGAATGTTATGAAGAATCACCCGCAAATGGTGATTAAAATAGAATCTCATACCGATAGCCGTGGTAGTAAACGTTATAACATGAAGCTCTCTCAACGCCGAGCAGATTCGACCAAAGAATATTTATTATCCAGAGGTATCGAGCAGGAACGCATTGAAAGTTCTAAAGGGTATGGCGAAAGTCAATTACTAAACGAATGTGCTGATGGAGTAAGGTGCTCGGAAGCAAAACATCAGGAAAACAGAAGATCGTACTTCTATATTGTGAAATACTATTAATCCATCCATATAGGTTTTTAAATTTAATGTCAGATGAAATGCAGTTATGGACTATAATACTTGTCCGACCAAATTTCATCTGACATTTTATTTCACTTGATCTCTATATCGATAAAAGGACATGTTTTATCGATTAAATAAAAGAGGGGTATTCCGTTAACGACAAAACGAGTCTTTTAACATTTTTTTTTGTTAATGAGTTGGGTCTAAAGTTCTTTTGTAACAAGGATAATTCCTGTTGCCCTTACTTAAACCAATTACCCTAAATATTAATGTATAGAACATTAATATTTTTTGCTAGTCCCTAAAAATATTGATTAATAGCTAGCATGGTTACTATGGGCAATTAAATAAACCATAGGCCCATGAAACATTTTTACTCGAAACTTTCGTGCCTTCCTGGCACTCTATTCACTAATCACAAATTTGTAGTTCATTCAACTATAAAGGATGGAGATCATTACGGATTATTAACCGGTAATTTCTATTATTTAAAGTTTATCACTTGTATAGATAATCGAATTGAATAAGCTCATAGTGGTCATTCGCTGATTCGCTATTCGTTATTTCATTTTTACTTGCTAAATAATCCAATTCTATGAGAAAAATTTTACTCTCACTATACACAAAGTGTGATTACTTTATAAAACTTCTTTCCTTAATATGCCTATTTTGGATGAGCATCGGTGCGGGGTATGGGCAATGTGACTCTCAGGATTTTACGGTAGGTAATTTTTACCTGGGTGATGCCGATGGTAACCCTATTAATACCTCCTGTGAACCGGGAACCACCCAAACCGCCTATATATATTCATCATTTACCAGAAATACTGCAACTGACAGGTTCACTCTCAGTATTGCTTTTAATATTATATTAAATGATGATCCAAGCACGACAACTTCTTATTCTTCTTGCCATTACGAACAAGTTGCAATACCTACATATGTCGATATACAACTAACACCAATTACATACACCTGTGGGGATAAAATTCAGGCAACAGATGTATTTGTATCCTGGGAAGCAAATGATAAGGATCCATGTGATTCTAATAATGGATTTGGAAAATGTTACTCAAACCCACCTGGGTTTGAGGTAGACGGACCCCTCATACCAAACTTTAATTTTGAAAATCCTTGTAATAGTTACAATATAAATTTTACGGATCTTACACGTGGAGGTGAAAATGATGTGGCTTATTCATATAGCTGGGATTTCGGAGATGGAAATACCTCTACACAAGCCTCTCCTTCTCATACCTATGCAGGTGCCGGGGATTATAATGTAACATTAACCGTAACCGATGCTGATGGCCGTGTGGAGAGCCAGACCTTTACCGTCACTGTTTATGAAATTGTATCAGCTACGATAGATAAAACTGATATTCTATGTTCCGGAGATACCGACGGTAGTTTAATTGTTAATGCCTCCGGAGGTGATGGAAATTACACCTATGAATGGTCAGGTCCCAACGGTTTCACTTCTACGAGTCAAAATATAAGCGGACTTGGAGAAGGAAACTATACAGTTACCGTAACCGATGGTCGAGGTTGTACTGCCGAAAGAAGTTCTTCTATCATTGTTTTAGATACTGAAGCACCAACGATAACAGCTCCTTCAGGATACTCCATAGAAGGTTGTAGTGCAACAGATGTCATTAATGGTACTACATCTCTAGCATATAGTGAAGTAGAAATCTTTATCAATGAAACACAATTTACCGCTGAGGGTGGTTCATTTATTGAAAGTAATGTTGCCAGTATTTCATATCAGGACAGCTCTACTGGTACTTGTCCAATTGTAGTTACCAGAACTTATACGATTACCGATCAGTGTGGCGAAATTGCTACGGATACGCAGGTTGTTAATATAGATGACACAACTAATCCAACTGCGTCTAACCCTGCTCCTGTTACTGTTCAGTGTATTGGTGATGTACCTGCTCCGGATATTTCAGTAGTTACCGATGAAGCAGATAACTGTACCACCAACCCTATCGTGGCCTTTGTAAGTGATGTGTCGGATGGGAATACTTGCCCGGAGGTAATCACAAGAACCTATAGCGTAACTGATGATTGTGGGAACGCTATCAACGTGACTCAAACCATTACCGTTGATGATGATATTCTTCCAACTGCGTCTAACCCTGCTCCTGTTACTGTTCAGTGTATTGGTGATGTACCTGCTCCGGATATTTCAGTAGTTACCGATGAAGCGGATAACTGTACTGCCAACCCTATCGTGGCCTTTGTAAGTGATGT
>NZ_AYXY01000006.1:0-529 GCF_000511935.2 Zhouia amylolytica AD3 | reverse complement strand
CCTACCTTTACTGCTCCGGATGACATCACCATTGAGTGTAATCAGGATGCTTCGGATCTTACACTAACCGGTGATGTAACTGATGAAGCCGATAACTGTGCAACAGGGCTTCAGGCTACCTTTACCGATGCCACTAATCCAGGGGCTTGTGCCAATGAATATACCATTATCCGTACATGGACCCTGACAGATGACTGTGATAACACCACTATCTTAGATCAAACGATCACTGTTCAAGACAACACTGCTCCTATTATCGATGCGACCAATTTAGATAACCTATCCATCGAATGTGATGGTTCGGGCAATAACGATGCCATTACCAACTGGCTGGCCAATAACGCAGGGCGACTGCCACTGATAACTGTGGCCAGGTAACATGGACTAACAATTATGGAGGTACGGTCTCTGATTGTGCCACTCCTATTGAGGTCATCTTTACCGCTACCGATGCTTGCGGTAATCAAGCGACTGTAACCGCTACCTATGCCATTACTGATAATACACCACCTACCATCACCACTCCTGC
>NZ_AYXY01000005.1:0-957 GCF_000511935.2 Zhouia amylolytica AD3 | reverse complement strand
GGGTGGATTCCACCGATAATACCGATCCGTGTAATATCATTGTAACCCGCACATGGACCTTTACCGATAGCTGTGACAATACCACTTCGGTATCGCAGACCATTACCGTAGCCGATACGACGGCACCAGTGGCGCCTGCAGCCCCTGAAGATGTGACCGTTGAGTGTACCGATGAGATTCCTCCAATGATCGATCTGACCGCTACCGATAACTGTGATAGTAATATTACCGTAACAGGAGTCGATACCACAGATAATACCGATCCGTGTAATATCATTGTGACCCGTACATGGACCTTCACCGATAGCTGTGACAATACTGCTTCGGTATCACAGACCATTACTGTGGCCGATACGACGGCACCTACCTTTACTGCTCCGGATGACATCACCATTGAGTGTAATCAGGATGCTTCGGATCTTACACTAACCGGTGATGTAACTGATGAAGCCGATAACTGTGCTACAGGGCTTGAGGCTACCTTTACCGATGCCACTAATCCAGGGGCTTGTGCCAATGAATATACCATTATCCGTACCTGGACTCTGACCGATGATTGTGACAACACCACTATGTTAGAACAGACTATTAATGTCGTAGATACTACTGATCCTAGTATCGATACAACCAACTTAGAAAATCTATCCATCGAATGTGATGGTTCGGGCAATAACGATGCTATTACCAACTGGCTGGCCAATAACGCAGGCGCTACTGCTACTGATAACTGTGGCCAGGTAACATGGACTAACAATTATGGAGGTACGGTCTCTGATTGTGCCACTCCTATTGAGGTCATCTTTACCGCTACCGATGCTTGCGGTAATCAAGCGACCGTAACAGCTACCTATGCCATTACTGATAATACACCGCCTACCATCACCACTCCTGCAAGTGATCTGACCGTACAATGTGATGGAGCCGGGAATACTACAGCGCTTCAAAACTGGTTAGATA
>NZ_AYXY01000004.1:0-549 GCF_000511935.2 Zhouia amylolytica AD3 | reverse complement strand
AACTGTGATAGTGATATTACCGTAACAGGGGTGGATTCCACCGATAATACCGATCCGTGTAATATCGTTGTGACCCGAACATGGACCTTTACCGATAGTTGTGACAATACTGCTTCGGTATCACAGACCATTACCGTAGCCGACACGACAGCACCGGTTGCTCCTGTAGCACCTGCTGATGTGACCGTTGAGTGTACCGATGAGATTCCTGTAATGGTCGATCTGACCGCTACCGATAACTGTGATAGTAATATTACCGTAACCGGGGTGGATACCACAGATAATACCGATCCGTGTAATATCATTGTGACCCGCACATGGACCTTTACCGATAGTTGTGACAATACTGCTTCGGTATCGCAGACCATTACCGTGGCCGACACGACAGCACCACTGGCGCCTGCAGCACCTGTAGATGTGACTGTTGAGTGTACCGATGAGATTCCTGCAATGGTCGATCTGACCGCTACCGATAACTGTGATAGTGATATTACCGTAACCGGAGTCGATACCACAGACAATACCGATCCGTGTAATATCATTGTGACC
>NZ_AYXY01000003.1:0-653 GCF_000511935.2 Zhouia amylolytica AD3 | reverse complement strand
TAACTTATAATGAAGTTAGAACTGATGGAACCTGTCCGTCAAGCTATACACTGACTAGAACATGGACTGCTACTGATGAGTGTGGACTTCAAACTATACACACTCAAACTATTACTGTTCAGGACACTACGGCTCCTGAGTTTGTAGAAGCATTACCTGTAGATACTACTGTGGAATGTGATGCTGTGCCAACGGCTGATACACTTACCGCTACTGATGATTGTGGTTCGGCGACGGTAACTTATAATGAAGCTAGAACTGATGGAACATGTCCGTCTAGCTATACACTGACTAGAACATGGACTGCTACCGATGAGTGTGGCATTGAAACTATACACACTCAAACTATTACCGTTCAAGATACTACGGCTCCTGAGTTTGTAGAAACATTACCTGCAGATGCTACCGTGGAATGTGATGAAGTACCTGATGCCACTACACTTACCGCTAGCGATAATTGTGGTTCGGCGACGGTAACTTATAATCAGGTTAGAACTGATGGAACATGTCCGTCCAGCTATACCCTGACCAGAACATGGACCGCTACTGATGAGTGTGGACTTCAAACTACACACACTCAAACTATTACTGTTCAAGATACCACGGCTCCTAGTATCGATGCAACCAACTTAGAAAATCTATCCATCGAATGT